>JBDTNG010000115.1:0-7759 GCA_039933895.1 Flavobacterium sp. | reverse complement strand
CCTGTTCCAGCTTTTTATATGGAATGTCAACTGCCGCAGCTTACATACAATCAGGACGTTACAAAAAAGTATTGTTAATTGGTGCCGATAAAATGTCATCTATTATTGATTATACCGATAGAGCAACTTGCATCATCTTTGGAGATGGAGCTGGTGCTGTTTTATTTGAACCAAATACTGAAGGTCTTGGGTTACAAGATGAGTTTTTGCGTTCAGACGGAATTGGTCGCGATTACTTAAAAATTGATGCTGGAGGTTCTATCTTACCGGCTTCAAAAGAAACGGTTGAAAATGGTTTGCATACCGTTTTTCAAGATGGTAAAACAGTATTCAAATATGCTGTTTCCGGAATGGCTGACGTGAGTGAAAAAATCATGGAACGTAATAATCTTACACATGCTGATGTTAATTGGTTGGTAGCACATCAAGCCAACAAACGTATTATTGATGCTACAGCACAAAGAATGAATTTGGATGAGTCTAAAGTATTAATGAATATTCAAAAATACGGAAATACAACATCTGCCACACTACCATTATTGTTGAGTGATTTCGAACACCAACTTAAAAAAGGAGATAATCTTATATTTGCAGCATTTGGTGGAGGATTCACTTGGGGATCTATCTATTTAAAATGGGCTTACAATAAATAATAAACTATATAACTAAAACAGATAATCATGGATTTAAAAGAAATTCAAAATCTAATCAAATTTGTAGCAAACACTGGCGTTGCCGAAGTGAAGTTAGAAACTGGTGACGTAAAAATTACTATTAGAACAACTCTTGAAGGGACTACAGAAACAACTTATGTTCAGCAAATGCCTGCACAAAATGTTTTACAACAAGCAGCACCGCAACAAATCGCTCCAGCAGTTGCAGCTCCAGTTGTAGCAGCAGTAGCTGATGAAAGTTCAAAATATATTACTGTAAAATCTCCAATTATTGGTACTTTTTACAGAAAACCATCTCCAGACAAACCAATGTTTGTTGAAGTGGGAAGTTCAATTGGTAAAGGTGACGTTTTATGCGTAATCGAAGCAATGAAATTGTTCAACGAAATCGAATCTGAAGTTTCAGGAAAAATCGTTAAAATTTTAGTTGACGATTCTTCTCCAGTTGAATTTGACCAACCTTTATTCTTAGTTGATCCGTCTTAATTTAGATTGTTAGATCATTAGATGGCTAGATTTCTCGAAGTCTTTCCTCTAATTGTCAAATTTTCCAATTGTCAAATTTTCTAAATTAAAAAAAGATGTTCAAAAAAATACTAATAGCAAACAGGGGAGAAATTGCACTTCGTGTAATTAGAACTTGTAAAGAAATGGGAATTAAAACCGTTGCGGTTTATTCTACAGCTGATGCTGAAAGTTTACACGTAAAATTTGCTGATGAAGCAGTTTGTATCGGGCCTCCGCCAAGTAATCTTTCGTACTTAAAAATGTCAAATATCATTGCTGCTGCAGAAATTACAAATGCAGACGCAATTCACCCAGGATACGGATTCTTGTCTGAAAATGCTAAATTTTCAAAAATCTGTCAAGAACATAATATTAAATTTATTGGTGCTTCACCAGAAATGATTGATAGAATGGGTGACAAAGCTTCTGCAAAAGCTACAATGAAAGCGGCAGGGGTTCCATGTGTTCCTGGTTCAGAAGGATTGTTAGAATCGTTTGAACAAGCACAAAAATTGTCAAAAGAAATGGGTTATCCTGTGATGCTGAAAGCGACAGCTGGAGGTGGAGGAAAGGGAATGCGTGCAGTTTGGAAGGAAGAAGAATTACTTAAAGCTTGGGAAGGTGCTCGTCAAGAGTCAGCTGCAGCTTTTGGTAATGATGGAATGTACTTAGAAAAATTAATCGAAGAACCTCGTCATATTGAAATTCAAGTAGTAGGAGATTCTTACGGAAAAGCTTGTCACCTATCTGAAAGAGATTGTTCAGTACAACGCCGTCACCAAAAACTAACGGAAGAAACACCTTCTCCATTCATGACTGACGATTTACGTGAGAAAATGGGAGAAGCAGCAGTAAAAGCAGCTGAATTTATTAAATATGAAGGCGCTGGAACTGTAGAATTCTTGGTAGACAAACACCGTAATTTCTACTTCATGGAGATGAATACTCGTATCCAAGTAGAGCATCCTATTACAGAGCAGGTAATTGATTATGATTTAATTCGTGAGCAAATTTTAGTAGCTGCTGGTGTGCCAATTTCTGGTAAAAATTATTTACCACAATTACATGCTATAGAATGTCGTATCAATGCTGAAGATCCATATAATGACTTCAGACCTTCACCAGGTAAAATCACGGTTTTACATTCTCCTGGAGGGCATGGTGTGCGTTTAGATACACACGTATATGCTGGATATACTATTCCACCAAATTACGATTCTATGATTGCTAAGTTAATTACAACTGCGCAAACACGTGAAGAAGCAATTAGCAAAATGAAACGTGCTTTAGATGAGTTCGTGATTGAAGGAATTAAAACAACAATTCCTTTCCACAGACAATTAATGGATGAGCCGGATTATGTTGCCGGAAATTATACTACAAAATTCATGGAGTCTTTTGTAATGAAAGAACCAAGAGCATAAATAGAAAATCCCAATCGAAAGGTTGGGATTTTTTTTGCCTAGTTCTCAAAAAATGAAAACAATTATTGGCTTCGAAATTTAAACTAAATCATATCTTATAATTATTAAACTGTGTAAAAATTACACAATGCACGCCCCAGTTTACCCACATTTCCCACAATCTTGTTTCTTTTGATTATTTTATAAAATGCTTAATAACAGCTTGTTGTTTGGTTTATTCTGCCGTTTTTAGTTTTGGCACAATTGTTTCATAATATTAAGTAGTTAAATTATTAAATAATAAAAAAGTAATAACAATTAAATTAAGTATTATGAAAAATTTATTTTTAGTGGCAGCAATTGCCTTAGGAAGTTTTACCACATTTGCACAAACAGCTGACGCCTCTGTAGCTTCTTCTACCGAAACAAAAAAAGCAGTAGTTGAAACAAAAAAAGTAGTTGAGGATTATACCGAGATTAAACCAGAAACTCTTCCAGATGCGGTTAAAACAGCCATTAAAACATCATTACCAGAAGCAAAGATTGTTAAAGCCTTCGTTAATGAGAAAAAAGAATACAAAGTTGAATTAATGATTAAAGATAAAAACGCGACTGTATATCTTGATGCTGATGGGAAACAATTGCAAAAATAAGTTTTAAGCTAAGTTAGGTTATGTATTAAAAAGGGAGCTTGCTTTGACAAGCTCCCTTTTTTTGCCTTTTTTTATAAAAATAACTTTTATATTAGCAGTAAAAGTCTAAGCAGTATGGCAAAGATTCTTATAATTGAGGATGATGTTTCTTTTTGTATGATGTTGGAAAAATTTCTGACCCGGAACGGGTATGAGATAACCACTGCTTTTTTGGGAGAAGAAGCCAAGAAATGTATAGAAAAAAAGACTTTCGATCTTATCCTGACCGATCTAAGACTTCCCGATTATGACGGATTACTACTTTTATCCGAATTGAAAAAACAATACCCGCAAATTCCAGTGATTTTGATGACAGGATATTCAGAAGTAACTACTGCTGTTAAGGCCATAAAAAATGGGGCGAGTGATTATATTTCCAAGCCCTTTAATCCGGAAGAGGTTCTTTTGGTGGTAGCTAGTGCATTGCAGGAAACCCATCAAGCGAAGGAGACTCCTAAAAAAACAACGACACATAATAAAAAAGCAGAAACACAAGAAGTGGTTGTGGGAATTTCTGCAGCTTCAAAAAAATTAGCAGAATACATACGGCTTGTAAGTCCAACGGACATGTCGGTTTTAATCATCGGAGAAAGCGGAACTGGTAAAGAAGTAATTGCCCAAAATATCCATAAGAATAGTTCTAGAATAAACATGCCTTTTGTTGCGGTTGATTGTGGTGCTATTTCGAATGAATTGGCGGCAAGTGAGTTCTTCGGACATTTAAAAGGTTCTTTTACTGGTGCGATACATGATAAAACAGGTTATTTTGAATCGGCCAATAACGGAACACTTTTTTTAGATGAAATAGGAAACCTTTCCTACGAAAATCAGATTCAGCTTTTGAGAGCACTACAGGAAAGAAAGATAAAGCCGGTGGGCAGTAACAAAGAGGTTGAGGTAGATATCAGAATTATAACAGCTACTAATGAAGATTTGCGGGAAGCTGTCAAAAAAGGCCAGTTCCGAGAAGATTTGTACCATAGAATTAATGAGTTTTCTATTCATTCGCCCTCTTTACGTGAACGAAATGAGGACTTGATGGTATTTGCCGATTTCTTTCTGGAGAAAGCTAATGAGCGCCTTAATAAGAGTGTTGTAGGGTTTTCTTCTGAGGTTATGGACGTTTTTCAACAGTACAAATGGCCGGGCAATTTAAGGGAACTTCAAAACTGTATTAAACGTGCTGTACTTCTAACGCAAGGAGATTTTATTGAGTTGGCAGTCCTTCCGATGGAAATCACTAACGAAGACTGGAACCAAGAGCCTGATTTTTCGCTGATGCAGAATGAAAAAGAAGCCATTCTGTATGCATTGAGTCAAACGAAGAACAATAAATCGGAAGCAGCAAAACTGTTACAAATTAACCGTAAAACTTTGTACAACAAGTTAAAACTGTACAATATCGATTAAATAATTTCTTTTTTCAAAAGCATAAAAACTTTGCTGATGCTCTCTTTTAGCAAAGACAGTTGCATTTCAAGTGACTTTTGACTTAAATTTTCACTTTCCACCTCTTCGAGTATTTTGCTCACTTCATGGGCTTGAATCTGACGAAACATAGGGCCAATTCGGTGTGCAATCTCTTTAATTTGTTCCGTATCATGAGCTGTAAAAGCTTGTTCCAATGCAGTCAAATTGGTTTGTGTATTTTCTAAAAAAGACTCAACAACTTTTGAAAGTGAAGCGGAATCGTTTGGAAAAAAAGAATGCAATACCTCTAAATTAAATAAATTGGAGCTACTTGTTTTTATAGCTGTTTGCTCTGAGATAGTCGTGTTAAAGAGAATTGATTTTACTGTGTTGACTATTGTTTCTGGGGAATAAGGCTTGGGGATGACGCAATTAAAACCTGCTTCGGTATAAATGGCCCTGTCGGGAGAAACCATCCCAGTTACTGCAATAACGGGTTGTTGATTGTAATACGGTTTTTCGGTTTTTTGAAGAGCTTCCAAAAATTCAAAACCATCGATACCCGGCATTTGGATGTCAGTAATGATAAGATCAAAAGTCAGTGTCTTTAAATCTTCCAATGCTTGATTGGCATTTGAAAAAGCCAAGGCATTAAATCCTGCTTTTCGTAAAATTTCCGTTGTTAACTGTAATAAGCTGTTGTCATCATCCACAACAAGTATGGTATAACTTTTATCTGGAGTTAAAACGATTGTGTTGTTTTTTTCTACAGAGACTGCATATACTAAAGGAATTTCTACCTGAAAAGCACTTCCTTCTCCAAAAGTGCTTTGTAAAGTAAGATTCCCACCTAAAATCTGAGTTATTTTTTTGGAAATGGTAAGGCCTAAACCTGTTCCACCATATTTTTTTTCGATACTAGGATTGGCTTGGGTAAATTCGTTAAAAATTAACTTTTGATGCTCTGTTTTGATTCCAATGCCCGAATCCTGTATTTGGATCGTAATTGTATTGCTGTCCTCATGGAACTTGGTGCTAATTTTTATAAATCCTTTTGGGGTAAACTTATAAGCATTGCCAATCAGGTTAGTTAGGATTTGTCTGAGTCGGAAAGGATCTCCCATAATTTTTCCTTCTGCTTCGGGGGCATTTTCGATGATAAGCTGGATTTGCTTCTTTTCATGTAAGGATTGTATACTTGCCGCTACTTCATCGATAATTGTGCTAAGTGAAAAGGGAATGTTTTCGGGTGTTATTTTTCCGGATTCGATTTGGGTAAAATCTAATAGGTCTTGTACCAGTTGCGCAATGTAGTTGGAAGCACTTTGGATGTTTTTAGTATAATAGCTTTGCTTGTCATTGATTTTTGAATGACCTAAAAGTTCAGTGTAACCTATAATAGTACTTAAAGGTGTTTTTAAGTCATGACTTACTGTGGAGATGAGCTGTTCCCTGTTTTTAAGCAGGTTTTGGGTTTTTAGGTTGGCATTCTCGAGCTGTTGTTTATAGGATTGTGATTTTGAGAAATCATTTAGGATTAGTAAGGAGAAAAAAACCGTCAATAACAGACCAACTACTGCAGCAATGGTCACTATTTTGTTGGTCTTTTGAAGCCCGTTCTCTTTTTCAGCGTTGTTTTTTGCAGTCGTGATAATAATCTCTTTTTCGATTACATTGAGTATTTTTCGCAACTGTGCCGAGATGGAAAGTTCGTTGTTGAGTAGTTTTTGTTCTTCTTTATTGAGGGACAGATTTCTGTCTTCATTGGCAGTTTTTGCCTTGTTTAGTAATATTTTGGAACGGATTAACATCGAATCCAGTGTTTTTTGACTCAACGTATTGGTACTGTCGTTTGGGATGTTTTGGTTTAAAACCGACACATAACGTTTCAGTACCGAAAGTTGGTAATTGCCCAGTTTGGAAGGATCTTTTACAAAATCGGTGATTTCGAGTCTGCGTAAGTTGGATTCCATTTTTGAAATGGTATCAATGGTGTTTTTTATCGTAATCTCACTGCTTGTCCTTTTCTTGATGGCTTTGAGCTGAAGGATGTTTTGTGTTTTTTGGGACAGTAGTATCTTAACGCTGTCGAGTAAGAGAATTTGGTCCTTAGATCTTAGTAACGTTTTTAAGGAGTCGATTTCTGTTTTTAGGCTTTCTGTTTTGGTTTTGTACTTTGTGAAATCTGCGTCTTGTGAGGATTGTATTGTAATTCGGGCCAAACTCTCCGTTTCGTATAGATTGGAAAGCAGTGAGCTCACTTTGAGTATTTTGTTTTTCTCTATTATTATTTTGGATTCCGTTTCGGAAAAAACCTTGTTTTCAGAATATAAAACCCAACCAGCTATCACCACTAGAAGGGCTAAGGATAGATAGCTGATAAAAACTTTTGTATGAATTGAGCTTTTTTGTTTGTTCATAAAACAAATATAAAAATTTCGAATGTGATAAAAGCGATTAAAGGAAAAACAAGGATAGAAGTATTTGGCATTTTTTGTTATTAATTGGAAGGAAGTAAATCGGAACTCGCAGGAGAGACATCGGAAGTCGCAGGAAGGAAATCGGACTCAGCAGGAGAGACATCGGAAGTTGAAGGAACAAGATCGGAATAATTTGTTAGATTTGTTATGGGCTTTGTGGTTATCAGAAGGTTTTTCTTAAAACAAAATAAGAATTGAAAGTAAGTGCCCTAGCCCTGATAGCAGCGACATCCTTTTTATTACGATCATTGAGGTTCTCGAAATGACGTAATAAAAAGATATAGCGGATAGCAGGAAATAGCTCCTAAAAACAAAAAACCCGTTCTGTAAATTAGAACGGGTTTTTCTTTATGTAGGGTTTGGTATTACACTTTTAGTTTCTTAGCCATGTCTGGAGTCAACGCTTTTTTGTTAACCATCATGTCTGTTGTTTTGTATTTTACGAATTCTTTGGTCATGTATAAATACCCTTTGTAATCGTTTGATGCTCCCCAAGAGTTTTTAACGATATAGTATTCTTTGCCATTTTGATCTTTAGAAATCCCAACAATATGCATTCCGTGGTCGTCAGTTGTAGTGTAATTGTCGAATGC
>JBDTNG010000114.1:0-11481 GCA_039933895.1 Flavobacterium sp. | reverse complement strand
GTAAAATAAAACCACAACCTTTACATGATATTTGATTTCTATTTAAACATGTCCAGGATACACTGTAATTTGTGGCAGATCACTTTGTTCTTCTCCTGAATTTATTTCTTAATCTAGGTTAAGCGTTCCCGCTATACTACTAACGTAACTTTGTCTTATCAAAATAAAGTTATGAACCGAAAAGATTTTATCCGAAAAACAATCCTTGGAAGTACCGCAATAATTACAGGAACTGCTTTGGCTAACAACTCTTCAAAAACTGAAGAAACTCTAGGACTTAAAACTATTCAAAACACAAATTCAAAGATTATGGAAAATACTATTTTACACAAAGCCAATACTCGCGGTAATGCTAATCATGGTTGGTTACAAAGTTTTCATACCTTCAGTTTTGCCAATTATCACAATCCAGACCGTATGAATTTTGGAGTACTTCGTGTATTGAACGATGATACCGTTTCTGCTGGAATGGGTTTTGGAACACATCCACATGACAATATGGAAATTATCAGTATTCCATTGGAAGGTGATTTGGAACACCAAGACAGTATGGGAAATAAAACCGTGATTAAAAATGGAGACATTCAGATTATGAGTGCTGGAACAGGAATTCGTCATAGTGAATACAATAAAAACGCTAACGAACAGGTGAAATTTCTTCAAATTTGGATGCATCCAAACCAAAGAGATGTTGCACCGCGTTACGATCAAATTACTTTAAATCCAGAAGAACGTCACAACAAATTACAGCAAATTTTATCGCCAAATAAGGAAGATGAAGGCGTTTGGGCTCATCAGAATGCGTGGTTTCATTTAGGGAAATTCGACAAAGATTTCAGTACTGAATACCAGTTCAAAAAAGAAGGAAATGGGTTGTATGTCTTTGTTTTAAATGGAGACGTTACGATTAACAATCAAAACTTAAACACCAGAGACGGTTTTGGAATTTGGAATACAAACAGTGTTTCAATTAAAGCAAATTCAGAAGCAGAATTTCTGTTGATGGAAGTTCCAATGACTTTATAAAAACAAAAACATTTCTTAATCTAGGTTAAGTAAGTGAATAACAACAGCGAAGTAACTTTACTTCGTCAAATAACAATAAAAGTTTAAACATAAAATTATGGCAACAACAAACTGGGCAATTGACCCAACACACTCAGAAATTGGATTCAAAGTAAAACACATGATGTTTACAAACGTATCAGGAAAATTTGAAAATTACAATGCTAATATCACAACTTCAGATGATGATTTTAGTAATGCTACTATTGAATTTTCTGCTGATATCAATTCTGTAGACACTAGAAATGCCGATAGAGACAATCATTTGAAAAGCGCCGATTTTTTCGATGCCGAAAACCATCCTAAAATGACATTCAAAGCGTCTTCTTTTACCAAAATTGACGAAGAAAATTACGAATTGGCTGGAGATTTAACCATGAGAGGTGTCACCAAATTTGTAAAACTCCCAACAGAATTTAGTGGATTAATGAAAGATCCATGGGGAAATACCAAAGTTGGATTGAATATTTCCGGAAAAATAAATCGTAAAGACTGGGGATTAAACTGGAATTCTGCCCTTGAAGCTGGCGGTGTTTTAGTGGGTGAAGATGTAAAATTAAACATTGAATTACAACTTTTGAAACAATAATAGCATTTAGTTGGATTTTGGTTGATGATGAAACCTTGTATTCTGTTGTGGAATGCAGGGTTTTCTCTTTTCCATCTTAAAAAACAAATCCTCTTAGCGAAAGGTTTACGCTTTTAAAAAAAATACTATTTTTGCCATAACAAACTAAAACAATTTAGAATGAAAGCATATGTATTTCCAGGTCAAGGCGCTCAGTTCACAGGAATGGGGAAAGACTTATATGAAAACTCAACATTAGCAAAAGAGCTTTTCGAAAAAGCAAACGAAATATTAGGCTTCCGCATCACAGACATTATGTTTGAAGGAACTGCCGAAGAATTGAAAGAAACTAAAGTGACACAACCAGCCGTGTTTTTACATTCGGTTATTTTAGCAAAAACATTAGATCATTTCAAACCAGACATGGTCGCTGGACATTCATTAGGTGAATTTTCTGCTTTAGTTGTCAATGGTGCTTTGTCTTTTGAAGACGGATTAAAATTGGTTTCACAACGCGCGATTGCGATGCAAAAAGCATGTGAAATAACGCCATCCACAATGGCAGCAGTATTAAATTTGGAAGATAAAATTGTAGAAGACATTTGCGCGTCTATTGATGGTATTGTTGTTGCTGCAAACTACAACTGTCCTGGTCAATTGGTTATTTCTGGTGAATATTCAGCGGTAGAAAGAGCTTGTGAAGCCATGAAAGAAGCTGGAGCAAAACGCGCCTTAATTTTACCTGTTGGTGGTGCATTCCACTCTCCAATGATGGAACCAGCAAGAGAAGAATTGGCAGCAGCTATTGAAGCCACTACTTTTGCTACTCCAATTTGCCCAGTATACCAAAATGTAACAGCAAACGCTGTTTCGGATGCAAACGAAATTAAAAAGAACTTAATTATCCAATTGACAGCTCCTGTAAAATGGACGCAATCGGTACAACAAATGATTGCTGACGGCGCTACTTCATTCACAGAAGTTGGTCCTGGTAAAGTATTGGTTGGATTGGTTAATAAAATCAATAAAGAAGTCGAGACTATTTCGGCATAATTAAAACAACAACCCTTAGAAAACTCCGATGCCAAACATCGGAGTTTTTTATTTTAATGATATCTTTGTGATTACAGAATTCACACTATGAATGTACCAAATTTACGAACTGTAAATGTAACACGCTATATCACGCCTTTGCGAGAAGGTGGTTCTTTGCCTGCTTTGGCCGATGCCGATGATGATTTTAAATATGTTTTGAAATTTCGAGGAGCTGGTCATGGTATAAAAGCATTAATTGCTGAATTATTAGGAGGCGAAATAGCTCGATTTTTAGGCTTGCCCGTTCCTGAATTGGTTTTTGCTACGCTTGATGAAGCCTTCGGAAGAACAGAAGCCGATGAAGAAATTCAGGATCTATTACAGTTTAGTCAAGGTTTAAATCTAGGTCTTCATTATTTATCTGGCGCAATTACGTATGATGCTTCTGTGAACGATTGTGATGAATTATTAGCCTCAAAAATAGTATGGCTAGACGCTTTTATCACGAATGTGGATAGAACATTTCGCAACACTAATTTGTTAATTTGGCATAAGGAACTTTGGCTGATTGATCATGGGGCAGCTTTTTATTTTCATCATTCGTGGGACAATTGGGAAGCTGCAGCACTAACTCCTTTTGCGCTTATTAAAGACCATGTGTTATTATCCAAAGCAACAAAAATGGAAGAAGTTCATATGGAGTTTACCAAAAAATTAAACGATGCTGTATTAAAAAAACTTGTCGATTTAATTCCCGAAGAATGGTTGCAATGGGAAAATGGAACCATTACTCCTGAAGAAATTAAAAAAGTTTATTTCCAATTTTTATCCATCCGATTGGCCAGCGCTGATGTATTTTTTAAACAAACTCAAGATGTACGAAAAACACTTATATGAATACGCCGTAATTCGTGTAGTACCTAGAGTAGAACGCGAAGAATTTATCAATATCGGTTTGTTGCTTTTTTGCAAGCAGAAAAAATACTTGCGAATTGCACATCGTATTCCATCAGAAAAAATAAAATTATTATGTTCTGAATTTGACATCGAACAATTGGAACTCAATTTGACTTCGTTTACAAAAATTTGTGCTGGTGATATTGATGGCGGACCAATTGCAGCATTTGAAATTGCAGAACGTTTTAGATGGCTTACTGCGGTAAGAAGCTCCAGTATTCAAACTTCAAGACCACATCCTGGTTTTAGCACTGACTTAGATCAAACATTTGAAAAATTATATGCCGAATTGGTTTTATAAAATCTTCCAAAAAGGTAAAGCAAGAAAAGAAACCAATTTTAAAACAGACCATGAAACGTATAACATAACAAGCAATACTATAATTCAACAGCCGTTATTATTGACAATAAAAAAACTCTTAAAAATTAATTTGTATCGTATTTTTTTTACCTTTAGAATATTAATCTTTAATTATTAATTCTAAAAAAACTTAAGAAAAATGAAAAAAACACTTTTAACTTTAGCATTTGTTGCCGCATTAATGGTTTCATGTAAAGAAAAAACTGAGGAAAAAATAGACGATGCTGCAGACGCTGTTGGTACAGAAATGACTGACGCGGCTGATAGTACAGCTGCAAAAATGGACAAAGCTGCGGATACTGTAGCTGCGAAAGTTGACAAAGCTGTTGAAACTGGCGCTGCAAAAGTAGAAGAAGTTGCAAAAGATGTTAAAGAATCTGCTAAAAAGTAATTTTAAAGGCTGGTTGTTAAACCAGCCTTTTTTATTTTCTGTTTTTTTGTTCCCATTTCCAGGCACTTGCCAAAGCTTCTTCTAGACTATGTTCTGCTTTCCATCCTAAAATATTATTAGCTCTATCTGTGTTAGCATAAGCCGAAATTACATCACCTTCCCTTCTCTCCACAATCTTATATGACAATTTTTGTTGGCTTACCTTCTCAAAAGCAGCAATAACCTCCAAAACTGAACTTCCTGTTCCAGTTCCTAAATTGAATATTTCTACTTTATCTAGATTTTTCTTTTCGATTAATCTTTGTAAAGAAATTACATGGGCTTTTGCTAAATCGACCACATGAATATAATCACGAATACATGTTCCATCAGGCGTTGGATAATCGTTTCCATAAACTGATAATTCCTGACGCAAGCCAATGGCTGTTTGAGTAATAAAAGGAACTAAATTTTGAGGGACGCCAATAGGCAACTCTCCTATTTCCACAGAAGAATGCGCGCCAATTGGATTGAAGTAACGCAATAAAACAGCATTAATTCCACTCACTTTAGCCACATCCTCAATAATCTCTTCTCCTATTTGTTTGGTATTTCCATAAGGAGAAATCGCTTCCTGAACTGTTGCATTTTCAGTAATTGGCATTGTTTTGGCTTGACCATAAACTGTACATGACGAACTAAAAATAAAATTCGCTTTTGCTTTCTGTTGTAATTCCTGAAGTATATAAACTAAAGTGTTAATATTATTTTCATAATACTTCAAAGGATTTCTCACACTTTCTCCAACTGCCTTTGCAGCAGCAAAATGGATTACACCAACAATATCATGATATCTTTTAAAGAAATTCTGAACCGCCGTTTTATCTCGTAAATCTACATTTTCGAAAACAGGTTTTTGCCCCGTAATGTTATAAATACCTTCTAAAACAGTAATTGATGAATTAGAAAGATTATCGATAACAACGACATCAAAACCTCTACTTTGCAATTCTACTACGGTGTGGGAACCTATAAATCCGAGCCCACCTGTTACTAGTATTTTCAATAGATATTGATTTTTTTATTTGATAATTTAAACGATTAATTTCTTGTGTTTATTATCCTTTAGCGTTCAAAAGATATTTGGTGCCAAAAAAAGCGATGGCAAAAACAACCATGAAAATAATGATTTGTACATACAGACTTTTTGGTTTCGATTCCATAGTTGACTATTTTAAAAATTCTAAAACAGAATCCGTGATGAATTTCACTTGTTCGTCATCCAATTCAGTATGCATTGGCAAAGAAATGACTTCCTGAACTAATTGATTTGTTACCGGGAAATCTTCCTCTTTGTAGCGTACATCTAAATATGCTTTTTGAGAGTGCAAAGGAATTGGATAATAAATTGCACAAGGAATCTCTTTACTTAACAAATGCTCTAATAAACCATTTCTGTCGGCATTAATTATCCTCAAAGTATACTGATGAAAAACATGATCATCTCCATTCAAATCAAATGAAGGCGTAACAATGTTTGAATGTCCTGCAAAAGCTGCATTGTATTTGGCTGCAGCTTCGCGACGCGCTTTATTGTAACTGTCTAAATTAGGCAATTTTACATTTAAAACTCCCGCTTGAATACTATCCAAACGCGAATTTACACCTACTACATCGTGGTGATAACGAACGTACATTCCGTGGTTTACAATGCCTCGAAGTGTGTGTGCTAATGCATCGTCGTTTGTGAAAATTGCACCACCATCTCCATAACATCCTAAATTTTTAGATGGGAAAAATGATGTTGCAGCTACATGACCAATGGCTCCAACTTTCTTTTTTGAACCATTTTTCGAAGTATAATCGGCACCTATTGCTTGTGCATTATCTTCGATAACATATAAATTATGTTCATTTGCAATTTCCATAATCGCGTCCATATTGGCAGCACGACCGAATAAATGCACAGGAACAATTGCTTTTGTTTTTGGTGTAATGGCTTTTTTAAACGCTTCGATACAAATATTCATAGAATCCATTTCTACATCGACCAAAACTGGCACTAATTGCAGTAAAGCGATCACTTCCACTGTGGCTGCAAAAGTAAAATCGGCAGTAATAACCTCATCACCAGGCTTCAAACCTAATCCCATCATAGCAATTTGCAAAGCATCAGTTCCGTTTGCACAAGGAATAACGTGCTTTACGTCTAAATACTCTTCAAGCATTTTTTGAAATTTATGAACTTGTGGCCCATTGATGTATGCGTTAGTATCTAAAACTTCTTGAATAGAAGCGTTTACGTTATCTTTTATTTTTTCGTATTGACCTTTTAAGTCAACCATTTGGATTTTTTTCATCTTTAATGACTGTTTGAAGAAACAAAAATAAGAATTTATGCCTGCTTGCCAATGAAAATAATCTAAAGAAAACGTATTTTAGCAAACAAATTTTTATTGATGCTTTTCTCTTACAATATTATAGTTCAAATAGCTGGTTTTTTATTAAAAGTCATCGCTTTTTTCAGTCCAAAAATTAAACTTTTTGTGGAGGGACGAAAATCGGTTTTTACCACACTACAAAGTAAAATATCAGCGGATGATAAAACAATTTGGTTTCATGCTGCATCACTTGGCGAATACGAGCAAGGCTTGCCAGTTATTGAAAAAATAAAAGAAAAATATCCTTCACACAAAATTATAATTACTTTTTTTTCGCCTTCAGGATATGAAGTTCGAAAAAATAATCCAACTGCCGATGTCACTGTTTATTTGCCTTTGGACACCAAAAAGAACGCCCAACAATTCCTGAAATTAGTTCATCCTGAACTGGTGTTTTTCATCAAATATGAATATTGGCCGAATTACCTCAACGAATTGAAGAAAGTAAATATCAAAACCTATTTGATTTCAGGAATTTTCAGAGAAAAACAATCGTTTTTTAAATGGTATGGTAGCTTTTACCGAAACGCTTTGAAGTCTTTCGATTATTTTTTTGTTCAAAATGAAAGTTCCAAAAAACTATTGCAAAGCATCCACTTTAATAATGTAAAAATCTCTGGAGACACACGATTTGACCGTGTTGTCTCGATTTTAGAACGCGATAACACTTTGGGTTTTATCGAGAATTTTAAAAACGATAGCACCACGATTGTCATTGGAAGTTCTTGGCCAAAAGATGAAAGTTTATTAATTAATTACATCAATCAATCGGCTGAAAACGTAAAATTTATCATTGCCCCTCACAACATAAAGTCAGAGCAAATTCAGCAGTTAAAAAATGCCATTGCTAAAAAAACGGTTTTATTTTCGGAACAAGAAAACAAAACCCTAGCCGAATATTCCGTTTTTATCATTGACACTATTGGAATTTTGACCAAAATTTACAGCTATGCCGATATTGCCTATGTAGGCGGTGGTTTTGGAAATCCTGGTGTTCATAATTTATTAGAACCCGCTACTTTTGGTCTTCCCATTGTTATTGGCCCAAACTATTCCCATTTTGCTGAGGCCACAGCTTTGGTAAATTTAGAAGGCTGCGTTTCGATTACCTCACAAAACGAATTGAATGAAGCGTTTGACAATTTGATTTCAAACGAAGACATAAGATATGAAAAAGGACACATTTGCAGCACTTTTGTACAAATGAACAAAGGCGCTACTGAAGTGATTTTAAAACACATCAATAATGACAACTTTTAAACCATTAGTACATTCTGATATTGAGGAAATGGTTTCCATGATGCAGGATTTTTATGCCATTGACAATTATCCTATTGAGGTTGATTTAACTAAAAAATTATTTGAAGAGTTCCTGATTAATGAGAACCTTGGAAGAGCATGGCTTATTTACAATAAGGAAGAAATCGTAGGTTATGTCATCCTAACTTTTATTTTCAGTTTTGAATACAAAGGCAGCATCGGTTTTCTAGACGAATTGTACTTATCCGAAAAAGCCCGAGGTAAAGGAATTGGAAAAAAAACGATGAATTTCATTCAGATTCAAGCGCAGGAGTTGAAACTAAAAGTCATTTATCTTGAAGTTGAAAATCACAATGAAAATGCTCAAAAATTGTACCACGGAAGCCATTTTAGTGTCCACAATCGCAAACTGATGAAATATATAGTAATCTAACCACCAGTTATTTACTTCCAAAAAAGATAGATTTCTTAATCAAAACTTAAAAAAAACGACCCATTCAATTAAATTCTTACATTGCGGGCAGAAAATAAATACCAATTTACATGAAATTTTTAAAATTACTTCTTCTCTTATTTGTTGTTCAAACACAGGCACAACAAGGCGGAATGTGGATTCCTTCGTTACTTAATGGAATGAACGAAACTGAAATGAAAAATCTAGGAATGAAAATGTCTGTCGAAGATATTTATTCCGTAAATCACTCCAGTTTAAAAGACGCCGTTCCTCAATTTAATGGCGGTTGTACTTCAGAAATGATTTCTCCAAAAGGATTACTTTTAACCAATCACCACTGCGGATTTGACGCCATACAAAATCATTCAACAGTTGATCATGATTATTTGACCAATGGATTTTGGGCCATGAAAATGGAAGACGAATTACCCAATCCTGAATTGGTTGTGACTTTTATTGTTAGCATCAACGATGTTACAACTCAGGTTTTACAAGATGTGGCTTCTATCACTTCAGAAGCAGAAAAACAAAAGAAAATACAAGAAAATATAGCAAAAGTTTCCGCAAGTTTCCCAAAAGAAGCGTGGCAAGAAAATAAAGTACGTACCTTTTTTGAAGGCAATCAATACATTTTATTCGTTACAGAAACGTTCAAAGATATCCGTTTGGTTGGCGCACCACCATCATTAATAGGAAAATTTGGATCTGATACAGACAACTGGGTTTGGCCAAGACATACTGGTGATTTTTCAATGTTTAGAATTTATGCCGACAAAAACAATCGTCCAGCAGCCTATTCGAAAGATAATATGCCTTATACCCCAAAACACTTCTTGCCAGTTTCATTAGACGGTGTTCAGGAAGATGATTTCACGATGGTTTTTGGCTATCCTGGAAAAACACAAGAATACTTACCTTCTTATGCAGTAGATCAAATAGTAAAAGAATTGAATCCAGCCAAAATTGAAATTCGTGATGCTGCCTTAAAAGTACAAGATGGATTCATGAGAAAAGATAATGCTATTAAAATTCAATATGCTTCAAAATATGCCAGTGTTGCCAATTATTGGAAAAAATGGATTGGGGAAAGTCAAGGTTTGAAGAAATCGAATGCTGTAGGTCTTAAGCAAGATTTTGAAAAAGATTTCCAACAAAAAGTAATCGCTTCAGGCAAACAAAACGAGTACGGTAATTTATTGACAGAATTCGAAAAGAACTACAAAGAAATTACGCCTTATGCAGTAAGTAGAGATTATTTCATGGAAGTCGTTTCAAAAAATACTGAATTACTAAGTTTAGGCTATAAATTATACCAATTAGAGCAGGTTTATTTGACCAAAGGAGAACAAGCTTTCAACGACAGAAAAGAAAATTTAATAAAAGCTCAGGCTGATTTCTACAAAGATTTTAATAAAAATGTAGATGAAAAAGTTTTCGAACAACTTATTGCTCTTTACGGAAACAAAGCGCCAAAACAATTTTTACCGGCAACTTTAATCAATGCTGATTATAAAAATTTAACGGCTACTATCTATGGTAAATCCAATTTAGTGGATTACGCTAAATTCCAAGAGATGCTAAAAGGGGATGCAAAATCGGTCTTGAAAAAAATCAATAAAGACAAAGGTTATGTTTTCGTAAAATCATTGGCGGACAATTACACCAAAAATGTAGTACCAAAATACGACGAAATCAATTTAAAAATAGTTACATTACAAAGAACATACATGAAAGCACAACTGGAATTGTATCCTAATACACGTATTTTCCCAGATGCTAACAGTACTTTACGCGTTACTTATGGAAAAGTAAAAGGTTATTCACCAAAAGACGCTACGTATTATAATGCGGTTACTTATTTAGATGGTGCTATGGAAAAATATATTCCTGGCGATTATGAATTTGATGTGCCAAAGAAATTAATCGAGTTATACAACAACAAAGATTATGGTCAATATGGCGATAACGGAAAAATGCCAGTTTGTTTTATTGGAACCAATCATACCACAGGAGGAAACTCTGGAAGCCCTGCTATTGACGCCGAAGGAAACCTAATTGGACTGAATTTTGACCGTGTTTGGGAAGGGACAATGAGCGACATTCATTACGATCCTTCTATTTGCAGAAACGTGATGGTGGATATGCGTTATGTATTGTTTATTATCGACAAATATGCTGGTGCAAAACATTTAATTGACGAAATGAAATTGGTTCACCCAAAGAAAAAATAAAGCATTAACGTTCAATTATTTATAATTATCGACGCTGTCTCACATTTTTGAAAACCAGAAATTTTTTGGCACAGAATTTGTAAATAAATACATCGTGGATGGAGAATAAATTTTTTTGAAAAAAAAAGAAAAAAATATTTTTACATATTAAAAAATTTATATCTTTGCCTCGAATTAATAATTAACCTTTATAATTAAGTAAGATGAAAAAAGTTGTTTTAAGTATGGCTGTTGTAGCTATGATGAGTGTTTCTTTCGTATCTTGTAAAGATGCTGCTAAAACTGAAGAACCAGCTGCTACAGAAGCTCCAGTAATGGAAGAAGCTACTGACGCTACTGCTACTCCTGCAGATACTACTGCTGCTACTGCTACAGAAGCTCCTGCTGCTGACGCTACTGCTCCAGCTGCTACTGCTCCAGTTAAAGAAGAAGTAAAAAAATAATTAGATAATATCTAATATTTTTATTAAGCCACGCCTAGCGTGGCTTTACTTTTTTATATCAATTTCAAATGAGAATTTTTACTCTTAGGCACTTTCAGGAAAATCAGGAAACACAAAAGCCTCACTTGAAAAATCTAACGTCTCAGATCTTGAACCGTATTTAATTATTTCATCAATCCCTTTTTGCAAAAGCAATGGTGTTGTATATTTTCGGCTAATAGCCATTTCTTTCTCTTCAATAATCAATCTGAAATAGTATTTTCCGTTGGGAGATTTAAACTTCATAAAAGTACAAT
>JBDTNG010000113.1:0-8230 GCA_039933895.1 Flavobacterium sp. | reverse complement strand
AAAGGCCTTATTTTATTTTGGCTGCTCTTTGAAGGCTGCGCCATCCGTATCACGCCACCACTAACTATTTCGAATGAAGAAATTATTGAAGGTTGTGGCATCATTATTGAAGCTATGAATGAAGTAATGAACAGTATTTAAAAATTATTTTTTATTTGAAGCTATTCCTGCTATTCGTTGCAATCTTTTTATTCCATTATTTCGAGAACCGCAATGACCGTAATAAAAAGGATTTACACTACTATCAGGGCTAAAAAAGCATTAAAAATTTAAAAATCAGTATCAAAATTAAATTTTAAATCTTGTCATTGCCAATGAACAATGATGTTGACATGCAAAATTTGTTAATTAAATTGTTCACAACAATTACTTTAATTTTTAATTAAAGCGCAAACGTTTCCTAATTTTATTAAGGATAATTCTAAAAACAATGAGTATGCATTTGAGCCACGAAGAAGAAGATCATAATTTATCCTTATCAAAATTTGAATCAATGTTAAAAACAAACAAGGTTTTGTTTTTTGATTCAGAAGAATTCGAGGATATCATACTACATTACATGGATATTGGTAAATCGAGTCTGGCCAAAAAGGCCTTAAAACTAGCGCTCGAACAGCACCCAAAATCTACCGGATTAAAACTCGTTCAAGTTGAAATGCTTGTCTTTGATGACAAACTGGACATTGCCGAAAAAATGCTCAACGAACTGTACGCCATCGAGCCTACAAATGAGGAAATTTACATTCAAAAAGCCAATATCCATTCAAAAAGAGACAATCATGAAAAAGCGGTTGAGTTATTAAAAATTGCCCTTAAATATACAGATGATTATGCCGATGTGTTCAATCTAATAGGTATGGAATATCTCTTTATGGACGATTTAGAACTGGCTAAAGAGAATTTCATCAAGTGTCTTGAAGAAGATCCTGAGGAACAATCAAGCTTATACAATGTTATTTATTGCTACGAATTTTTAGAACAAAATGAAGAAGCAATTGAATTTCTTACCAAATACATTGATAAAAATCCATACAGCGAAATCGCTTGGCATCAGTTGGGCCGATTGAATTATGGACTTAAAAAATACGAAGAAGCACTGAGTGCTTTCGATTACGCCACACTGATTGACGACGAATTCCTAGGCGCTTATATGGAAAAAGCCAAAGCCCTTGAGCGATTGAAACGTTATGAAGAAGCTATCGAAAATTATAATGAAACCATTCGCTTAGACGATCCTACTTCCTATGCTTTATTGCGAATAGGAAAATGTAATGAGAAGCTAGGCAACGAAGTGGAAGCATTGAAATATTACAACCAGACGGTTTACGAAGATCCATTATTAGACAAAGGCTGGATTGCCATAACTGATTTTTATTTCCGCCAAAAAAACTATCAAAAAGCATTGTATTTTGCCAATAAAGCAATCGCAATTGATGGTGAAAATAAATTGTACTGGAAACGTTTTGCCGCCATCAACAAAGCATTAAACCTTTTTGAAGAAGCGGAATACGGTTACAGAAAAGCAGTGGAATATGGAGATTATCAGTTAGACACTTGGTTGTTTTGGACAGACATCTTGCAGTATTTAGGAGAATTTGAAGCAGCCGTACAAACTTTATTGCAGGCCAGCGAATATTTCCCCGAAGAATACCAAGTAGAATACCGTCTTGCCGGATTGCACTTTATGTTGAATGAAACTGAAAAAGGTATTTTCCACTTAAGTAACGGTTTACGTCAAAATTTTAAAAACAGAACCATTTTAGAAGAATTATTCCCTGTAATTTGGGAAAGGCAAATGGTTCAAAATTATATTAAAAAGCATAAAAAGTAATTCTTAGCATGAAAAAATTAGGGTTACTAGGTAAAAACATTGGCTATTCCTTTTCGCGAAATTATTTTACAGATAAATTCAAAAACAAAGGACTAGCCAATGACTTTATATACGAGAATTACGATATTGATTCGATCGAAAAACTACCTGAAATTTTAAAAAACACTACCAATTTAATTGGATTCAATGTCACTATTCCCTACAAAGAAGTTATAATTCCTTTTTTGGATAAATTATCAGAAAATGCCAAACAAATTGGTGCCGTAAACACCGTAAAAATCGATCAAAACGGCGTCTTGATTGGAGATAACACTGATTATTATGGTTTTATGGAATCACTAAAACCTTTGCTTCATACACATCATAAAAAAGCACTGATTCTTGGAACTGGAGGTGCAGCAAAAGCAGTTGCCTATAGTTTAAAACAATTGGATATTGAAAGTATTTTTGTCTCACGCGAAGCAAAAGAAAACACCATTTCATATCAACAACTTGATGCAGCAACTTTCGGTGATTATCAAATTGTAATTAATTGTACGCCCCTTGGCACTTCACCAAAAACAGAATTATCGCCTGATGTTCCTTATGAATATTTCACTTCAAAACACATCGCCTACGATTTGATTTACAATCCTGAAAAAACCGAATTTCTTAAGAAAGCAGAATCCAATGGCGCCATCATAAAAAATGGTTATGAGATGCTTGTTCTTCAGGCTGAAAAAGCTTGGGAAATCTGGAATCAATAAAAAATTCAAAAAAATACTCAGTTTTATTTGGGCAATAATTACTTAACTTTCTATTTATTTTAAATCGCTGGTTCTTGTAAATTTTGTAGTTTTGGCAAAATTTAAATCTTATGTTATTTACTAGTGTAATTTTTCTTTGTTTATTTCTTCCATTAGTATTGCTCGGCAATCACTTCATAACAAAAAAATACAAAAACTTATTTCTACTAATTTGTAATATCATCTTCTATACTTGGGGTGAATATATATTGGTTGTAATTATGTTTTTATCAATATATGCTAACTTTCAAGGGTCGCTAATGATTGAAAGAGGGAATAGAAAAGGCGGTTTGTTTTTGGCTTTTTCCGTCAGTCTCTCCTTGTTGGTTTTCTACAAATATTCCAATTTTATCCTTGAAAACGTTGGTGATATTTTCGGGCTTTTCGGTGTTACTTTCGACACTAGAATAAAAGGAGTTGCCCTTCCATTGGGAATTAGTTTTTATACTTTCCAAGTACTTTCTTATACAATAGACGTTTACCGTGGCCAAATTAAAGCCAACAAAAGCTTTGTCAATTTTGCTGCTTATGTTAGTTTGTTTCCACACCTTGTGGCTGGACCAATCGTGCGTTATGTAAACATCGATAAGCAACTTGAAGACCGACATGTGGACCGATCCAAATTCACAATGGGTTTAGAACGATTAATTATTGGTTTGGGTAAGAAAATGATTATTGCCAATACCTGCGCTTCTGTTGCAGACGAGATTTTTGCAAGTTCTCCTGAATATATGACGAGCGGTGCTGCTTGGGTGGGAATTATAGCTTATTCATTACAAATATATTTCGATTTCTCTGCTTATTCGGATATGGCAATTGGTTTAGCAAAAATGTTAGGATTTAATTTTCTTGAAAACTTTAATTATCCATACATAGCAACTTCTATCAAAGATTTTTGGCGTCGTTGGCATATCTCTTTATCAACATGGTTTCGAGATTATTTATACATTCCACTTGGTGGAAACAGAACAAGTTCTGCTATGATGTATCGTAATCTTTTTATTGTATTCTTTGCCACAGGATTGTGGCATGGTGCAAGTTGGAATTTCATCATTTGGGGATTAATGCACGGTTTATTTCTAGTTGCGGAACGTTTGTTTTTAGAAAAAGCTTTAGAGAAGATATGGAAGCCAATTCGTCATATTTATGCCTTATTAGTAGTTGTCATTGGTTGGGTATTTTTTAGAGCTGTAGATTTACCTTATGCATTACACTTTTTACAAAAAATGTTCTTTTTAACTTCTGATGGAAATGAAATTGTTTACCACGCCTCGTCGTTTTTAAACAGCCAGACATTAGTTGTTGGAATCCTTGGTTTTATATTTTCAATGCCTGTTTTCCCTTATTTCCAAAATAAATTTAAGGACGTTAAAAATTATAAGGTTGCCCTTGAAATTCCATATTATTCAGGCTTACTCGTTTTGCTTTACCTTGTTATGATGTATTTATCAGTAGATACTTACAACCCTTTTATTTACTTTAGATTCTAGTCGTTATGAAAGTTAAAAATATATTTTTAGTCATTGCTACAATCATGTTGCTTTCGCCAACATTATTGTTTTTCTGTAATACCAATCAAGATGAAAAAGGAAGTACAGAAAACTTAGAACCTTTGGTTTTTAACAAAAAAAGACCATTCGAAATGTTTGATAACTACTACAAATACCATTTTGCATTTCGTAAAATATTATCACAGCAATACATCGATTTAAAGAACAATGTTATTAAAGTAAGTTCGCTTCCAGATAAAGTTATCAATGGGAAAGATGGCTGGTATTTTCTTGGAAACAGTTATGATAATATTTTTTCTGCTTCATTGGGTGTTCAAAAATATTCAGACGAAGAAATTAAAAAAACTTCAGATAAAATATATGAAATGAAACACTTTTGCGACAGTTTAGGCATCAAATTTTATTATTTCATTGCGCCAAATTCAAATACAATATACAAAGAATATTTACCTATAAAACCCAATAATACTCCACGTAAATACGATTTAATAAAATCGGCATTAAGCGGTCGAATGAATGTGATTGATCCAAGAAGCGAAATAATCGCAGGAAAAAAAGAACGCATTTTATATTATAAAACAGATACACATTGGAATCGTTTTGGAGCCTGGATTGGTGTTCAGGAAGTTTTAAAAGCAGTACAAAAAGATTTTCCAAAAGTGGAATTATTAAAAAAAGAAGACTTTACTGTAACGCATGGTATTATTACACAAATGGATTTAACAAAGATGCTTGGTGTTTTTGTAGATCAGGATGTATATGATATAGATGAAAAAGTAAAATCGCCGATTTTAATTAAAAACGATACTATCGATAGAATTGCAACTGCTTATGTGAAAAATACCTCCAAATCATACAGAGGTTTTATGTACAGAGATTCATTTGGTGAGTTTATGATGCCTTTTTTTAATACCCGTTTTCAAAATATGTCTTATTTTGCAACCTCAAAAATCGATAAACAAAGAATTATTGCAGAAAAGCCAGATTTTATTATCTATGAAATTGTAGAGCGTAAAATTTAAATATTCACAGCATAAATGAAACCATCAATTAAATTTAAATCACTTTAATTGATGGTTTTGCTTTTCATTTTCGTGTGTTTTTAGTAACTTCGGCGTATCAATAACTGTAAATATTCTGCAACATGCAAGAAGAGCAACACGACAACCTGCCACAAGCAGATGGAAACCAAGTTCAAGAATCGCAATTAGACGTACAAGATACTGCTAATGAAGCGATTGAAACTATCGAAAATTTAAATGCTGAAGCCAGCGAAGATGCTACTATAGAAGAGAGTCAAGATATTCCAATGCAAAATTATGAAGCAATGGATATGGAAACTCTAGTTTCTGAATTGGAATCTTTGGTATCAACAGAAAAAATCATGGCCGTTAAGAACCATGTTGAAGAAATAAAATCTGCATTTTTATCAAAATACAATCATTTCATTGAAGAAAAAAAAGAAGAATTTCTTCATGAAAATCCTGATACTCAAGAAGAATTTGAATACCATTTGCCTTTAAAAGGAAGATTTGACACTTTATACAATAACTATAAAGGCAAAAAAAGTGTTCATTTTAAAAGTTTAGAATCAAGTCTAAAATCAAATTTACAAATACGTTTGGCATTAATTGAAGAACTAAAAACTTTAATTAATCCAGGTGAAAACATAAAAGACAATCTTAAACAATTTAACGATTTAAGAGAACGTTGGAAATCGGCTGGTTCAATTCCTAAAGACAAATACAATCACGTTTGGAACAATTACCATTTTCATGTAGAGAATTTTTATGATTACCTGCATTTGGATCGTGAAGCACGCGATATTGATTTCAAGCACAACCTTGATGCTAAATTAAAGATTATTTCACGTGCTGAAGCGCTTATAAACGAAGCTGATGTGATGAAAGCGTTTAGAGAATTGCAATCATTACACAAAATCTGGAAAGAAGATATTGGTCCTGTTTCAAGAGAAAAGCGTGAAGAAATTTGGGCAATCTTTAGTGATTTGACCAAAAAAATGCATGAAAAACGCGAAGTCTTATTTGAACAACAACGTGGTAGTGAATTAGAAAATTTAGCCAAGAAAAATGAAATTATTGCTGCTATTGAAGCAATTTCAAACGAAAAAGTGGAAGCGCATTCAGGTTGGCAAGCGCTAGTTGAAAAAGTAGAAGCTTTACGCGCTGGTTTTTTTAGTGCTGGAAAAGTACCTTCGGAAATAAACGAACAAACCTGGAGTGAATTTAAAACAGCGGTTCGTAATTTTAATGTGCATAAAAACTCTTTTTACAAAGACATTAAAAAAGAACAACAAACAAATCTTGATAAGAAAAACGCGTTAGTTGCTAGAGCTATAGAATTACAAGATAATGAAGACTTTGTGGCTACTACTCCTGTTATGAAGAAAATTCAAGAGGAATGGAAGCAAATTGGTCATGTTCCAAGAAAATTCTCTGATTCGGTTTGGGCAGAATTCAAAAAAGCATGCAATCATTATTTTGATAGATTACACGCCGTAAAAAATGAAAGCGAAGAAATCGAAATTGAAGCTTTTGAAAAGAAAAAAGCATATTTAGAGACTTTAAAAGAATTTGAATTAACAGGAAACCACAAAACCGATCTTGACGGTATAAAAGCACATATTGAAGCTTGGAAAAACCTTGGAAAAGTTCCTTTTGCAAGACGTCATATCGAAGGAAAATTCAATAAAATATTAGATACTCTTTTTGAAAAATTAAGTTTGAGTAAAAAAGATACCGACATGATGCGTTTTAGCAATAGAATGGATCAATTATCAGAGTCTAATGATTCGAGAAAAATTGATAATGAGAAAATTTTCTTAATCAGAAAAGTCGAAGAAGTTCAGAACGAAATTTTCCAATTAGAAAATAACATTCAGTTTTTTGCCAACGCTAAAAAAGACAATCCGATGGTACTTGAAGTTAGAAAAAGTATCGAACGTCACAAAGAAGAATTAGCGACTTGGAAAGAAAAATTAAAACAGATTAGAAAAATATAACAATAAAAAAGCCATCGAAATGATGGTTTTTTTTATTCTTTAATAATGGTAAAACTTGCCTTATAACCGGTAAGCAATCCCCACATGTTATTATAAACTACATTTCCTTTATCATCTAAAACTTGAAATTCGGCAGTATTTGGAGACCCCAGCCCCTCGTTTAAAGCAATAAAATTAATAACATTTCTGCCTTCAAGAAGTCTTACTTTAACACTTTTAAAACCTTTTTCAAGTTCAATTTGGTATGCAACGATTAAATCACCAACAACAATCCTGATCATATCTCCGTCAATTAGATTGTAATCTTTACACATTATAGTTATGTATTCGGATTTCGTCATAAACTCACCCAAATCCTTATCTCCTGCCAAAGCGATTACTCTTCCGTCTTCAAAAGGTTTATTTAATTTATTTTGGAATGGCAAACCAGGATCCAAATCACTTGCTTGCGGCGCTTGCATTTGCATCGGTTTATCCATCGAAATGGGTGCAAATTTAGGAGCCGTTCTAAAACGCGTTGGTACAAATGGCTTTGAAAGCGAATATTCTGACTTAGATGGATTATCTTTTGGCTTTGGCACCTCAGTCTTCGGTATTGAGATAGAAGGTATAGATGAGCCGTCTTGAGCAAAAACAGATGCTGAAAATAAAACCAAAAACAAATACAAATATTTCATCTGTTTATTTTATCAAAAATTATTCCAATTATTATAACTCAAAACTATATTCTCTTTCTACCAATGCAATTCTAACCTTGTATGATTTATACCAAGAAACTATGCCTCTTCTTTGCGCTTCGAGATGGTCAACATTTTGTTTCCAATTTCGAATCGACTCTAAATCTTTCCAATAAGAAACCGTAATCCCAATATCATTTCGAGCGGATTCGATTCCTAAATAACCTTCTTGCTGTTGCGCCAATTTTTCCATTGTTTCAGCCATTTCAGAATAACCTTCACTATTTTCTGTTGAAACAGAGGTGAAAATTACGGCATAATAAGGTAGTTGCATAGTAATATTTAAAAATTAACCATTAAAACTTTCAAAATCGGCATAAACTGCATTGTGCAAAATCGTAGCG
>JBDTNG010000112.1:0-10564 GCA_039933895.1 Flavobacterium sp. | reverse complement strand
AAAGGTTATCCCGAAGCCTCGGGACTGCTTTTTATTCTTCTCTAAAAAAGCGATAATTTCTTTGAATGAAAAACTGTTGTTATCCAACAAAACTTCTATTTGCTTTTCTTTTGAATTTGACTGCGAAAATAAATCATTTTCGGTAATATTAACAATCTGACTGACCTTTTTTTGCAGTTGTTTTTCTAATTTATTTTTAAGCAACTCATTAGCAGAAAACAAAATATATTCTTCGATATCTGGTTGAATTTGTCTGGATTGATTTTTCTTTACCAAAGAAAAAAAGAAAGCACCCATTCGCATGAAAAAATCAAATATAAAAGAACCTCCGAAGTGTTTTTTGTAGAAAAACTGCATCGCTTCGCGAAATCGTTTCATATAAGTTCCGTCGCGAACCGTACTTTCACCTTTATAATGTATCACCGAAGTTTCATGGAAATAATAATTTGACCGACCGGTTTTCAACACCATGTAGCTCAAATCGATGTCATCTGAATACATAAAGCAGTTTTCATCAAAACCGCCAAGTTCGAGATACAAATTACGTTTCATCACCATAAAAGCACCTACCAGAATATCAACTTTTCCAGTTTGATTTTCGGTTAAATGTTGTGCATAGTATTGATTAAACAACGCTGATTTAGGAAAGGACTTATATAATCCGAAGATTTTGGTAAACGCAACCCAAGGTGTAGGCACACTGCGTTTGCATTCGGGGAGGAAATTTCCGGTACCATCAATTAGTTTGCAACCTATGATTCCTAAATCGGATTTTGATTTGGCAAAGTTTAGTACTTTTTCGAAAGTATCTTCAGCAACAACAGTATCAGGATTGAGAATGCATATGTATTTGCCTTTGGCTTCAGCCACACCAGTATTATTGCCTTTTGGGAAACCAAGATTGAGTGGATTTTCGATGAGTTTGACGTTTGGAAAACGCTGTTTCATCATTTCGCAACTGTCATCTTTCGAATCATTATCAATTACAATAATTTCTCCCTCAATGTTTTCGAGTGCTTTTTGAACACTTAGAACACATTGCTCGAGAAAATAACGAACGTTGTAGTTAAGAATGATGACGGATAATTGCATTTTTCAAAGGTATATTTTAAGTGGCAAAGTTGCAAAGGAAAAAAGGGAGAAGAGAAAAGATTGCTTCGTTCCTCGCAATGACAGGGAGAAGAGAGCAGGGAAAAGTTATGCTAACGGATGTTCATTCTATGCGAATGGTTGTCTATTCACTCTGAAGGGATGGCTTTTCAGCCAAAACAGTTAACTATTTACTAAGTATTGCTGCTTTTTTAACACAAAACACTGATTATCCGTATATTACTTTCGTTATTTCGCCAAAAAATCGTACATTTATTAGTGCTAAACAAAAAGTTAACAATCATGAATGCAAAAACTGCCTCTATTATTTTTGGAATTGTTTTTTTACTTGTAGGTATTTTGGGTTTTATCCCTAATCCTATTATCTTCAACTCCCATGACGCATTGTTTCATGCAGATACAGTACACAGCAGTGTGCATATTATTAGCGGTTTATTATTTCTGACCGTTGGATGGGGAGCACCTACAATGGCTTCTATGGTATTGAAAATCTTCGGTGTTGTTTACTTTTTTCTTGGTGTTTTAGGATTACTCAACATGGGGGACGATGGAATGGCAAAATTGCTTGGTTTCTTGTGTGTGAATGGGCCTGATAACATATTGCATATTGTATTGGGTGCTGTTATTTTCTTTGCAGGGATGCTTCGACCAAGCTCATAAAGGGAAATCACTTCGTTCCTCTCTATGATCTTTAAATCATTCTCCGTCAAAGACAACAAAAGATTGCTTCCTTCCTCGCAATGACGTACTTTTGCAAAAAATTACCATTGTGAATTACTTATCAGTAGAGAATATATCGAAGTCGTTTGGCGAAAGAACCTTGTTTAAGGATTTATCTTTTGGAATAAACAAAGACCAAAAAATTGCTTTCATTGCCAAAAATGGTTCAGGGAAAACCTGCATCATGAAAATCATCAATGGTGAAGACGAGCCAGATACAGGACAAGTAGTAGTTCGTAAGGACATCAGAATGGCATTTTTGTCTCAAGATCATAATTTACAGGATGAGTTGACCATTGAAGAAAGTATTTTTGCTTCAGACAATGAGGTTCTGAAAGTCATTGAACAATATGAAAAAGCGTTAGAAAAGCCGGAAGACGAAGAAGCGTATCAAAAAGCTTTCGACGATATGGATCGCCATAATGCTTGGGATTTTGAAACACAATTCAAGCAAATTTTGTTCAAATTGAAGTTGGAAGACTTTAAACTTAAAGTCAAAAATCTTTCAGGAGGACAGAAAAAGCGTTTGTCACTAGCGATAATTTTGATTAACCGTCCAGATTTACTTATTTTGGATGAACCAACCAATCACTTGGACTTAGAGATGATTGAATGGTTGGAAAGTTATTTTGCCAAAGAAAACATTACTTTGTTTATGGTAACGCACGACCGTTTCTTTTTGGAGCGTGTTTGTAATGAAATCATTGAATTAGATAACGGAAAATTATACCAATACAAAGGAAATTACTCTTATTATTTAGAGAAAAAAGAAGAACGTATTAATTCGGAAAATTCGAGTGTAGATAAAGCACAGAATCTTTTCAAAAAAGAATTGGAATGGATGCGTCGTCAACCTAAGGCACGTACTACTAAATCCAAATCTCGTCAGGATGATTTCTACGTAATTAAAGAAAAAGCCGAAAGCCGACGAAAAGAAAATGTGGTTGAATTAGAGATCAATATGGAACGTATGGGAAGCAAGATTATTGAGCTTCACAAGATTTCGAAGAAATTTGGAGACCATGTTATCTTAAATGATTTTACTTTCGATTTCCAGCGTGGTGCCAGAATTGGTATCATTGGAAAAAACGGAACAGGAAAATCGACATTCCTGAATCTTTTAACCGGAACACTTCCACTAGATGCTGGAAAAGTGATTGTTGGTGATACGATAAAAATTGGTTATTATACACAAAGCGGTATCAATCCGAAACCGGGACAACGTGTTATTGATATCATTAAAGAATACGGAGAATATATTCCGTTGACGAAAGGGAAAATCATTTCTGCTTCACAATTGTTGGAGCGTTTCCTTTTTGATGCTAAAAAACAATACGATTTTGTTGAAAAACTAAGTGGTGGCGAATTGAAACGTTTGTATTTGTGTACCGTTTTGATTCAGAATCCGAATTTCTTAATTCTGGATGAGCCAACGAATGATTTGGATATTGTAACCCTGAATGTTTTAGAAAGTTTCCTTTTGGATTATCCTGGATGTTTATTGGTTGTTTCTCACGACCGTTACTTTATGGATAAAATTGTGGATCATTTGTTTGTTTTCAGAGGTCAGGGAGAGATTGAAAACTTTCCTGGAAACTATTCTGATTTCAGAGCCTATGAGGACAGTGCTGATGTAGCGCAGAAAGAAGAGAACAAAGCCGAAAAGAAAGACTGGAAACAGCAAAATAATACGTCAGGATTGACTTTTAACGAGCAGAAGGAATTTCAGAAGATTGAAAGAGAAATCAAAGATTTGGAGTTTAAGAAAAAAGAAATCGAACAATTGTTTTCGGATGGAAAGGTAGCAGATGCTGATATTGAAAAGAAAGCGAACGAATTGCAAGGAGTCATTATTAAAATGGAAGAGAAAGAAGAACGTTGGTTTGAGTTGTCTGGGAAAATAGAAGGGTAGAGGAGAAAACATAGTGAAGCACATCATAAAATCATATATAAAATTCCTTTGGCTCTCCAAAAATGAACATGGAGTACATTCGCCATTTGTATATGATTTGATGACCAAATGTTTTTATGATCGAAAGAAAAAACCAGAATATTCGATTTTAGCTGCTTACCGAAATTCTCTTTTACAAAATAAAAATAGTATTGAAGTAAATGATTTCGGTGCGGGTTCAAAGGTTTTTAAAAGCAATACACGTCAAATATCAAAAATTGCTAAAACAGCAGGAGTTTCTCCGAAACGTGCTGAATTATTATGTAGAATTATCGGTTATTTTCAACCTGCATCCATTTTAGAAATTGGTACATCTTTAGGATTGGCGACATCTTCCCTTTCTTTAGGATGCCGAAGCGTTGGAAAAAAAGCACAAATCACAACATTAGAAGGTTGCCCAGAAACTGCTGGAATTGCAAAAATTCAATTACAAAAATTCAATTGCAATAACGTTGAAAGTGTAGTCACTGAATTTGAAAGTTATTTTAAAAACAGTCCATTATCGACTACAAGTTATCAATTCATCTACTTTGATGGTAATCATTCTAAAAAAGCCACTTTAGATTATTTTGAACATTTACTGCCTACTATTACGAACAATACTGTTTGGATTTTTGATGACATTCATTGGTCCAAAGACATGGAAGAAACTTGGGGAATTATAAAAGAAAACCCCAAAGTAACGGTGACAATTGACACGTTTCAATGGGGTTTTGTATTCTTTAGAAATGAACAGGAAAAAGAGCATTTTGTGATTAGAACCTAAATGCTTTCCAATTCAATTTATTTTTAGAATGCAGTACTTATAGATAACGAAAGACCAGTACTTTCAGGAACGAATCGGCAAACTCCACCTACGCAAAGTAAACCACCACGTTGTCTACCATAGTTTAGTGCCACTCTGGTTGAATTTTTTCTAAAAGCAGATCCAATATTGTAATAGTGTTTTCTTTTTTCAACAATATCATTACCGTAATTGTATAAATCAGAGCAATAAAAAGACCAACTTTTGTTGGCATTAAATTCTAATGTTCCAGCCATCCAGTTCTTTTTATCAGAATCGGCCCACATGTGTTCACCTAAAAGTCTTATCGATTTAACCTCCATAAACAAATAAGTAACTTCAGCAGAAACTATGTTTGTTTTCACTAAACCAGAAGTTTCTTCAACAAATTTCTTGTTATAATACTGGTTGATATAAGTGAAAATCGTATGCCATTTGTCACTTATTTTTTTATCGATTTCAATATTATAATCTGAGTAGTATTTTTCACCAAAACCAAGGAAATCAGTTTTATAATCTCTAGGATCATAGAAAGAATACACACCACTTAATCCGTACCAATTTGACGCATTAAAAGACACTTTAGTTCCTGTTTTACCTCCCAAAGCAGACTCTTTTTTGAAATTGTAAAACAAATCTATCTGCCCTCCTATTTCACCTGATTTTAACAAACCTTCATCTGGAAATGAAACTCCAGCCTGCGCTTGATAAACATAAATATTAGCTAAACTATTATGATGTTGCTTTGTTAAACTAGGGATAAAATTCATTATTTTATCATTGTAAAGATTCCCTTTTGCAGCTCTTTCCGAGAAGAAAGTCATGTTTTCCAATCTTCTGAAAGTAGCATCAACACCGAATCCTTTTTTAGAGTATCCCATATTTAATAAGAAACCACTTCCGGGTTTAACGAAATCATTTTCAATTTTCTGAACTTCTACGATGGCATCTTCTGTTTTGAAATCATATTCAGAAGAAAGGTAAAATGCATTATGAGCAAAACTAATTCTTCCTGAATAAACGTTTGTTAGTGATTCAAAATTAGGGTTTACAATTCCCGTTACTTCATCTCTTCCAACGTAGCTAAATCCTAAAGTCACATCTGAAGATTCAATTTTGAACATATCCGAAATTCCAATTTCAGAATTGAAACCAAAGATATCGGCATTCGCTACATCGAAACCTGTTTTTTGTTGACCATAAAGTCCGGTAAATGCTAAATAACTAACTGGTTTATAGATAATTCTTCCACCTCTTAGTGCATTGTTAATTCCTAAGGCTCTGTCTTCCCAGCTTCTAAGTGCTAAACCACTTCCGAATTGCTCATAAAAATACCCGGCAGTAACATCTAGTTTATCCGATTTATATTGAATAAAATAAGTAGAAACGTTGGTTTTTTCATATTTAGGATTGTAGTTTAAAAGCGCATTAGGCTCATAAGCCTCGCCTTGTATACCAACAGTCCATCTTTTATAATTGTAATTTAAAAACAAATAATTATTAGACCTAATAGGATCTTCTGGATGTGCGATATGTAGGTTTTTATCGTTAAGATACCATTGTGAATTGGATTCAAAACCTCCAAAAACTCTTCCGTAATCTTTTTTAGGTTCCTGTGGTTGTTCTTGTGTTTGATCCTGAGCGTAAAATACAGTGGATACTAAAACTAATAGTAAGGTTAAGCAATTTTTCATGTTTGAGGTTTATAGTGTTTTAAGTTTTTCGTACAAATCTTTCTCACCACCTGGAACATAACCGTTTTGGATAAATACAATTTTATTGTTTTTAACTACAATCGTGTAAGGAACATTAGCGATAGACATGGCTCTTTTAAAATCCTGATTGGTATCCAAGAGTACGTTATAGTTCCATTCTTTTCCTTTAACCAATGGTTTTACTCTTTTTTGCGTACGGGAATCATCAGTAGCAACGGCTATAATCTCAACATTAATATTTTTTTTCCATTCGTCTTGCAACTCATTCATTTCGTCTAATTCATTTACACAAGGGCCGCACCATGTAGCCCAGAAAGAAAAAACGTAAATTTTATCATTTTCTTTAAAATCATTTTTCAATGAAATAGTTTTCCCTTCAATATTCTGAAGGCTAATATTCGGTAATTCTTGTGAAAACACATTAATGCTAACAAACAAGGCAATTAGATAAAGATTTCTCATGATTTGGGATTTTTTTGTGCAAATAAAATCTTTTTTTTTAAGATAAATTGTTTTTAATTAAAAAAAAAAGTTTTTATTTGCGAAATTAATTACCAAATCACAACTAAACTTTAAAATTATGAAAAAGATTAAATTACTCCTTTTTGCCCTAGTGGTTGTTTCAGCGTCTTCATGTAGCAAAGGCGACAGTACCGATGTTGCATCACCAACTCCTACATCTTTTGTAGATGAAGCTCCAGTATCTGGAAAATTTCAAAAAAATGTTTTAATAGAAGACTACACCGGAACATGGTGTGGATGGTGTCCAAGAGTAGCTTATAGCATTGGAAAAGTAGAAGAAGTTACAACAAGATCTGTTGCAGCAGCATTTCACGGAGGATCTTCATCAGAGCCAATGAAATATACTGGTGCTTTGGCAGCTACTATTGCAGGTTATCCTACTGGAATGTTGAACAGAACAACAGAATGGACTTACCCAGAAAACGCAAATATTAATCAGGCAAAAAACTTATCTAGAAATAATGTTGGATTAGGACTAGCGATGAACTCTACTGTAACTAGTGGAAATATAAACCTTGATGTTAACATCAAATTTGCTGATAACTATACAAATGCTAAATTAGTAGTTTACGTATTGGAAGATAACTTAATTTACGATCAAACAAATTACACTTCATTTTACGGTGGAGCTAGTACTATAGCAGCTTTCAGGCATGATAATGTTGTGAGACAAGTACTTACAACTATCACTGGTGATGCGTTAACTGGAACAGCTGCAAACCAAACTATAACTCAAAACTTTTCAGTACCAGTTCCTTCTAATGTAGCAAATGCAGCGAACATGCATTTTGTTGCTTTTGTGATTGGACCTGATGGAGCAGTTATCAATGTTAGAAAATCAGCTACAAATACAAATCAAACATTTGAGCAAAACCCATAATATTCTTTGCTGAAATTTAAATGTCCTTAAAAGATGGTTTTCTTTTAAGGACATTTTTTTTATTACTATCATAAAAAATGGCAGTTGTTACCAACTGCCATTTTTCGCTTGAAATAATAATTAATTATGATTATTCTTTCGCTTTTGAGTTTTCTGCTGATTTAGCACCCATTCTGTTTACGGTGTACATTGGGGCAAATTTCATTTTTAAACCAGCAATTTTTCTATTATCTTCAGCTGAAAGTCCTTCTTTCTCAACTGTGTTTTTTCTGGTATCCAATGCTTCATACATCAATTTAACTTCATCCCAATCCTCTCGAGAGTAAATATCTTTATTGTCTTCAACAGCATGTACAAACGTTTGATAAACACTATGAATATTTGAAGCATTTACCCAATCAAAATTCATGTCATCACCAATTTTGCCTTCACCAAACAAAGCGTTTCTCACTTTTTGTTTTTGACTGATTACGACTTCGGCAACTGGTTTTTGTTCAGCTTCAACTTTAGCTTTTAGAGCTTCATACTTCACTTGACTGGCATTTATTTTATTCTGTGCAGCTTCTTTGTCTTTTAGATTTTCCATAGCAGCTTCTGCATTACTAACTCTCAATTGGTAATCCGCATCAATAGCTTCCCAATTGGCTTGAGCTTCTGCTGGATCAACCTTTTCTAATGAATCCACATAAACGACATATGTGTCTACTGATTTCTGTGCCTGTACTTCTTTTTCATCTTTACAAGATGTGAATCCTAAAGTAACAATGGCTAGACCTAAAATTAAATTTACATTTTTCATAATATTTCACTTTTTAGTTATTATTTCACTTTATTAGTTATTGGTAAAATTATTACTAATCTAATGTCTGGGTCTTACATAATTCCTTCAAATTGTTATACAATTCCTAATTCATCAATATATTTGTAACATTATATCTCTTATTAGTACTAATTACAACAACGTAAATTCCTTAAAATGGCAAATCCATTAATTAAAATAACCAATATCAAAAGAGATTTTATTCTCGGAAGCGAAATCATTAACGTATTAAAAGGAATCGATTTACACATTAACAAAGGGGAATATGTTGCTTTAATGGGACCTTCAGGTTCGGGAAAATCAACTTTAATGAATCTTTTAGGCTGTTTGGACACACCAACTTCCGGTCAATATATTTTAAACGGAAAAGATGTTAGTAAAATGGTAGATAACGAACTGGCAGAAATTCGCAACAAAGAAATTGGTTTTGTATTTCAAACTTTCAACCTTTTGCCAAGAACAACAGCATTAGACAATGTAGCTTTACCAATGATTTATGCTGGTTATTCAAAAACTGACAGAAAAAAAAGAGCTACCGAAGTATTAACACAAGTTGGACTTGATGATAGAATGGACCACCAGCCTAATCAGCTTTCTGGAGGACAACGTCAACGTGTTGCAGTAGCAAGAGCATTAGTGAACAAACCTTCTATAATCCTTGCCGATGAACCTACTGGAAATTTAGACAGTAAAACATCTGAAGAAATCATGAAACTTTTTGGAGAAATACATGCCAACGGAAATACTGTAATACTTGTAACGCACGAAGAAGATATCGCAATGCACGCCCACAGAATTATCCGTTTGCGTGATGGATTGATTGAAAGTGATACTACAAAATAGTTAAACCGTAAATAATGAATATTGCTTTACTTACTTGCGAAAGCTTACCTGAATTAACACCCGCTGACCAGCTTCTAATCCCTGAATTGGCAAAGTATAATATTACTGCAAGTGCCAAAGTTTGGGATGACAAAACTATTAATTGGTCCGATTTCGATTATTTAATATTCCGCAATACTTGGGATTATTTTGAGAAAGAAACCGAATTCAATCTTTGGCTTGACCAAATTGAAAAACTAGGAATCAAAACCCTAAATTCAATCGACATCATCAAAGAAAACAAACATAAATTCTACTTGCGTGACATGGAAAAGAATGGAATCAAAATCATTCCAACCCTTTTTATTGATAAAACCAATAACCTTGCACTTTCAGAAATTATTCCTTCTCATTGGAAAAAAATGGTCATCAAACCCGCTTTTTCTGGTGGGGCGTATCAAACATCCGTTTTTGAAATAGACGATTTAGACAAAATAAATACCGAATATTTACCTGTTGCAGCTCAAAAAGAACTGTTATTGCAACCATTTATGTCTGAGATTCAAAGTTTAGGTGAAACCTCTTTTATCTTTTTCAATAAAAAATTCTCGCATTGTGTGAACAAAAAACCAATCGATGGAGATTTTAGAGTACAAATTCAGTTTGGAGGACGATACGCTTTGATTGAACCTTCTTCCGAATTAATCGAAAAAGCACAAAAAATAGTCAATCAGTTTAATGGCGATTTATTATACGCCAGAGTAGATGGCATTGTCATTGAAAATGAATTGCATTTAATGGAAATTGAATGTATTGAACCCGATTTGTATTTTAATTTAAGTGACGGTTCACTCCAACGATTTGTCGAATCAATTGTTGAATTAGTTTCTTAAAAACTCAGTACCTTAGCGTCTTAGAAATCAACAAATAAAAATGAAACGAGCTATTTAGCGAGTTACATCGAATATATATTACAAATAAAATCTAATAAGATGAAAGTATATACTAAAACCGGAGATAAGGGGACTACAGCACTTTTTGGAGGTACTCGAGTTCCAAAACACCATATTCGTATTGAAAGTTACGGAACTGTCGACGAATTAAACTCTTATATAGGGCTTATTCGCGATCAGGACATGAATCAATTGTACAAAAATGTATTAATCGAAGTTCAAGACCGACTGTTTACTGTTGGTGCTATTTTAGCCACACCACCAGAAAAAGAAACTTTAAAAAACGG
>JBDTNG010000111.1:0-2188 GCA_039933895.1 Flavobacterium sp. | reverse complement strand
AAAAGTAAATGAACCTGAACCATTTTTTTGAATTTTAACCCCTAAATTCCCTAATAAAGTTATTAGTTTATTAATATCAATTATATCTGGAATATTGTTGATTGTGATTTTTTCTTCGGTCAATAATATGGCACACAATATTTGCAACGCCTCGTTTTTGGCTCCTTGAGGTGTAATTGTACCCTTAAGTTTTACGCCGCCTTCTATTTTGAAAATTCCCATTTTTTATAAATTAAAAATTAAAAAAAAAATTAACATTAAAAACTAAAAAAGACCTATTACGGATTTTTAATTTTTAATGCTAAAATTTTTAATTCGTTGGTTTTCTATTTTGGTTTTTATGAGTAGGATTAGGTTTTCCTGTTTTGGTGTTTTTGTTACTTTGAATTTTTGGCTGACCAGCAGGAGTAATTTTATTAGACACACGTTTGTTTGTTCTCAACAAATCAGTTGTGGTCAAAAGTTCTTCAGTACTTTGAATTAAATTTAATTTTCCATCGGATAATTCGTAAAGATGCTCAAAAATAACATCATCTTTTACGGTGTCTTTATTCCAACTCAAATACGATTTCTTCATGTGATTGGCAATAACTTTCACCAACGCATTTTTCATTTCACCTTCCTCCCACTTATTAGCGACATCAATCATGTACTTAATGTTGTTGCCATAAAATCTGTATTTTGGAAAATTCTGAGGGTATTTTAAAACATCCGGTTTCAATTGCAATACTTCGCGAGTTGGAACAGGGTAAGGAGATTCTACATCCAATCTAAAATCCGACATGATAAACAATTGATCCCATAATTTATGTTGAAAATCAGGCACATCACGCAAGTGAGGATTCAATGTTCCCATTACTTGAATAATATATTTTGCTGCTTTGTTACGTTCAACAACATCCTCAATAGCAGTAGCTTGATCAATTAATTTTTGCAAATGACGACCGTATTCTGGTATAATCAAATGTTTTCTTTCAGAATTATATTCTAAATTAAAAACAACATCATTTGCTATTTCTTTGGTGTATTTTGTCATCGTATTAAAGTGAAATTATACCTTCTATTGTTGAAACTTCAAGGTATTTATCGATTATTTCTTGGGGGTCTTTCATCTGAACATCTACAGAAATGCTAGTAAATTTACCTGTCTTAGATTTGGTAGTCTTGATGACTGCACCCATGCAGTCAAAGGCTTGTTCTACTTTTTCTGTTTTTTCTTGTGATGAAGGAACTATAAATTTAAACAAATACAAAGCTGGCCAATCGGAACTCTTTTCCAACTCAACTTTTAACCTATCATAAAATTCTTGAGTGTTCTTATCCATTTTCTAATTAAAATAATAGCAAAGATACAGTTTTGATTTTAGTTTTATGATTTAGCATTTATGATTTTTAAAAATAAGAAAATATTATTTCAAAATAAATTTTTCGAATCCCAATTAGATTAGGTAATTTTACACACTTATTTACACATCGTGAACAAAGAAATTGTAGTCATTATTGGCGGACCAGGAACTGGAAAAAGTACTATTATAGATGGACTGACTGCCAAAGGGTATTGTTGTTATCCTGAAATTTCGAGACAAGTAACTTTAGAAGCTAAAAAACAAGGAATTGAGCAACTATTTCTTGAAAAACCATTACTTTTTAGCGAATTATTATTAGAAGGAAGAAAAAAACAATACGAAGATGCCTTAAATGAATCTCATGAAATAGTTTTTATCGACCGAGGAATTCCAGACGTTCTGGCCTACATGCACTACATTGGCGATAGTTATCCCGCACATTTCGATTTGGCTTGTCGCCAAAATTTATACACAAAAATATTTATTCTACCGCCTTGGGAAGAAATATACATAAGCGACCATGAACGCTACGAGAACTTTGAACAAGCAAAACTTATTTACAATCATCTCACCGAAACTTATCAAAATTATGGCTATGAACTTATTGAAGTTCCAAAAGATAGCCTAGATAATAGAATTTTATTTATCTTAGGACAAATTTAAAATTAGATCAAAGCCTAACAGACAGATGAAGACTCCTATACAAATCCTTCAAAAGTATTGGAAACACGATGCTTTTAGGTCTCCGCAAGAAGAAATTATCAATTCGGTTTTGGAGGGGAAAGACACTTTTGGATTGATGCCAACTGGTGGCGGAAAATCGATTTGTTTCCAAGTTCCTG
>JBDTNG010000110.1:0-8498 GCA_039933895.1 Flavobacterium sp. | reverse complement strand
GTTGGATCCCAAGCGGTATAACCACGAGCTTCGAAAGTATTTCTGATTCCTCCATTAGGGAAAGAAGAAGCATCTGGTTCTTGTTGTACTAATTGACTTCCACCGAATTTTTCAACTGGATCACTTCCATCCATTGCTGTTTCGAAGAAAGCATCATGTTTTTCAGCAGTTGTTCCAGTTAATGGTTGAAACCAGTGTGTATAATGTGTTACACCTTTGGATAAAGCCCATTCTTTCATTCCCATAGCAATATAATCGGCTAATTTTCTGTCGATTTTAGTTCCGTGCTGAACAGCACCTTTAACACCTTTGTATGCTTCTTCAGTTAAAAACTGACGCATCGCTTTGTCATTAAATACGTTTGAACCGAAAATAGCAGATTTTCTGTCTAATTCTTCAAATAAAACAGGCTTTCTCCCTGTAGCTTTTTGTAATGCTTGAAATCTTAAAGTTGCCATAAAGTTGTGTTTTTGAGTTTATACCCCTTAAATATTACTGCAAATATATAATATTTTACAAATTTAAAAAGCATACCCCCTAAAAAATGAACAAAAATTTTATTTTTTTAACTTTTATCATTTTCGCCAAACTCTTCTTTATTACAAAATCAAAGGTTATATTTGTAAGAATTAAAATAACCACCATGACTGTTTGGATTTTATTTTTACTCGTAGTGCTATTATTTCTTGCATTAGATTTGGGTGTTTTCAACAAAACACCACATATCATCAGCACGAAAGAAGCCACCATATGGACTGGAATTTGGGTTGCGCTTTCCTTTGCGTTTTCTGGCGTTATTTATTGGTTATACCAAAATAGTCATATAGCCAATCCTGATGCCTTGAAGCCTGCAGCAGCAGCAATGAAATACATTACCGGTTATTTGATCGAGCTGTCCTTAAGTGTGGATAATATTTTTGTGATTGCAGTTATATTTGCTTCTTTCAAAATACCACAAAAATACCAACACCGTATTTTATTTTGGGGAATCATAGGCGCCATTATTTTTAGAGGATTGATGATTTTCTTTGGTGTTATGATTATCAATAAATTTACCTGGACGATTTATATTTTTGGAGGGTTCTTGATTTTTACCGCAATAAAAATGTTATTCAGCAATGAAGATGATAGTTTTGAACCAAAAGAATCTTTTGTATATAAGACTTTGGGCAAGATCATTCCAATTACCTCCGAAACCGACGGAGATAAATTCTTTATTCAGAAAGAAAAAAGAAACGTTGCCACTCCGTTATTTGTAGCTTTAATTGTTATTGAAGTTATGGATGTTTTATTTGCGGTTGACAGTGTTCCTGCAATTTTAGCCATTACTTCAGATCCCTTTTTAGTATTTAGTTCCAATATCTTTGCTATTTTAGGACTACGCTCTATGTATTTCTTCTTAGCCAATATGCTGGAGAAATTCAGTTATTTAGAATACAGTTTGATTGCCATTTTAACATTTGTAGGACTTAAAATGATTTTTCATAAGTATGTTGAAGAACTTCCAGAATGGATTTCACTTGGCTTTATTGCCCTTTCCCTTTTAGTTGGTGTTTTGGTCTCCTTAAAGTTTGGAAAAGAATCAGAATTAGAAGAATAGTTTTAAAATAAAAAACACTTTAGAAAATCTAAAGTGTTTTTTATTTTAAAGTTAAATTACTTATTACCAAACCCTAAAAGCATCAGTAATCAATCTTCCATTTTCGTGTAAATTTATTTCTTGGCTGACTTCGTCTGAGACCAATATTCCTGCATTTATATTATCTTCATCTATTAATTTGTTTCCATTTATTGTTCCTCTATTGGCTTCAATAGAATTATCTGCTTTAACTTTCAAGACACTCCATGCATTTGTAGCTCTTGAAAACAAATATGTTACATTTGCCATGAATTCATAATTTACAGTAGATTCCAATTCATGATCTGGTTTATCAGTTGGCTCCCCACCTGTAAGACCTATATATCTTCTCCTGATAGTCCCTTTAAAAACTTCAACCATAGCATTTGATTTTTCTTTGTAAACAAAATTATCCACATCTATTGTTTTTCCAGCAGAATCTAAGAAACTGATTGACGGATTAGAACCATCTGCACTTACTTTAAATACAAATGTAGCGGGAACATGGTTGATTAAACCTGAAAAAACAGCTGTGTATTCGTCTTCAGTGTTGGAACTATTATCCAGATTAAGAAAAGAATCTGTAGAGTTATTTAAACGGGCAAAAACTTGACCATCATTTTGATTATCTACATCAATGAAAATCACTCCTTCTTTTAGAACTCCAAAGTAAATGCCTTTGTTTGAATTGTCATTTTGAGGTAATGCTTCAGGACTCGTTTTACAAGTTGTACACTTATATGAAGATTTTGAAGAAGAGACTTCCGATACAGAATCGGATTCAGAACAAGCAAAAAACAAGAAGATAAAACTTAAAACTGTCGTCAAACCAGCTAGTCTTTTTGACACGTTGGGTAAAACACTTTTTTTCATAATATTTAATATTAATTGATGATTACTAAATCAATTATTACAAACTTGTGGGAAAAGTGTTTTGGAGAATTTACAGATTAAAATTACATATATAAACTCGGCCCCTGTGCTAATCAAATCATAAAAAAACAATAAAAAAAAGTTAAGCTTAATAAGCAATTATCTTACTTTTAAAAAACTGACTCAAATCAAGCACTTCCATCTGTTGAGGAGTATTGATTACAGCGAAATGCAACTTTTCATTAGTCAAATAAAAATGAGTACCATCAATAGTTGCAATCCCTTCAATTTGACAGAATCTTGACTGTAGTTTCAGCCTTCTTTTAGTCCCTGAAAAGAAATTATATCCCTTAAAATCGGATAACAAATACAGAAAAGGTCTCCCTGTTTTAGTATAACCACACAAAGCTATTATTTTTTTGGATTCCAAATATGCAGCTCCAGTAATCAAACCCTTCACATCATAACTTTCTTTTTTATATACCTTATAGTTACCAGGAACTTTGGGCAAGGTATAAATACTTGTTTGTTGGGTATGCCATTCTTTGGTAAAAAGATACAAACTGTCTTGCGTAACCACAAAAGCCTCACAATCGAAATCAGTGGTATTGGCACGTTGTTTAGTAAAATCATGCTGATTATCATAAGAGAAGGCAATGGTATCAATTTTAGGTTGTCGTTTCAACAATGTATTTTTTTCAATTCTAAGAATATGCAAATCTTTTCTATTTCCTGAAGCATTGTTACCGAAATCACCTAGATAAAAATAAGTATCATCTTGCGAAAGCTCTTCCCAATCAGTGTTGGTTACATTTGGGAGCTCATAGGTTTCCAAAATAGTCCCAGTAAGTGTATCAAGAGCATACAAATTGGTATCTGTATCATCATTGTGTGTCCACAGCCGATTATTCCAATGTATGAGACCTGAAGTTTCTTTCAACTTATCACTTAGAAGTAAGGGATTTGTCTACTTTATTTTTTCTTCCTTATAAACACAACTACCGTCATTTAGGACAGCTTTCGGATTGTAGTTTTTCGCATTTACATCGGTACAACCTGAAATTTGCGAATATCCAAGTAGCGAAGAAAAGAAGATAAGATAAATTATTGAGAAACGCATGAGTTGGTTGTTTGAACAAATATAAATAAATATTTTTACTGATTGAAAATAGCAGTTTTTACATAAAAAAAAGCCTTTCGATGAGGAAAGGCTTTGTATAATTATTTTTTTGAAGTATTACATATTCCTTCTGTATTGTCCACCAACTTCAAATAATCCTGAAGTTATTTGTCCAAGAGAACAATATTTAGTTGCATCCATCAATAAAGCAAAAATATTTTCGTTTTTGATAGCGGCATTTTGAAGCAATTCGATTTGTTCTTTTACCTTATTATTATTCGCTTCATGTAAATGATCCAACATCACGATTTGATATTGTTTTTCTTCTTCTGTAGCACGAATAACTTCCGCCGGGACAACTGTTGGAGATCCTTTTGAACTCAAGAATGTATTTACACCAATGATAGGAAATTCTCCAGTATGTTTCAAAGTTTCGTAATATAAACTTTCTTCTTGAATTTTCGAACGTTGGTACATGGTTTCCATAGCACCCAAAACACCTCCACGTTCTGTAATTCTGTCGAATTCTTGCAAAACAGCATCTTCAACCAAATCCGTTAATTCTTCAATAATGAAAGAACCTTGAATTGGATTTTCGTTTTTCGCTAAACCTAATTCTTTATTGATAATCAACTGAATCGCCATAGCACGACGTACAGACTCTTCTGTAGGCGTTGTAATCGCCTCATCATATGCATTGGTATGCAAAGAGTTACAGTTGTCATAAATTGCATATAAGGCTTGCAATGTTGTACGGATATCGTTGAAATCGATTTCCTGAGCATGTAGCGAACGGCCAGAGGTTTGAATATGGTATTTCAACATCTGAGCTCTTTCGTTGGCTCCGTATTTATTTTTTAAGGCTTTCGACCAAATTTTACGCGCTACTCTACCAATTACAGCATATTCCGGATCGATACCATTCGAGAAGAAGAACGATAAGTTTGGTCCGAAATCATTGATGTTCATTCCACGACTTAAATAATATTCCACATAAGTGAAACCATTCGCCAAAGTAAATGCCAACTGAGTGATTGGATTTGCACCTGCTTCCGCAATATGATATCCTGAAATTGAAACCGAATAAAAATTACGAACGTTTTCTTTAATAAAATATTCCTGAACGTCTCCCATTAATCTTAAAGCAAACTCCGTAGAGAAAATACAAGTATTTTGTGCTTGATCTTCTTTTAAAATATCCGCTTGAACCGTTCCACGAACTTGTGCTAACGTTTTAATTTTAATATCATTATAAACATCCGCAGGTAAAACCAAATCTCCGGTTACACCTAAAAGCATCAATCCTAACCCATCATTTCCATGAGGCAGATCACCTTGATAATGTGGACGCTCTACTCCTTTCTCCTTATAAATTTTGTTAATTTTTTCTTCAACCTCAACCTCAAGTCCGTTTTCTTTGATGTACTTTTCGCAATTCTGGTCGATAGCTGCATTCATAAAGAAACCAAGCAACATTGGTGCTGGTCCGTTAATAGTCATCGAAACTGACGTCATTGGATGACTCAAATCGAAACCAGAATATAATTTTTTAGCATCATCCAAACAACAAATAGAAACTCCGGCATTACCAATTTTTCCATAAATATCAGGGCGAATGTGTGGGTCATTTCCATACAAAGTCACACTATCAAAAGCAGTTGATAAACGTTTTGCAGGCAATCCAGCACTTACGTAATGGAAACGCTTGTTCGTTCTTTCTGGGCCACCTTCTCCAGCAAACATCCTTGATGGATCTTCACCTTCACGTTTAAACGGATACAACCCTGACGTAAAAGGGAACTCTCCTGGTACATTTTCCTGTAAATTCCATTTTAAAATATCACCCCAAGCTTGATACTTTGGTAAGGATACTTTAGGAATTTGAGAATGAGATAAACTCTCAGTGTGTGTTGCAATTTTTATTTCTTTATCCCTTACTTTGAAAGAGTAAAATGGATTTTTGTATTTGCTTACTTTTTCATCCCAAGTTAAAATGATTTCCCAATTGTAAGGATCTAAATTCATTTTTACACGGTCGAATTCTTTCACCAAAAGATTCAAGAATTCATTTCTGCTTTCGTCTTTTGAATCTAAGATAGTTTCATCAATTCCAGCTTTAGTTAAAACGGGAACATTTCCTGAAACAGTTTCAATTGTTTTGAAAATTCCAAATAATTTCTGAGCCACTTCTACTTGAGAAAGTGCTGTTTCATCATATTTTCTGTTGTTTTCAGCAATTTCAGATAAATAACGAGTTCTATGAGGAGGAATTACGAAAATTTTCTCACTCATTTCACGTGTAATCTGAAACGTAGAATGCAAATCGATTCCTGTTTTCTCTACAATCTTATCCATGATGGATTTGTAAAGCGTATTCATTCCAGGATCGTTAAACTGTGAAGCAATTGTTCCGAAAACTGGCATTTTATTTGGATCAACATCCCATAAATTATGGTTTCGTTGGTATTGTTTTTTCACATCGCGAATCGCATCTAAAGCGCCACGTTTGTCAAATTTATTTAAGGCTACCAAATCGGCAAAATCAAGCATGTCGATTTTTTCCAATTGTGTAGCAGCACCAAATTCAGGTGTCATTACATACAATGAAACGTCTGAATGGTCCATGATTTCAGTATCCGATTGACCAATACCTGAAGTTTCTAAAACAATCAAATCGTATTTGGCAGCTTTCAATACTTCAATAGCTTCCTGAACGTATTTTGACAAGGCTAAGTTAGATTGACGCGTTGCCAATGAACGCATATAAACTCTAGGATTATTAATCGCGTTCATTCGGATTCTATCTCCTAAAAGCGCTCCTCCAGTTTTACGTTTTGATGGATCGACTGAAATTAGTCCAATTGTTTTTTCAGGAAAATCAATAAGAAAACGACGAACTAACTCATCCACTAAAGATGATTTTCCGGCACCACCTGTTCCTGTAATACCTAAAACCGGCGTTTTACTGTCTTTGTTTATTTTATAAATAGCATCCAATGCAGGTTTTGCAACTTCTGGGAAATTTTCCGCTGAAGAAATAACACGCGCAATGGCTGTTGGATTTTTGTCTTCCAAATGATTTACTTCACCATTTAAAACATTTCCTACAGGATAATCGGAACGTTGTACTAAATCGTTAATCATTCCCTGTAATCCCATCGAACGACCATCATCCGGAGAATAAATTTTAGTAATACCGTATTCATGTAATTCTGCTATTTCTGAAGGAAGAATTACACCGCCGCCGCCGCCAAAAATTCGAATATGACCTGCTCCTTTTTCTTTTAGCAAATCATACATGTATTTAAAATATTCGTTGTGTCCACCTTGATAAGATGTCATTGCAATAGCATTAGCATCTTCTTGAATAGCTGTATTTACTACTTCTTCCACACTTCTGTCATGACCAAGATGAATCACCTCAACACCAGTTGCTTGAATAATTCTTCGCATGATATTGATGGCTGCATCGTGTCCGTCAAAAAGTGACGCAGCAGTCACAATTCGTACTTTATTTATAGGTTGATAAGGTATTTGTGGCTCCATTTTATATTTAATGACATTTTTAGAAGCGCAATTTACGAAATTCCCAAAAAAAAGAGGATTTAAAATTTAATTTTTATCAAAAAAATACCTTTTTTCAAAAGTTTATGATTTATATTTATTGTTTCAAGCCTTTTATTAAATGGTATGATGTTTGTTATATTTGATGTAAAATTATAATTATGAAAAAAATACTGTTATTGTTATTATTCATTCCAATGCTTAGTAACGCACAATTGAAGGATTTAGTAAAAAAAGCGACCAAAAAAGTAACCACAGTAACCAAAACCAACTCTACTTTAGACATTGCTGCCGGTTTAAAAGAAGCTTTAAATAAAGGAGTTACAGAACAAGTTTCAAAATTAACTGCCGAAGACGGATTTTATAAAAATGAAGCAGTTAAAATTTTAATTCCTGAAGAATTACAAAAAGTAGAAAAAACATTGCGAAAAATGGGCATGTCCAGCTTAGCAGACGAAGGTATTAAGTCGCTTAATCGTGCCGCTGAAGACGCTGTAAAAACGTCAACTCCAATTTTTGTTGATGCTATCAAAGGCATGTCATTTACTGATGCAAAAAATATTTTATTCGGAAATGAAAATGCTGCAACGGTTTATTTACAATCGTCTACTACCAAACCTTTATATGCAAAATTTAGTCCAGTTGTTCAGGAATCAATAAGTAAAGTCGGGGCAGATGTAGTTTGGGCCAACATCATCAAAAAATACAACAGCATTCCTTTGGTTTCCAAAGTAAATCCTGATATTACAGATTATGTGACCAATAAAGCGCTTGATGGTGTTTTTAAAATGATTACTGTGGAAGAAAAAAACATTAGAACCAATTTGAGTTCTAGAACTTCCGATGTATTGAAAAAAGTATTTGCTTTACAAGACAAAAAATAATTCCTATGAAAAAAATCATCTTACTTTTAGCCGTTTTCCCTTTTTTTGGCTGTGCCGAAATGCAACAGGTCATTAATCAATTACCACAAACAGGTATTTTGAGTCAGGCTGAAATTGGCTCCGGATTAAAAGAAGCCTTAAACAATGGTATCGACAAACAAGTTGTCAAATTAACCAACGTTGACGGTTTTTATAAAAATGAATTGGTCAAAATTCTTTTACCAGAAGAATTAAAGAAAGTCGACAAAGGTTTGCGTGATATTGGCATGTCTAAGTTAGCTGACGAAGGTTTAAAAGTATTGAATCGCGCTGCAGAAGATGCCGTAAAAACGTCTACTCCTATTTTTGTTGACGCTATTAAAGGCATGTCATTCACAGATGCGAAAAATATACTATTAGGTAACGATACTTCTGCAACTACTTATTTACAAAACTCTAC
>JBDTNG010000109.1:0-17038 GCA_039933895.1 Flavobacterium sp. | reverse complement strand
GGGATTTATCTGCAATCCATTTTCCCGCTTTTCACGTTACAAGGTGTTGTTTCAATCGGGGCTAGTTGGCAAACTTTTTGTACTTTTGGGAAAATTTTAAAAATGAAAACGGCTTTATTTCTATTACTTTCAATTGTTACCCTAACAAGTTGCACTTTTACTGAAGATATTTATATTAATCCTGACGGTTCTGGAAAATATGTAATCGACATGGACGGTTCAAGTTTGATGGCTATGATTCCTAAAGATTCTTTAAAAGCACAAAAAAATGTAGATTCTACTTTTTCATTCAAAAAAATATTTGAAGAAAAAAAAGACAGTATTGCAAAACTTTCCAAAGAAGAGCAAGCGAAATTAAAAGTGATTGAAAACTTCAACATGGGAATGAAAATGAATTTTGATACAAAGCAATTTTTATTTTCAATGAATACAAATTTCAAAAGCGTTTCTGAATTGCAGGACGTGATGACAAATATGAGTGCTGTTCAAAGTATGGGTAAAAAGAAATCGGATGGAAATCCTTTTGGTTCGGCAGGAGGTTTTGCTGATAATAATTCAGTTTTACATTATTCGTATGATGGAAAGAAATTTGTCCGAAATGCGGTTATCAATAAAAAGCAAACTAAAAAAGTCGAAAACGATTCTACCGAAGCTTATAAAATGATTTATGAATCTTCAAAATATATTATCAAGTATCATTTTCCAAAACCTGTGAAAAAAGTTTCAAATGCTACTGCGTTATTTTCTGAAGACAGAAAAACTATTACAATAGAATATCCGTTTAATGACTATATGGATAATCCAGACAAATTAAATTTTGAAGTAATTTTCGAAAAATAAATTCCAATGAACAAAAAAGTCCAACTTCAAGATTTAGGGAATAAAGATTATAAAGCGACTTGGGATTACCAAGAAGACCTTTTTGCTAAAATTGTCGATGTTAAAATTAATAATAGGAGAGAAGAACGTGAAGACCTAACGCCAAACTATTTCCTATATGTAGAACATCCGCATGTTTATACATTAGGAAAAAGTGGTGATATTTCAAATCTATTGCTTTCAGAAAAACAATTGGAAGCTAAAGGAGCCACTTTCTACAAAATTAACCGTGGTGGAGATATTACCTATCATGGGCCTGGGCAAATTGTAGGTTATCCTATTTTGGACTTGGAGAATTTCTTTACTGATATTCATAAATATTTGCGTTTCCTTGAAGAAGCTATCATTCTCACCTTAGCAGAATATAATATTATAGGTACAAGAAGCGAAGGAGAAACGGGTGTTTGGTTGGGTGTAGGAACGCCATTTGCTAGAAAAATATGTGCTTTGGGTGTTCGTGCTTCTCGTTGGGTTACCATGCATGGATTTGCTTTGAATGTGAATGCTGATTTGGGTTATTTTGATAATATTATTCCTTGTGGCATAAAAGGAAAAGCGGTTACATCGCTAAATGTTGAGTTAGGTGTCGATAAAGTCGATGAACAGGAAGTAAAACAAAAAATAATCAAGCATTTTGTTCAATTGTTTGAATGCTCGATTATTTAATTTCACTATTGCACCAAATCTAAAATTTAACAATCTAAATTTCTAATTTTAATTGCTCTGGCAGAAGTCTAAAAGACATTCTGTGGTATTTTGTTGTGCCATACTTTCTGATGGCTTCTCGATGTTCTTTGGTGGGATAGCCTTTGTTTTGTTTCCAATTGTACATGGGGAATTCTTCATGAATTCGATCCATATATGCATCACGGTATGTTTTGGCTAAAACTGAAGCAGCGGCAATGCTCATAAATTTACTATCGCCTTTTATAATGCAATTATAGGGTATAGCGCTGATGGGTTTGAATCTATTTCCGTCTACAATTATGTGTAAAGGAACTGGATTTAGCTTCAAAATGCTTTCCTGCATGGCTTTTATCGAAGCATTAAGGATATTTATTTTGTCAATCACCAAAGGTTCAAGATGAGTAACGGCAAAAGAAATTGCATTTTCTTCAATAATTGGCTTTAAGATTTCTCTGGTTTTTTCTGACAACTGCTTTGAGTCATTTAATATTTCCGATTGAAAATTATCGGGTAATATTACTGCGGCTGCAGTGACAGGTCCTGCAAGACAGCCTCTTCCGGCTTCATCTGTGCCTGCTTCTAAATAATTTGTTAAAAAATATTGCTGTAGCATTAAATTAATTTTGATAAAAATATAAAAAATCACGCAACCTTTTGCAATATCTATCATCTTACTATCGAGTGATTATCATTCCGATTGTATTCCGGTAAATTTTTTAACTTAAATAAAATTGTAATATTCCGAAGTATTATTTGGTTATTTAAGAAATTATTAAGAAGTTTGCGGAATAACTAACTCAAATAAAATTAATATGAGATCAAAGTTCAAATGGATTTTTACGCTATTAGTAGCGTTTACAATGCAGTTTTCTTTCGCTCAGGAGAAAACTATTAAAGGGGTGGTGTCTGATGCATCAGGACCATTGCCAGGGGTGAATGTTGTGGTTAAAGGTACACAACGTGGAACTCAAACAGATTTTGATGGTACATTTACTATCAAAGCAAGTCAAGGAGAATCGCTTGTTTTCTCATTCATGGGAATGAATGACATTACAAGAACGATTGATGCCTCGAATTCTATTAATGTTAGAATGTCGGATGATGCAAAACAATTGGAAACAGTTGTAATTACTTCATTGGGTATTAAAAAGAGCCAACAATCTATTACTTCTGCGCAACAACAAGTTAAAACTGCTGAGATTACTCAAGCTGCTAACCCTAACATTGTTAGATCGCTTGCTGGTAAAGTTTCTGGTTTGCAGATTAACACTACTTCTGGTGGTGTAAATGGTGCTACAAGAATACAGTTGAGAGGGTCTCGTTCTATGTCTGGAAATAATGAAGCGTTGATCGTTATAGATAACTCTATTTCAACTGCTGCGGTATTGCAATCTTTACCACCAGAGATTATAGAAAGTGTTAACGTAGTTAAAGGACCTGGAGGTTCTGCATTATACGGTGAATTAGGTTCTAATGGTGTAATCATTGTGAATACTAAAAAAGGATCTAAAGGAGATAACAAATTAGCTATTAGTATCAATTCATCTGTTGATTTTGAAAATGTTTCTTTCTTACCTGAAAGACAACAAAGATATGGTCAAGGATGGGACGGAGGACAAGTGTCTTACGAGAATGGTGGATGGGGAGAGCCTTTAGATGGTTCTATACGTGATACTGGTTTGCCTCAAGCTGATGGTAATATTCTTCAATTGCCTTATGTTGCTCATAAAGACAACATTAAAGATTACTACCAAACAGGTACAACTTACCAAACAGGTGTAACTTTAAACTTTACTGGTTCAGATGCTTATGCATTGTTATCTGCTAACAGACAAACTTCTGACTTTATCGTTGAAGGAGATCAGTTGAAAAGAAATTCATTCATTTTCAAAGGAGGTAAAAAATTTGGTAAATGGAATATTGACGGAAATGTAAATTATATTTCTACAATAACAAACCAATCTGATGCAGAAAATACACTTTTACAATTAGAGCAAGCAGCTTCTAACATTCCAGTTGGATTATTTGCTAACTCTGGACCTGGAGAAGGATGGACTGCTTATTATTCAAATCCATTTTGGACTAGAAAAAATGATAGATTAAACAGAAGTGTTGATTTCTTCAATGGAAGTGCTACTTTAGGATATAAGATTAACGATCATATTGATGTGAGTTATTTGGCTAATATTCAAACTACTGGTTCTACTCAACAGCAATATGCTAATGAGTTTCAAGATTTAAATAATCCTGGAGGAGGAGATAACTCTCAAACTTCATCATACTACAATACAGCTACAAACGCTAGAAATTATTATGGTGATTTATTGTTAAACTTTAACTATGATTTGACTAAAGATTTATCTTTTAAACTTAACTTAGGTAATAACATAACAGATAGATTCTCAAGAACAATTTCTCAAGGAGGTAACGATTTAGAAATTGAAGGTTGGTATCATATTGCTAATGTTTTGCATCCAGCACAGCCTAGAAATTTAGTTAATAATCAAGTTAGAACTAGAAAATACTCATTCTTTGGTAACTTAGATTTAGGATTTAGAGATTACTTGTTTTTAAATGCTACTGGGCGTATTGATAATTCATCAGTTTTGGTTGCTAATCATGTAGCTGCAAGTTCAGTTGCTTATTATTCAGGAGGTTTATCGTTTGTTCCTACTAAAGCTCTAGATGCTTTGAAAGATAACAAAGTTTTAAACTATACTAAATTATATGCTAACTACTCTTTAGTAGGTAACTCTTCACCAATTTTTGCTTATGAATTAAGTAATGTTGCTGTTTTAGGGGCTGGATATCCATTTGGTGATTTGTCTTCATACAATCCAAACGGAGCTCCTACAGATTTTAAAATCAAACCAGAATTTGTTAAAACAATTGAAGCAGGTGCTAGTTTAGGTTTCTTCAATAATAGATTAACTCTGGATGGTTCTGCTTACAAAGCTAAAGTGGATAACTTGATTACAAGAATTGGTGCATCTAGCTCGAGTGGTATTGGATCATCAAAAACAAATGTTGGTGCATTAGATAATAAAGGTTTTGAAGTTGATTTAGGTTTTACACCTTTAAAAACAGAAAGTTTTACATGGAGTGGTAGAGTAGGTTATTCTACAGCTTCTTCTAAAATTACTTCTTTAGGAGGTGATTCAAAAGAACTTTTATTATTCAATGGAGGTGTTGCTAGTAATATTGTTGGTGGAGTTTACGCTGTTGTTGGAGAAGAATTCCCAATGATCAAAGGTACTACTTTCCAAAGAGATGGTGAGGGTAGAGTTATTGTTGGATCAAATGGAGTTCCATTAATCAATAGTAATCTTTCTAACTTAGGAAAAGCTACTCCGGATTATATTATTAATTTCTCAAACAGTTTTGACTGGAAAGGTTTAAGATTAGCTGTCTCTGGAGATTACAGAGCAGGTGCTTCTTTCTTATCTGAAACTAAATATAACTTAACTTGGTCTGGTCACTTAGTAGAATCTGCTGATTTTGACCGTGATAATGGATTCGTTTATCCAAACTCATCAGTTCAAACTGCGCCTGGTTCAGGAATTTATACTGCTAATGATGGTTCTGTTGTGCCTTTAGTAACTTCAGCTGTTGGTTATGCTGCTGGTACAGGTGTTATCGATTATTACGGTGCTGTTTCTAGAGTTGGTGAATTCAATTTAATTGATGGTACTGCGCTGAAAATTCGTGAAATTGCTTTAAGCTATGGTTTGCCTTCGAAAATAACTGATAAATTACACATTGCGTCATTAAGATTTGGTATCAATGCAAGAAATCCATTTATTGTTTTAGCTAAAAACAATAAAGGTTATGCTGATCCTGAAGCTTCTAATTTATTCTCTACATCTAACCAAAATGGTGCTGTTAGAAATACTACAGCTGATAATACGAGCGCAAATGGAATTGGTTATATTCAAACTGGCCAATACCCATCTACTAAAACATATGGTTTTAGTGTTAATTTAACTTTTTAAAAATTTAACAATATGAAAAAAATAGTTTATATTTTTCTTGGATTGGCTTTATTAACATCATGTTCAAATTACCTTGATGTTAATCAAGATCCAAACAATCCGGATCTTGCCGGATTAACACCTGAGAATTTATTGGCTTCGTCATTGACTACTCCTTTTAGAGTACAGGCAATAACAATGAATGAATATGGTAACGTTATGTCTAATTGTTGGGCTTCTAATGTAAATGCCTTTACTGGTGGTTACAGAAACGAGTTTACTATGGACTTTACTACCGCTACAAGAGCTGCTATATGGGATAACATGTATATTGGGGTTGGTTATTTGGATAATATTTTGAAATATCCAAATGCTGACGGTAAATATGATAATTTCCAAGGTGTAGCTAGAATCATGAAATCTTATTATACAGAGTATATTGTAGATTTATATGGTGATGCTCCTTACTCTGAAGCATGGAAACGTGATCAAGATTTAACTCCTAAGTATGATGATGATAAAGCAATCTATTTAGATTTAATCAATCAATTAGAAGTAGCTAGAAATCAAATTGCTAATGCTTCTCCTGACGCTTCAGCTATTGATACTCAAGATGTTATGTTTCACGGTGATTTAGCAGCATGGGCTTCATTCGCAAATACTGTAGAATTAAAAATGTGGTTGAGATTGTCTAATTTATCTGATGCACAATTAGGAACTGATTTAGCTGCTTTGAAAGCTGCAAGATTGCCTATTTTAGCAGCAAATAATGATTTCGTTACAGCTGATGTTACTATCAATCCTGGTTATTCTAGTGCTGTTTTAGCTCAAAATAATCCATTTTATAGTGTATGGGGACCAGACGTTAATGGTTCTACAGCTGGTACACAAAGAACATTTACTGTAGCTTCTGATTACATTGCAAAAATCTTAATGGGTAATTTAACTAATGCACATGTTAACGCAACTGGTATTATTGATTCTAGAAGAAATAGAATTTTTAGAGCTACAACTGGTACAACAATTGTTGGGGTTAAACAAGGTGATGTTTCTGTAATTGCTGGAGGTACTGCACCTACAACATTATCATTAATTGGTGTTGGTATTACTGGTTATACTGGTGCTAATGCTGCTGATGCTCAAAATAATGGAGCAACTAAAGACGGATATGTTATGACATTGTCTGAAGCTGATTTCTTAATCGCTGAAGCATCTCAAGTATTCCCTGATTTCGCTGGTTACGATGGTAAAACTTACTTCGAAGCTGGTATTTCTGCATCTTTTGCTTATAACAGTAAAGATTTAGCTACTGTAGCTTTATCGGATTTAAGTCCTGCTTCATATTTACTTTCTATTAACCTTAGACAAGGTTTAGGTTGGGATGGAACTCCTAACAAAATTGAAGCTATTATGACTCAAAAGTGGATTGCTTTATGTGGTATTAGTGGTATTGAGCCTTATTTAGACATTGTTAGAACAGGTTTCCCTAATGTACCATTCTCACTTATCTCTAATCCTACTCGTACTAACAAACCAAGAAGATTATTATACCCAACTTCTGAGTATACTACAAACTCTGGGAATGTTCCTAGTATTACAGTTGATCAAATATTCTCTATTAATTCTTTGACTCCTTTCTGGATTCAATAATTAAAAGATTAAATATTTAAAAAGGGCTACCATTGGTAGCCCTTTTTTTATGCTAGTTTGTGAATAGTAATTTCAAATGTGTATTTTTGCATTTAATATTGCCATATGAAGTATTGTATTACATTTTTTTTCCTACTGTTTTCTTTTTGTGTTTTTGCACAAGATGATAATGATGTATATTCTAATAAAAAAAACGATACCATTAGAAAATCTTTAAGAGAAGCTCCTAAAGAAAATCCAAAAGCACCAATAGATATGTATCGAATTGTGACTCTTGAAAGAGATACAACTTATGTAGATACATCTTTGACCATTCAGAAAGATTATAAATTCAATTATTTACGAAAGGATAATTTTGGTTTATTGCCTTTTAATAATGATGGACAGACCTATAATACATTAGATTTTGGTTTATATGAAACTACTTCGTATCCAGAATTCGGATTCAAAGCCAAACACTTTAATTATAGCAAGGCCAAAGACATAAAGTATTATTCTGTGGCAACACCATTAACAGAATTGTATTTTAAAACGGTTTTAGAACAAGGACAATCCGTTGATGCGTTTATTACTTTAAATACTTCGGAAAATCTCAATTTTTCATTGGCATATAAAGGGTTACGCTCTTTGGGAAAATATGTTAATTCATTATCCAGCACGGGTAATTTCAGATTCACAACGAGTTATTTTACAAAGAATAAAAGATATATAGCCAATTTGCATCTTGTGGGGCAAGATATTTCAAATGATGAAAATGGAGGGGTGATAGATGTTGAGGATTTTACATCTGGGAATTCTCAGTTTACTGAAAGAGCACGTTTAGATGTATATCTTGAAGATGCAAATTCATTATTGAAAGGAAAAAGGTATTTCGTAGACCATACTTTTAGAATCAACGCTAAAGAAAATGTAAACAACATTTCAATTGACCATCAGTTTAATTACGAAACAAAATTCTTTCAGTTTACCAAAACAACAGAAACCGAAAGATTTGGACAAGGTTATGTTTCTGCAAATTATAATGATCTAACTAAAAATAACATCATGTATAACAGACTTGGTGCTACTTTTTCCAATTCATTGATTGGTAAGTTTAATTTTTTCATTGAAGATTTTCAATACAATTATTTCTATAAGCGAATCATAATTTCTAATAATTTAATTACGATTCCAAGTTCAAATAACAACAAACTCAATGCTGTTGGCGGGAAATATTTCTACAATAAAAAGAAAATCAATGGTTATGCTTTGCTTTCAAAATCAGTTTCAAAACAAACATTTTCAACTGTAGATGTTTTTGCTCAATTCAAATGGAATGAAAAGAATCATTTTTCTGCTCAATACCTCAATTTGAGTAAAGTTCCTGATTTAAATTATACGCTTTATCAAAGTGATTTTATCAGTTATAATTGGAAGAACAATTTCAAAAATGAAAAAATAAACACCGTTAAGGTGAATGCTACAACGCAATGGCTTTCTGCCGAATTGCAATTGAGTACTCTAGATGATCATTTGTACTTTAGTGACGACGATACATCAGATACCATTGTGATTTCAACGCCAAAGCAATATACTAAAACCATCAATTATCTTTCAATAAAAGGCAGTAAAGAATTTAGATTAGGGAAATTTGCCCTGGATAATACCGTTTTATTCCAGCAGGTTACCCAAGAAGATAATATCTTGAACGTGCCAAAAATTGTCACTAGAAATACACTTTATTATACCAATTATTTTTTCAAAAAGGCTTTGTATCTTCAAACTGGATTTACCTTTCAGTACTTTTCAAAATACTATAGCAATACATACAATCCTTTGATTGGAGAGTTTTATGTTCAGGACAAAACAAAAATCGGAGATTTTCCTTTATTGGACTTTTTTATCAATGCTCGAGTGCGTCAAACCCGAATTTTTCTGAAAGCGGAGCATTTTAACTCTAGTTTTTCTGGACGTGATTACTTTTCGGCACCAAATTATCCTTATAAGGATTTTATTGTCCGCTTCGGTTTGGTTTGGAATTTCTTCCAATAGAATCTAATCCCGTAAAATCTGATTCATTTCATCATTACATTTCTTATTATTACCTTTGTTGATGTAAACCATTAACCGTTAACTTATCCCTTAAATGAAATACGCAAAAAACATATTAGAAACTATTGGAAACACTCCCTTAGTTAAATTAAATAAAATTACTGCTGAAGTTGATGCTTTAGTTTTGGCAAAAGTGGAAACATTTAATCCTGGAAATTCTGTCAAAGATAGAATGGCTGTAAAAATGATTGAAGATGCGGAAGCTGACGGACGTCTTCAACCGGGAGGAACTATTATTGAAGGGACTTCAGGAAATACAGGAATGGGATTGGCATTGGTTGCTATTGTAAAAGGATACAAATTAATTTGTGTCATTTCAGACAAACAATCTAAAGAAAAATGCGACATTCTTCGTGCCGTTGGTGCCAAAGTTATTGTTTGTCCTACCGATGTTGAACCAACTGATCCACGTTCGTATTATTCTGTTTCAAAACGTTTGGGAGAAGAAATTCCAAATTCTTGGTATGTAAATCAATATGATAATCCAAGTAACTCGATTGCACATTACGAACAAACTGGTCCTGAAATTTGGGAGCAAACGGATGGCAAAATCACACATTTTGTGGTTGGAGTTGGAACAGGAGGTACAATCTCTGGCGTAGCCAAATATTTAAAAGAAAAAAATCCAAATATCAAAATCTGGGGAGTTGATACGTATGGCTCTGTCTTCAAAAAATACCACGAAACTGGAATTTTTGACGAAAATGAGATCTATTCTTACATCACAGAAGGAATTGGAGAGGATATTCTTCCTAAAAATGTCGATTTCTCTCTTATTGATGGTTTTACAAAAGTAACCGACAAAGATGCTGCCGTTTACACGCGTAGAATTGCTTTGGAAGAAGGGATTTTTGTTGGAAATTCAGCTGGTTCAGCAATTAAAGGACTTTTGCAACTAAAAGAACACTTCAAACCGGAAGATGTTGTTGTCGTTTTATTTCACGATTCTGGAAGTCGTTATGTAGGTAAAATGTTTAACGACGATTGGATGCGTGAGCGTGGTTTTCTGGATGAAGAAATCACAAAAGCTGAAGATGTAATCAAAGATCATATTGACAAGCCATTAATTATTGTTCGTACTGAAGAGTTAGTGTCTCATGCGATAGAACGCATGCGTAAATATAAAATTTCTCAAATCCCGGTGATTGATATTACTGGTTTTGTTGGTTCTGTTGACGAATCAGATTTGTTTAGAGCTTATGTAGAAGATAAAAATGTGTCTGAAAAACCAATTCGCGAAGTGATGGGGAAACCTTATCCTGTTGTCAAAATTGGCACAGCTATTGAAGACGTTTCAAAGCTTTTTACTAAAGAAAATCAAGCTGTTTTAATTGATTTAGGTAATGGAAAACACCATATCATTACCAAATATGATATTATAGGATCTATTTAATAGATTTTCTAAATAATAATTTGAAATCCTGCAATTTATATTGTAGGATTTTTTTTATATTTACTTTTTATTTAAGCCATTATTTTTATTTATACGCCATGAAAGAAGATTTTCTTCACCACGTCTGGCTTTATAAGAAGTTTGATTTTTCTAATCTTCAAACGACTAATAAAGAAAGTCTCGTCATTATTAAAGTGGGCGATTATCTACAGCAAACTGGTCCGGATTTTTTTAACGCACAAATTGAAATCGACGATCAGAAATGGGCTGGAAACATCGAAATTCACCTCAAATCCTCCGATTGGTATTTGCACCACCACGAAACGGATGAAAATTACAATAGTGTAATTCTTCATGTGGTTTGGGAACACGACGCCGCTATTTTTAGAAAAGACAACTCCGAAATTCCTGTTTTTGAACTTAAAAATTATGTTTCGACAAATTTAGTTTACCAATATCAAAAACTAAAATCAACCAAATCTTGGATTTTTTGTGAGAACGAAATTGGAACAATTCCACAGTTTATTTTTAAAAATTGGCAGGAGCGTTTGTTTTTTGAACGTTTGGAAAGAAAATCACAACCTATTGATAATCTGTTATTAATGAATCAAAACGATTGGGAGGCGACCTTATTTTGCTTTCTTTTTAAAAATTTCGGGTTGAATACTAATGGAGAATCTTTTTTTAAAATCGCACAATCGATTCCCTTTTCGGTCATTAGGAAAGAAGCTTTTGAGGTTGGAAATTTGGAAGCTCTTTTTTTTGGAAGAGCCAATTTATTAGCATCTGAAAAAGAAGATAATTATTATAAAGATCTGAAATTTCGTTGGGAATACTTGAAATACAAATTCAAATTACCACCAGTTCATATTGATTTCGTACAATTTTTTAAACTCCGACCGGATAATTTTCCCACAATACGCATGTCACAATTGGCAAGTTTGTACCATCAGCATCAAAACGTATTTGAAAAAATAATCCACGCCAAAAGTATTGTAGAATTGTATCAAATATTCTCGGTTTCTCCTAGCAAATACTGGCAATTGCATTATCAATTTGACAAAGAGAGTCCAAAGAAAACGAAGCTGTTATCCAAATCATTTATAGATTTGTTAATCATCAATACAATTGTTCCCTTTCGTTTTGCGTATGATACAAGTCAAGGGAAAGACTCAGGAGAAAAAGCAGTTTTTTTGTTAGAACAGATTGCTGCAGAAAAAAATAGCATCATTGATAAGTTCCAATCTATTGGAGTTACGGCAGAAAATGCCTTCGAAACCCAATCATTATTACAGTTGAAAAATGAATATTGTAACAAGAGTAAATGCCTTCAATGTGCTGTGGGGGCAGAATTACTGAAAAATTAGATTTTTAGATGGTCAGCTTATTAGATTTTTGTAGTTTTACTACCAGATATTGTCATCCTGAACGAGAGTGAAGGAAGATCAGCCAATCAAATAATAATCAAAAAATGTCTTTCGTTTTAAAACTAAAATATTTGTTCGAAAAACAAGGCTTTCACATTGCTTCACGTCTTGCCGAAAGGTTGGGAATGCGTGCCAATAGTGTTCGATTATTTTTTATATACATATCATTTGTCACAGCCGGATTATGGTTCGGGGTCTATTTGACCCTAGGATTTTTAATCAAATTAAAAGATTTAATACGCGCCAAGAGAACTTCGGTTTTCGATTTATAAATGCCTATACGCCACATATGTTTAAGGAATATTTTGTTTTTAACAAAGAACAACGGATTGGTCTGTCTGTTCTTGTCGGTTTAATTATTGTGATACAATTGCTGTATTTCTTTGTCGACTTTTCTTCTCCGAAAATCATTTCAAAAGATGAAGAAAAATGGCTTTCAATGCAAATTGAAATAGACTCGATGAAAGTTATTACGGCGGATGATACCTATAAAATGTATCCTTTTAATCCCAATTTTATAACCGATTTCAAAGGGTATAAATTGGGTATGAAAGTGTTGGAAATAGATAGGTTGTTGGCTTTTCGAAAGACCAATAAGTATGTAAATACAGCAGAAGAATTTCAGAATATCACTAAGGTTTCCGATTCATTGTTAGCTGTTATTTCTCCCTATTTTAAATTTCCAGATTGGGTTAAAAATAAAAAGCAATTTGTGTCTTATGAAAAATCAAACTTTAAGGATTTTGGGAAAAAAGAAAAAATTGTAGTTCTGGATATCAACAAAGCGACGAAAGAAGATTTGGTTAAAATTTATGGTATTGGTGATGGGATTTCAGATCGAATTTTAAAACAAAAAGAATCGTTTGGAGGTTTTGTAAGTATGGAACAAATGGTAGATGTGTGGGGATTGTCGCCAGAAGTTATTGCCGAATTGAATAAACATTTTAAAATTGCAAATACTCCGCCTATAAATAAGATACACATCAATAGTGTTTCTGTAAAAGAGTTGTCTAAGTTTCCGTATTTTAGGTACGCTTTAGCTAAAGAGATTGTAACCTATAGAAGTATGAATGGCGGAATTAAAACTTCTGAGGATTTGATAAAAATAAAGGGCTTTCCGCTTGAAAAAATAAAAATAATTGCGTTATATTTGGACTTTGAATGAAATAATGCAAAAATAACTTAAAAAAAAACGAATACTAACATAAAAATAACAACGCAGTAATGAATTCAATGTACTTTACAGAAGAGCATCAATTATTTAGAGAAAGTTTGCGAGATTTTTTGCAAAAAGAAGTCGTACCTCATATTGAAAAATGGGAAAAAACTGGAGCAATTGAGCGGTTTATATGGAAGAAATTTGGAGACATGGGCTTCTTTGGATTGAAATATCCTGAAGCATATGGAGGATTGAATTTGGATTTATTTTATACAGTTATTTTTTTAGAAGAACTCCAAAAAGTCAAGTCTTCAGGTTTTGCAGCTGCTATGTGGGCGCATTCTTATTTAGCAATGACACATTTAAATGCAGAAGGAGATGAGCGAATTAAACAAGAATATTTAGCACCCAGTATTGCAGGGGACAAAATAGGAGCATTGTGTATTACTGAGCCTTTTGGAGGGAGTGATGTTGCGGGTATGCGTACAACGGCTGTGAAAAAAGGAGATAAATATATTATTAATGGTTCTAAGACATTCATTACAAATGGTGTTTATGGTGATTATTATGTAGTGGCTGCTAAAACAAATCCTGAACTTGGAAATAAAGGGATAAGTATGTTTTTGGTAGATAGTAATCTTAAAGGTGTGTCTGCTACAAAATTGGACAAATTAGGTTGGAGAGCCTCTGATACTGCAGAAATTGCATTTGATAATGTAGAAATTCCTCTTGAAAATTTAATGGGTGAAGAAGGAAAAGGATTTCCATATATTATGCAACATTTTGCATTAGAAAGATTGATTATGGCTATAAATGCTCATGCAAGAGCAGAGTACGCCCTCGAATATACTATAGGATATATGTCAGAGCGTGAGGCTTTTGGACAAACGATTAATAAATTTCAAGCATTAAGGCATACTATAGTAGATCACGCAACTGATGTTGAACATTGCAAGTTATTTAATTATGCTGCAGTTGCTCGATTGGACAAAGGAGAGTATGTTGTGAAAGAAGCAACTATGGCAAAATTGAAATCGACAAAGGTAGCTGATGAAACAATTTATAGTTGTTTGCAGATGCTGGGAGGTTATGGTTATATGGAAGAATATCCATTGGCACGCTTATTTAGAGATAGTCGTTTAGGACCAATCGGTGGAGGTACTTCAGAGATATTAAAAGAGATTTTATCGAAAATGATAATTGACAATCAAAATTATACTCCAGCTGTGAAGTAATAATTTTAGAAAAATAAAAAGAATAAAGCCAAGAAACAAGAAATTGCGACTTGGCTTTTTTTGTTGTTATCCTTCCACAACTAAGGTATCGGAAGTAGCACCCAGATCTAATAAAATTTTGGTGATGTTTTGTACAAAATCATTTGGACCGCAAACATAAAAGTGCTGACTAAAATTAGATACGGTGTCGATTAAAAAGTTGCGGTCAATTCGTTTTCCAACATAACCAACCACATTTTCTCGCGTAAACACATTGAGGTAATCGTTTTTGAGCATCTTTCGCAACTCGACATCCATTATGACATCATCAGAAGTTTTATTGGTATAAATGAGCTTATTTCCTCGTAATTTATTTTGTTTATACAAATCTCTAAATATGGAAAGAAACGGTGTTATTCCAGAACCAGCGGCAATGAAAATGCCGGGTTCTTTAAACTGTATGGCGCCAAAAACATCATGAATAATCAATTCCGTACCCGCATTCAGATGTCCAAGCATATTAGTTACTCCTTCATGATCTCGGTAAATTTTTATGATAAATTCTAAACAGTTCTGTTCTCTTAAATTGGTAAAGGTAAACGGACGTACTTTCTCTTCCCAACCAGGAATATTTATAGATACATCTGTGGCTTGTCCGGGAATGAAATCATAATTTTCTGGTTTTTCAACCATAAAGCATTTTACATCATGGGTAACGTAAAAAGACTGCAATACTTTAACAATATGACTTGCCATAGATGAGATGTTTAGTAATTAAGGTACATAAAGTTAGTTAATTAGATTGTGCTTTGTCGCTTTTTTAGGTTAGTTTTGGGAATCAGCAAAATAATTTTAAAATTATAATTCATAATCCATAATTATTTTATAAGTTTGCACCCGTAAACGAGAGGAGGTGTCAATATTATGTTAATTATACCAATTAAAGACGGAGAAAATATCGATAGAGCGCTAAAACGCTACAAACGTAAATTCGATAAAACAGGAGTTGTAAGACAATTGAGAAGTCGTCAAGCCTTCATTAAGCCATCTGTAGTAAAAAGAGCTCAGGTTCAAAAAGCTGCTTACGTTCAAAACATGAGAGACAACTTAGAAAGTTAGTATTTAATTTTCTATTAATATAAATCGTTAGTCATAGAAGTTTCGTACTTTTATACTAACGATTTTTTTTATGCAATCTAACAAGCAAAAATTCCAAGACTATTTACTAAAAGAAAAAAACTATTCTGTTCTTACAGCATTGGCTTATGGGAAAGATTTAGATTTCTTTGAAAAATTTCTTGCGGATAATTTTGATAACACTTCGCTTGAAGAAGTTTCCTATACCTTAATAAGAAGTTGGATTGTAGTTATGGTTGATGCTGAAATGAGTACGATTTCAATTAACCGAAAAATAGCTTCCCTAAAAGCATTTTATAAGTTTCTATTGAAAACAAAGCAAATAGAACTCAATCCGCTAACAAAGCACAAAACTTTAAAAACACCCAAAAAGATACAAATTCCGTTTTCTGAAGATGAATTAAATAATGTCTTACATCATATACAATATAAAGAAGGATTTGAAGGAATGCGGGACAAATTAATCATCGATTTGTTTTATACGACGGGAATAAGGCGTTCGGAACTTATTGGACTTCAAATTTCAAATGTCGATTTAGTTAATAAAACGATAAAAGTGATAGGGAAGAGGAATAAAGAAAGAATCATTCCGTTATTATCAGTAATTGTAAATCAAATAAAATCGTATTCCGTTGAAAGAAAAGCGCTTGGAAAAATTAATGATTCGGGTTTTTTGTTTTTATTGTCAAATGGAAATAAACTCAATGAAACGTTTGTTTATCGATTAATAAATGATTACTTTAGTAATGTTTCCGAAAAGGTAAAAAAGAGCCCGCATATGCTTCGTCACACGTTTGCAACCCATATGCTTAACCACGGAGCCGATTTGAATTCTATCAAAGTGTTATTAGGACATTCAAGTCTTGCGTCAACACAAGTATATACTCATTCAAGTTTAACAGAGCTTAAAAATGTATATCAGAACGCGCATCCAAGGAATCAGAAATAGCCCTTTACCATGTTTAACCATTAATATCTAAATTATGAAGGTAAATGTTCATGCAGTTAACTTTAATGTTGACAAAAAACTACTAGATTTTGTAGAAGAGAGAATGAATAGATTAGAAAAATATTATGACAGAGTTGTTTCGTCGGATGTTTTTTTAAAAGTTGAAAAGACAAGTGATAAAGAGAATAAAATTGTAGAAGCGAAAATTATAGTCCCGGGAGACGAATTTATAGTAAAGAAGCAGTGTAAAACTTTTGAAGAAGGGGTAGAATTAGCTGCGGAATCGATGGAAAGATCGTTAGTAAAAAGGAAAGAAAAAATCAGAGCACATGGCTAAATAATTTTTTTCAGCAAAAAAGTTTTGATTAATAAATAAAATACATACATTTGCAGTCCGTTAGAAATAGCGGACTTTTTTTATTGATTTCGCCAGCGTAGCTCAGTTGGCTAGAGCAGCTGATTTGTAATCAGCAGGTCGTGG
>JBDTNG010000108.1:0-7156 GCA_039933895.1 Flavobacterium sp. | reverse complement strand
TCAAATCGGAATTGAAGCAAAGGAGTCTGTAACAAATAGCCTTCCCACTTATAGTTTACATTAGCAGCATCCATATCTTAATTTGAAACAATTATTCCTTTTTAAGAATATTAAATGTAATATCTAAAATTCTTTGTCCGTATTTAATAGTTTCATCATAAGTTGGAAATTTACCTTTATGAATAATGTCATTTCTAAAACTACGCTCATTGCTATTTAATGAATCTGGAATTGATTTGTATTTTTGAGTGTATAAAAATATAAAAGCACCAAGTTGCCTTTCAGATTGTTGACTTACTTCTTTCCATGCAGTTTTAAAAAGTTTATCCGAAACTTCATTTTCTTTAGATATTATTTTTATTACAAATTCTTGTAACCGCTCTAAACTCACCGACATAGATGATATTGCTTCTCTGTAATAACCATCTATAATAGCGTAAACAGCTGATTCCATTAATAATTCAAATTTTTCGTTTTTTTCAAAATATACATTTTTGTGACCTTGTGAACAAATATAGAAATATAAGTTTTCATCTTGAGCTTGGATAAAATCTATTGTTTCGATATGCTCTTTAAAACATTTAGAACATGTAAATTTTATTTTCATATGTAGTTTATTATTAATGAATACTTAATTTTTCAATTCAATAAGTTCCGCATCTATCAATTTACCTTTAGAATTTAATGTAAGTAATGTGTTTATTGAATATTCTCCAGATTGTAATAATAATTTTATTTCTTTTTTTGTATAACCAATTGCTTTAAGATTTTCAATTTTCTTTTTCAGAAGAACTTGTTCTTGAATTTCTGTTTTTACTTTATCAGCTTTATTTGGGAGATAATGTCTTATAGTTTTAAACGCCTCTTTAATAATTGCACTTATTCCAAAAAAATCCGAATGGCCGGGAGAGGCAAATTGAATTTTCATAATATGCAAATCGGAACTATAGTTTAAGTTCTCTAAGTATGTTAATCTATCCCCGAAAATCTTTTGTATTAATTTATCTTCTGGTGTGTCAATTACCTCAAAATTATTAAATCCTATTTTAAAATATAATTCTCCGTTGATGGATATAACATTTTCAGTGAAATAATTAAAACCTGCTTTTTTATTTAATTCGAGTATTTTGTGTAATTCATATAAAATCAAAATACTCTGAAAAAAAGCGGTAAATTCATTGGCTGACCATTTTCCGTCGATTTTGAAACTAATAAAATTTTGCTCTGCCTTTGTAATAGTTCTATGTTGTAGCATTTGGATATTATTTAATTATATTTTGATTCTTAAAATATGTACTAACGTTTCTCGGCTTTGCGAGGTTGAGAACTTTGTAACGGAGTATTTTCTGTTACTACTAAATTTCTTCGGTATCATCACTTTTCAAAGTTCTTTCTGGACTTATTTTTTGATCGTATTTTTTCATTGGAGAATTAGATTTGTAAAGTACTTTTCCGCATGGAACAACTTTGCTTGAACCATCTAAATGAATTTCTTGGTCATCAAAAAATATATGCGCACCAAAAGCTTGTAAAACTTTGTCTTTAGATAAACCTCCCATAAAATATGCTTCATCTACGTAAACACCCCAATGCCTTAAAGTTTTGATTACTCGCATATGACTTGGAGCATTACGAGCGGTAACAATTGCAATTCGCAAAGGCGTCAATTCAATTGTCATTGGAAGTTTTTCTTGAATTTTTGAAAGTTTTTTAAGTAAATCTGCAAATGGACCGTCATTTAATGGAACATCTTCATTTTCTTCTTCGTGTTTGTGAAATGCTTCTAAATCTTGAGATTTATAAATTAATTCAGATTCTTCAGAAAAAACTACAGCATCAGCGTCAAAAGCAAATTTAACTCTTTCTGTTTCTGGATTGTAATCTGCTGGAGGATCATAAATTAAGGCAGTAGCACAATTTGAATTGTCAATTACTTTTTGTACTTCTTTTTCATCTTTTGAAAGAAATAAATCTACGTCAAATGCATCCAAAAATGGTGATAATGGTTCTCCTCCAGAAAATGCCCATCTAGTTAAAGGAAGTTTATAATGTTTTATAGATTTTAAAACTCTTACTCCTGTTTCTGGACTATTTCTTGACATAACTACAACTTCTACAATTGGTTTTTTAGGGTCAACATGGTTATTCAGTTTCAATAGCGCTTCGATTAATGGAAAAGCTGTCCCTTTTTCAAGTAATTCATCTTCGTGCTCTAGTTGATATTTTCTAAAGCCTACAATATTTTCATTTTTAAAAATCTCATTCTCTTTTTCAAGGTTGAACAAGGCTCGAGATGATACGCCTACTACTAATATTTCTGAAAAGTCCAATGCCATAATTTTTTTCTATTTAGTTGTTCAATTTATGATTTTTCCTGCAATGACGCAAAACTCATAAATATAGAAATATTTAAGAAATTTCCGAATAATTTAACTGGGAATTAAAATATTTGAGTACATTTAAAAATCAAAAAATATCAATTGTGACACAAAAATGTCACATTTCGAAAGTAATTAACTGTTGATCAGTGTGTATTGTAATCCTGATTGGGTCACAATAAAGCTTCACTAACGTGGAGCTTTTTTTGTTTTAAATAATTCCGTACTTTCGACTGAAATCTTACGAATGAAAATATCACTCCTTTTAGCTGTTTCTCTTCTTCTAGCCCCAATGTTTAACTGTATAGCAAAAAGCGCTAAAAACACGCTTATTTTGACTGAAGCAGTCAAAGACACTGTCAAAATCAGCGATACCACATTTGTGAATATAAAAGACTATAGCCAAGATTTTATTTTGGATATGAAATATGCAACCAGTGATAATTTTTTGAAAACAAATGTATATGATTGTCCTTCTTGCTATTTACGTTTGAAAACAATAAATGCTTTAATTGAAGCCAATCAAAAATTCCAAAGAAAAGGATATCGAATTAAAATTTTTGATTGTTACAGGCCATTAAGCGTTCAAAAAAAAATGTGGGAAATTGTTCCTAATCCAAGTTATGTTGCAAATCCCTCAAGAGGTTCAATACACAATAGAGGAGGAGCTGTAGATATTACGCTTGTAGATGAAGACGGAAAGGAACTTGATATGGGAACTTCGTTTGACTTTTTTGGTCCAGAATCTGGTCATGATTTTCAGGAATTTCCAAAAGAAGTTTTGAAAAACAGAAAATTATTAAAAAGGATTATGCTCAGATACCATTTTGAATCGCTCGATTCAGAATGGTGGCACTACAATTTAGTAGGTTCCAGAAAAGATACATTATCAAATTTTACTTGGCAATGTGACTAATTATTCAACACAAGAAAAATTAGTGATGAAGAATTTTTCAGGTTCATAATTCTCTTTTGTTTTTTCTGAAATTAATTCTTTTGGCAAGACATAATCTATAGTTTCTGAAGCATATTTTATCCTCATCATCGTAATTGGAATTCTTTTTAAATCGTCAAAATTATTTTTCAAAAACAAAAAATTAGCATCCAACAATCGATTGTTTAGTTTTTCGGCATCATTATAAATTAAATTATCGCATTGGTTACTACCATTATTTATCAAAGTAAATATTTTCCCGTTAGCCAACTGAAAATAAATTTTTGAATTTTTATCAATGCATTTCGGAGTGATAAAATTCTTATCATTTTGAATAATTTGTAAATTTAATAATGGCGTTCCATTATCAGAAATAAGTGATAAGAATATAAGTTGTGTAGCATTTCCAAATATTTTTTCATAAACGAGACAACTTTTAGTCTCTTTAAAAATACCTAATGAATCGGTAACATTTGTGGTGTATTCACATGGTTTTTGTGCAAAAACAGAAGCTTGAAGTAATAAAATAAACGTAATTATAGTAATTCTCATGTAATGATTATATTTTGGAGCAAAGTAAAACAATTTTACGATTATTTGCATCAGTTGTGAAAAAAGAATAGCGTTCGCCACCATCTTTTATTTTCCATTTCTTCCTTATGTTTTCTACTGTTTCTGGAAAATTTCTTGTTGTAATATTGGCTTTTGTGTTTTCAAGAAACTGCTTCATTCCCTTTTTGTTGTATTCAAAATAAGAATCAATCTTAAAAATTCTACCTGGAAAATCAAGAATTTCAGAGGAAGTATATAAATGTGAATGTTGGTGTAGTTTTTCTAATTTAAAATGAGCTGCAATTAGTTCAAAAGCTCCTGATTTTAATATGGCACTATTAGGTTCGTAAATGAATTTTTTTGGGAGCGAATAAGACGAATTCGATCCTTCTGAATGCAAAATAAATTCAAATTTTTCTTCTTTTTCTTTATTGAAATTAATAGTTTTAATTAGAATTTGACCTTGATAATCCTTCTCAATTTCCCAAAGTAATTCTTTAACTTCATTATGAACCGCAACAACATGTATGGATTTTACATTTTTTAATTCGGTTAATCCAGCTGTAATATCTAGTATTGGCGCCGTTTTTATCAAAATTTTTTCGGAAAACAAAAAGTACATTTCAAGATTTTCAGGAACGTTTGGTAAACAATCCTGCAACATAAATACCTTGCCTTTTGCATCGCTTCTTCTTGAAGGATCAATGTAAATCCAATCAAATTGTTGGTTTAAATTTTGCAATGTTATGGAGCTGTCTCCCTGAACACAAGTGATGTTTTCTTGTTTTAAAATATCAAAATTATGCTTGACAATTTCAGACAATTCAGGCTTTAATTCACAATGAACTACTTGGCTTGTTTTTTTGGCGAAATAATAGTCATCAACACCAAAGCCACCTGTTAAATCAATTAAACTGTTGCCAGACACAATTTCTGATTTGTATTGTGCTGTTTTTTCAGATGAAGTCTGCTCAATAGAAATCTTACTCGGATAAATTATATTTTTTTGGTTAAACCAAGTAGGGAGTTTCTCTTTCGATTTGCTTTTTGAAGCGATTTGGTTTAAAATATCTGTCCAGATTGTCTCCGGGAAAGGATTTTTTAATAAAGCAATTTTCGAAAAGTTTTCATTTAATGAATTATTTATAAAATCCTGTACTTCAGGTTTTAATAAGGAAGAATCCAAAGTTATATGTTTTTTGTTAATAATTGGATCACTTTGTTTTTAGGAAAAAACTCCTTGCTGACTACTTTTAGTATTGTAAAGACTGGAACAGCGAGAATCATTCCAACCACACCAAAAATAAAACCAGCAGCAACGATAGATAAAAAAATCTCCAAAGGATGCGATTTTACACTAGTGGAAAAAATGATAGGTTGACTAATATTATTATCGATGATTTGAACAACACAAAAACCAATTGTGACATAAATTGTGGTTGGCAATATTTGAGTTGTAAAATCAGCATTTAGATTACCAAGCATGGTTAAAACTATAGCCAAAACAGTTGCGATAATTGGCCCTATATATGGTATTACATTTAAGATGGCACATAAAAAGGCAATTATAAAGGCATTTTCAATACCAAAAAGCAACAATACAATTAAGTATAAAACAAAAACTATAAAAAGCTGAAGAAGTAACCCAATAAAATATCGAGATAATAAATAGTTAATCTTATCAATAGAATTTAAGATTTTATCTTCGTGTTTGTCTGGTAAAATTCTTTTGGCTAAATCTAAAAATAGTAATTTGTCCTTTAAAAAGAAAAAAGTAATAAATAATATAGAAGCTATAGCAACACCAACATTACTAATAGTTGATATTATTGAATTTAATATCATAGGTAAAAAATCAAAATTCAGTTTAGAGGCAATATTAGATTTTTGATAAAGCCGATTAATATCGATATTATAATTTGATAAATAAGCATCAGCATGATTCAAGAGCTTATTAAAATCTCTACTGAAGCTATGTGTATCAAATAAAGACAAGCTTTCGCTTTGTGAAATGATTAATGGTAGAAAAAGAAGCAGGAAGCCAACAAGTGACAAAATGAAAATAAATACTGTTACAGAAACTGCTAATGTATTTTTGAATTTTAATCGTCTTTTTAAGAAACCTGCAATTGGATCTCCAATCAAAGTGAGAATAAGGGATATAACTAAATAAATGATTACAGTTTGAACTTTATATAATAAAAATAGGAGTAGCGCAATTGCAACAATAATTCCAATTGCTCTTAAAATTCCGCTAGCTAATACTTTCGAAGTCATTTGAATGAATTTTCTAACGAATATAATAAAAAAACTCGCTACAAGAGCGAGTTTTTATTGAGCTTTATTTTATTTATTATGGTTGACCGAATGAAAATCTTGAACCACCTGAAACAAATATTGCAGCCATTCTTGATTTTTGTCCTAATGAGAACATGTACATTGCATTATCATCAGTATAATCCATGTAATTCATGGTCATTTCAACTGGAGCACCAGAACAAGTACTGTAATGAGGATAAGCTGGTTTTCCATAGTTTGCAGTGTTGTGAACTGGAGTATCTGAAACTAAATCAGATCCACAAGTTGCATCTCCCCAAATGTGACGTAAATTCATCCAGTGACCTACTTCGTGAGTTGCAGTTCTACCTAAGTTATATGGCGCATTTGCAGAACCTGAAAGTCCAAAGTAGTGAGAATCAATTACAACACCATCAGTTGACGAAGAACCTCCAGGAAACTGAGCGTAACCTAAAATTCCCCCACCAATAGTTGCACACCAAAGGTTTAATTTTGTTGTTGGAGATGTTGGAGCCATACCGCCATTAGCAGTCTTTTTACAAGCATCATTAGTTCCCCAAGAAGATTTAGTAGTTGATTTTCTGATTACTTGATCAAGAACAAATGAAATTCCAACGTTTGCTTTTTTACTAGCAAATAATGTTGGCACACTGTTGTAATCACTGTTTAATGCATTAAAATCTTTGTTTAATACATCAATTTGTGATTGAATTTGAGATAATGAAATGTTTTCGGCTGAAGTTCTGTATAACACGTTTACAACTACAGGGATTTGAATTTTACCATTCACTAATCTTCCAGTAGCTATTGCATTTTGTGTAAAACTTTCAATGTTAGCCATTCTTGTTGCCAAAGTAGGGTCTTCTTTAAGCTGTCTTTCTAAAACTTCTTGAGAAGCACAACCTCTATGAGCTGAAGCGACTGGAGTTTGAGATTGAGCATCTGTTGTAACATCTTCTTTTTGACAAGAGAACATAAAAAACAATACTGAGGC
>JBDTNG010000107.1:0-10056 GCA_039933895.1 Flavobacterium sp. | reverse complement strand
ATAATGCAACAATGGCTAAGAAAATAAGTATGAAAGAATTAGTACGCTCCATTAAATTCCCATTCGTTTTTGATAAAGAACGTCTGAAAAATGATGTTCAGAAAGTCATGAATAAAAATTGGATTGATCATTACAATACCAATGATTATGAAGGAAAATGGACCTCTATAGCATTGATGTCTGCTGGTGGAAAATCAGATAATATCTATGCTTTAAACAACAATACCGAGGAAGTTATTTATACTGAAATATTAAACTCTTGTGACTATTTCAAAGAAATACTGGATGGTTTTTTATTTAAAAAAACTGCAGTTCGTTTGCTAAGATTGGCTGTTGGTGCCGAAATAAAACCGCATATAGACTATTGTTTAGGTTATGAAGACGGCAGTTTCCGATTACACATTCCCATCATTACAAACCCAGAGGTTGAATTCATTTTGGATGATAAGCGTTTGATTATGAATGAAGGAGAATGCTGGTATATTGATGCTAATTTTACACATTCTGTGGCCAATCGTGGCACTGAAGACCGCATTCATTTTGTAATTGATGGTGTTCGAAATGAATGGTCAGATGCTTTATTCTTTAAAGAAGCAGACGAAGAACAGTTCATCAAACCCATTCCAGAATTGAGTGACAATGCAAAAAACCAAATGATTGCTGAATTGGAAAAAATGAACACCTCTGCAGCTCTTAAAATTATAGCCAATCTTAAAAAATAAAAAAAGAGATAAAGAGAGATTCAATACTTTTTGTAATTACCCTATCCAATTCATAAAAGCATTTTTAGTCTTTTTAAAACTGTATAAAAAAGCCCTAACTTTTGTCGTTGGGGCTTTTCTTTAAAATGGCACTTTATAATTTATTTGTTTTTTTATGCCTTACCCAGACTTAATATCCATTATAATTATGTAACATAAAAAAGGATTCTTGCAAATAAATAAAATTTACAGACCTTAATTTTATAAGGTTGATATTTAAATGATAGAAATCATGGCAAAGCAAACGGAAAAACAGAAAGACAAAATCGAAAAAGTGATGCACGAATACAAAGAAGGTGACTTAAAATCAGGGAAAGATGGCAAAGGTGGTAAAGTAAAAAGCCGAAAACAGGCGATAGCTATAGCAATGAGTGAAGCTGGGGTCAGCAAAAAGAGAACTACTAAAAAAGATTAAAGAAACTGGTTTTTTATTTCAGATTACTACAAACAAAAAGAATGAGCCTCCCTATGCTTTGGGAACAGCTCATCCTTATTATGTGTGGGTGATTGGGTTGTGTGCCTCACTCCCGAAGCTTCGGGGGCACAAACCGAATCTGGGAATCCATTAGCATTAATATGGATTTACTAAACCTACTGTTTTCATATTTCCTTAAAAAATATAACATATACTAATTTACAAAAAAACAGCACTATGCAAAATAAAATCAAATAATCAATGAAAATAAAAAGCTTTTTATTTTCACTCCTGTTCTTGGCTATATTATATATAGCAAGTATCAAGCTACAAAAGAGACATGGGTAAAACACGTTAAAAAATAATTCACCAAGCAATGTTCTATTAATATCTGTATTAATAAAATTAGGCAATAAATAAATAATCAAGCATATGGTAAACAATAAAAAATTGAATACACTTCTAACTTTATAGTTAATTTTCATAGCTCATAATTAAATCCATTTAAAATAGCTCTTTGGTCTGCATCGGAATCCTTATAACCTTCGTTTAACTGAGAACCGATTTGTGCTTCTCTGTAAGTAAATTTACTAAATTTCATCCCCGATAGCGTGGATTTGCTCCCGAAACTTCGGGACCGTGCCCACAAAGATTAAAACAAATTTAATAATAAATACTTCTTTTTCACAAACGAGTATAAACACAACCTCTTAAAAACTCAAACCCAAAAGTAAATTTTCAAAACTGAAATTAAAATCAACTTACTTCTCGAAAAACAAATTGTTCTTCGGTTTAATCTTTTAAGATGTGTTCTTAGTGTCAGATTTTGTCTTTCAATATGATTGGTGCCAAATCTCTTTGTTTTATGAATTGAATCATCAATAAGGTATTAATAATGTTTCAATCTATCGGTATAAATGGCTATTGGATTAGAGAGTTTTACGGTTTTCAAAACTACATTTAAAGTGTTATTGGTTCTTCGACCAACATGTAAACTGATTACTCTTTTTGTTTCTCTTTCTAATGCGTAAACTATCCATATCAGTTTGTCTTTTCTTTTCACATAAGTTCTCATTTCATCCACCTCGTAAATCTTGTTCATTGAAATTATAGGTGGTTTTATGTTTTGAGCAATCAATACAATTCTTCTTAACAAAGTGGTGGTAGATATTTTCAAAACCCTCGCTGTACTTCTAATACCAAGCCCTTCCTTGGTAAATAGGATAATATTACTATTAATCTCTGGTTGATATGCTTTATAAATATAATTTTCTACTTTAGTTTTATGACATACTTTACAGATATATCTTTGATTTCCTGACCTTGTTTTACCATATTTTATTATTCTTATACATCCACCAATACATCTGATGCACGAGCTTGTTTTCAAAGCCATTTTATTCAATTTAAGAGCATATATAATAAAAAAACAACCCAAAGGTTGTTTTAGTTTTCTTACTGTAAAAATTTAAATATCTGATTATCATAAATGAAATTGGTTAAAAATGAACTACCAACACATCTGATACATTACCACCTATCGCTTCAAAGCAAAATGGCTTTTTATAATTCTTCCATCTCCTAAGGCAATCGAATACCAATAATCTGTTGATGGTAAAGGCTGACCGTTGGACTTACCATCCCACCCTTGCATTGATGGGCTAATTTGTTTGATCAATTTCCCGAAACGATCGAATATATGTATGGTTGTTGTAGCGCTTAATTTACTATTGGTACCTTGAATGTTCCAGTAGTCATTGTAACCATCACCATTTGGCGTGAAGAAACTTGGTATTCCTAAAACACTTACATCATAAGGCGCGGTACCACAACCGTTCAAATCTTTAATATAAACCGTATACACTCCAGCTACTACGTTGGTAAATGTATTGGATTCCTGAAACGTAATATTGTCTAAACTATACACATAATCCCCAAGTCCTGTAACAGTAACCACAATAGCATTGTTATTAGAGAGGTCTACCACCTGAACATTCGTTATGGTTGCCATATCCGAAGCAATTACGGTAATGGTTCTTGTTCTGGAACAACCTTGATTATTAAAAACTTCTACAGTGTAAACTCCAGCAGTATTTATGGTTAATGTTGGATTGGTTTCTCCGTTTAAAACATTTCCATCGTGTGTCCACACATACGTATAATCTGTTGTTGGCGTGCCGTCCAGAATTCCTGCCTCTAATGTTTTAGTGATGGTTTGTTCGTTACACACCAATTCATTTCCAATCAAGTTAATATTAGGCACTGGTTTAACGACAAATGGAATCGTAGATGAAGCAGTACAGTTTCCTGTTGGATTAACAACTTCAACTGTTACATTTTGAGTTCCAGTTACAAAAGGATTGGGCAATGGACTCGGCAATGGGTTATTATTCTGATCGTAATAGTTGACTATCATCCCTGTTTGCCCACCAAGGATTGTCGCTTCAAATGTTGCTGTATTAAAAGCGAATTGGGCATCTTGTTGTGTTGGAATAACTTCGTCATCACAAACGGTAGTTAAGTTTGTTGGAATTGAAAAAGCTTCCGGCAAATCATTTACTACAAATTGAATTGTCGTTTCATACGAACAAGCCATAGTAGTTGTATTGGTAACTACCGCACGAAGTGTTTGTGAAGCCGTTACAAACGGATTTGGCAATGGACTTGGTAACGGATTATTATTTTGGTCAAAATAATTGACAATAACATTTGTAAGACCACTTAAGAGTTGTGATTGTAAATTGGTCGTATCAAAACCATATTGTCCGTCTTGATCATCATCACAATGGATGTAAGTTTGAGGTTGAACAATAGGAATACGTTCGACATTCAAAGTAATGTGTTGACCCAATCCCAAACAATCATTGTTAAGTTGGCTGTCTACACGGATGTAAATATTCTGGGTATTCGGATAACCGATATTTCTATAATTTGTGATATTGGTAATAGAATTATTTTCGGCCAAAGCATCCGCTAGATTTCTGTAATAAGTGATGATTAATTGTTGTCCAACAGGAAAAATACTTTGAATTTGACCGGCAACACTACTAAAATCGAAAGCACTGATTCCATCGGTATTTGTACCTTGAATGGCATCATCGCAAACCGTAAAAGTTCTGGTGAAGTTTAATGGGATTTGTGTTGTGGAAACAATCAGGTTCAATCTAGCGATTCGAAAACATCCTTGAGTGCTGGTCACTTTTACAAAAACAAAATCGGTACTCACCGTTTGATTGGTGTATGTGGTAAAGTTTAAAATAGGATTGGCATTATTTTGAGCATCAGTAAGTGTTTCAAAATAACTAAAAACCTCATTCGTTGCGTTAGTTGAAATTTTAGGATTGGCCTGTGTCAGATTAAATACACTAAAACCATCAATATCATCATCACATTGTTTCAAATCGACAATAGCCGTAATGGTAGGCAAAGCAAACACTTTGATATTAAATGAAGTTGTTGCAATACAATTGGCATTGGCATTATTAACCACTTTTACATAAATTGTTTCTGTGGGATTGGTATTTTGATAAGCGTTTGGTGTAGCAATAAGACTGGTTAATGCCACGTCTCGGTAATATAAAATTGTAAACTGAGCCGCAGATTGACCATTTAAAATAATCGCCGCTCTTTGTGTCAAATCAAAAATTACTTTCCCGTCGGTTTCGGTTCCAACGCTTGTATTGTCACAAGAATTTAAGTCTGGAATGTTTGCCGGTAAACTTGGCAAAGGCGTATCAAATACATCAATATCAAAAGTCGTTGTAGCATTACAATTTTTGTTGGCAACATTAGACACTTCAGCAATAATGGTTTGTTGCAGATAAGGAGTGACAATAGTGTAATTTGCAGGGGTTGCAATCACTACATTATTTGCATAATCAGTAGCATTTGCAAAATATCTAATCGTGTATTGACTTGGATTTTGACCGTTTAAAATGGCTGTATTTTGCGTGGTCAAATCAAAAACAGATACCCCATCATTGTTGTCATCACATATTTTTATGCCTTGTGGTTGTGTAACAGTGGGTACTGCTGAAATAATAACGTCTCGGGTTTTGGTTCCTGTACCTTGTGCACTAACCGCCATTACTGTAACAGTATAAGTCCCTGGAATTCCATAAGTATGGTTAGCCTGGATGGCATTGGAAGCATTCCCATCACCAAAATCCCAAGAGACACTTGTAATCGTTTGATTGGCGCTTAGTGTAAACTGGGTATTTTGTCCAGCACAAGCACTACTTACTTGTATAGCATTAGGAGAAAAGAAGGAGGTAACGAAAGGAGGTAAACCAAGCAGACAAATTTTTCCACCTAAACTGATTGCACTTGATTGCAAATCACAACCAACGCCTATTACACTAGGATTGTTGATAACACCTATCGTATCCCAATCTAGTGTAGCAAAATACACTTTACCATTTGGTCCTAGTTGTAATGCTGCTGGTTGTCTGTTCATATTTAATTGGACGGCAGACGCAACAAAATTAGACGAATTCAAATCGAATTGATAAACGCAATTACTACTTATAGAACTTAAATAAAGTACCTTACTATCCTGTGAAAATTCAGCACCATAAAAAATTATTGATCCAACTGAAATAGATTGAGGATTTGAAACCACACCAGTCGCATTATTGAAATTAAACAATTGAGATGTACCACTAAAAGCATGGCAAACTGCAATTTTGGAGCCATCTGGAGCTATTTTTAAATACCCTACATAATCATTAGAAACAATAGGGAGTCCAACGTTGCTTATTATAGGAGTACTGTTGAAACCTGACGCTGTTAGTTCGTGAACATTAAACTGATTGCTATTCCAGCTGTGTGTTACAATCCAAAAATCAATACCATTTGCCTTTTTTACTATCCCTAATTTTTCACAAGAAGGCGTATAAATCAAAATATTTTTATCTGTTGTAACATCTCCTAAGCCACCATCAAGTGAAATGTCAACTATAGAATAACGAAATCCATTAACACCTATTTCTGCATCCATTGTAAAAACATAAAACAAAGTAGATGAGCCGGGCTTGGGTACTATTGTTGCCGATTGTGTTGAAGAAACATGTCCCATTAAGCCAGAACCGTTTGGCATTACCAAATGATTGCGATTGTAAATTGTGATACCATCAGTGTAAAAAAGCAATTGCCCTGATGCATTAGAAATTGTAGCACAACCTTCAGAAGTATTTAACTGTCCATTTGTAAGCGCTACAGGATTACCGCTATTAAAATCCAAACCTGCATTCTTTCCAAAGTACCAGACATTGGCCTCTCCTTGCGCAAAAGTTGGCATAGAAGAGAATAAAGCAATAAAAAGAAAAGCTATATAACGCATGGCAATCTGGTTGTGGAAATTCAAATTATTTTAATTTGTTAAAAAAATAGAATAAGTATCACTAGAATAACTGTTTGGAGATAAAATTGATTCAGAACCATTAATCCATAATTTTGATTTTGTTTGGTTGCCTACAGCGTAAAAATTGTTGTTAAACATTTTAACTGCAGTGATAAATCCATTACCCACTGTAGAGGCATTACTACTTTGGGCGTTTCCATTTACCCAAGTCTGAGGTTTGTAATTATCATAACCACCAATATATACAGTACCACCAGAAACATCTATACCTAAAGCTCCACGACTAGTACCAATAGGAAATGCTAAAGTTTCAACACCATTTTTCCAGTATTTTACTTGGGCGCTTTGGTTACCTAAAACATAGACATTATTATTATCGATAGCCATTGAGATTGTTTCCTCATGAAGTGTTCCATCAGAAAGATTGGTAACGACTCCGTTCTTCCAAAGTTTAGCATAATCACCTTCATTGTAAGTAATGTAAACATCATTATTTAACACTTTGATGTCTGTTGGAAATGCAATTGCCGTACCTGTTGTAACGTCTGTTAAAACTCCGTTTTTCCAATATTTAATGATCGTTCCACTTCCTGATGATTGAGAACCTAACACATAAACATTATTGTTAGAAACAGTAACAGCAATACCACTTGAAGCATTTGTTGTGGAAACATTTAAGTTTTGCAAAACGCCATTTTTCCAAAATCTAATCTCATTAAGCTCCGAACCCACTACGTATACATCATTATTATTTACAAAAATACTATTTGCAGTAGCATCTTTTGTACCATCTGTTAAGAATGTGGCTGCTCCATTTTTCCAAATTGTAGCTCTGTGTGATTCACTTGGATTTGATGTTGACCAACCTGCAACATAAATATTAGGCTCAGGAGTATTTATATTATTAGCAGAATCATCTTTACTACAAGATGCTATGGCTAGCATAAAAATGATGCTTAATGCGTATTTTAATTTTTTCATGTTCTTAATTTCAAATAGGTTAATTAATTTGGGTTTCTTAAGGGACAAATCAAAATACCTCATAAAAAGAGATAGGTATTTTCTCACTTAATCATAATAAAACGCAAAAGTACTGCTTTTTAATTCTTCTTTGGTAAAATTATTTCAGGACTCAGATTGGGCAATAACTGTTTCATTTGAGCGTTGGTTTTATTTGTGGAATCAATAAAATACCATTTTTTACCATTGTCTAAAGAAATACCGATTAGTGTACTTGAACTCGTTGTATTGCCATTTGGAACATGCGCCGCAAGATGCTGAACAATGGTACATTGCAATTCATTCTTGACTTTAATAATTTTTGTAGGATTGTCAAATGTAACACCCAAGAAACTCACCCCTTGACTTTTTGTGTCATTGATAGTTTTAGTCAATGTAGCAATCATTTTACTTTCCCCTCCCATCAATTGGATTAATTTTGGGTACGTGAATTTTACAAATGATTTATAATCTCCTTTTATAAAGGCATCGCCCATTTCATTGGCTTGTTTTTTAATTTCGATCTGCAAAGCGCTATTGTTCGCATTTGATGTTTGACTATAGCTTGTAATGGAAAAACTTATAAAAAAATATAATATTAATTTTGTTTTCATTTTATTAATTCGATTGATTCATATTAATGTGTTTTTCCACTTCCTCATATTTTAAATTGTAATGTTTTTTGTCTGAAAATTTGCACCATTTTAAGTTTTTTAATCTTATCAATGGCTTTAGATCTCCATCAATTACATTACTATTATAAATAATGAATCTTTCCAGATTTTTCATTTCTTCAATACCATGTATGCTTTTTATTTCTCCAGAATTATTAATAGCAAGTACATTTAAATGTATTAGTTTAAAAATCACTTCATTATTAATTATTTTTTTGCAGTCTAAGATTGAAATAAAACTAATATCAATACAATCTTTAATTGGCGTTATATCTTCAAGTTTTGAGCACTTTTCAAGTTTTAACCATTTAAGATTATTAAGTTTTGACAATGATGTTAAATTATTTAGATTTTTATTAATACAGATTTCTAAGCTTTCTAAATTTTCTAAGTCTTCAATCCCTTCTAAACTTTCTAACGATGAATTTATTAAGGATAAGTTTTTTAAGTTTTTAAGTTTTTTAAAATCTTTTAAATCTTTTAGTTTCAATTTATGTATTGTCAATGATTCTAAGTTTTCACACTCTAGAATATTTTCTCTTCCTTTTGACCATAATATATCAGCTTTTTCAAGTTTTTTAAAACTAAGAAAATCTACAGGTTCACTACTATAGTTGTTTACAAATTTTCTAATATTTTCTAAACGTTTCAAATCATTTGAATTTACACCATCGGATTTAATGATTTTTATCCCTTCCACCCAATTGATTTGGTCAACAAAATTTAAATCAAACATGTTAAAACCAAATAAATCATTTAACTCAATTTCTTTTATATTGAGTTTCTTTATACTACTAATAACATTATTCTTCAGTAGTCCATTTTCAAACTCATTATGTGTCAAAATAATAGAATTCTCATATTTATTTTGCCTTATATATAAGTTTTCAATTTTTTTAATGTGACCGCTCTTAATCAAGTCATCAATCATTATTAGAATATCTTTATTTATCATTACCATAAACCTTTAGCTTTTAGAGCAATTTCCCTTTTAGCACTAACTGGCCAAACTTTATTACCATTCGTTCCCCCAGGACCTCCTTTTAATCTTAATTTTTTTGTTTCCGCTACTTCACGAGCAGTTTTCCCTCCTTTTACAGAAGTTTTTTTAACTGTTCCTTCTATTGGAACTTTTTCACCAGCATTTGTATGCTGAGTTAATCGCTTTTCTACATTTTTTGATTGCCCTGTATAATCTTTTACATCTCCGGCTTCATCTATATATTTAAATTCATATATACCTTCACCGATTTCATCCAGATTATGTTCAACAATTTCTTTAGCCTCGTCTTTCGCTGCTATTTTTAATGCATCTTCACCAGCTACTTCCGCAACTCTCAAAAGCGCACCTCCTTCTCCAGCAGTAAAAACATCTACCGCCAGAAATACTACACCTAAAGCTACATCCGTCCCGTTACCTTCATATAAACCAACACCAATTTGTTTTATACTTCCTGCAAACGGAATAAAATCTACTGAAGCCCATAATAAACCTCTGACAGTAGCACCTGTACTTTTCTTTTTAGTGGCAGTTACTTTTACTACTTCAAGTGTACCACCGTATTCTGTATCATCTTTTTTCTTCTTTTTCCCAGTAAATTCCTCACCTATTAAACCTGATGGATCATTAAATAATATAGGATTATCATAAGCAAAGTGATATGGATTCCATTTGCGTTGAAACTCAGCCATTGGATCAATAACCACAAACCTACCAATTGCTGGATCGTATTGTCTAAAATCCATGAACTCCATGTTCAGTCCTAGCTCGTCTTGTAGTTCCTTTCCGTTGAACTTATATTTTTGCGCATCAGCATAACTACTCAATACATTCTGATTGTAGCC
>JBDTNG010000106.1:0-2991 GCA_039933895.1 Flavobacterium sp. | reverse complement strand
AATACGATGGTGCTTTATTGGCGATTATAATGAACATTCCCGATTTGCGTCACATGCAAACTTTTAAAAATAAAATTTCGAATGTAAAATGGTTCAATCGAGAGCCTTATCCACTGGATGTTGCTTTCCTTAAAAATACAATGGAGAAAGATTGGATTACCCAAGCCAAATATATTCAGAATAATTTGTCGGATTTAGAAATTAGCAATGCGTTCAAAAAACTACCTTCAGAGGTTCAAGATGGAACGATTGAAAGCATTAAAGCAAAATTAAAAATCAGAAAAGCCAATTTGCAACATTATGCTAGCGAATATTTTAAAGTACTTCAGAAGACAATATTGATTGTTGGTACTGATAAAAAAGATAAGTTTATCATCAAAAAAGACAAACCTCATATACTTGAAATTGAGCAATATCGAATTAAAAAAAACAAAGAAGAATTAATTCAAACCCGACAATTCAAAGATAAACAAACCAATGAAATTTGGGTTTATGGTTTGGATGGGGACGATATTTTTGAGGAAACTGGAAAAGAAAAATCAAAAATAAAACTTCGATTGATTGGTGGTCTAGATCACGATAATTATCAAATTGAAAAAGGAAAAAAAATCGTTATTTATGATTTTAAATCCAAAGAAAACACCTATCAAACAGATTTTCGTACACGTAAAGTAATAAGTGATGATTACGAAACCAATGTATATGATTATAAAAAACCAAAATACAATGCCTGGACCGGATTGCCTAATATTGGCTCCAATCCTGATGATGGTATTAAAATGGGAGCTATTATCAACTATACACAAAATGGATTTAAGCGAGATCCTTACACACAAAAACATACATTAAAAGCCAATTATTATTTTGCCACAAATGGCTTCGAGTTATTTTATAATACTAAAGTTCCAAAAGCATTGGGAAAATGGGATTTTGAATTGGAAACCCGTTTAACAAGCCCGAATTTTGCTGTTAACTATTTTGGATATGGAAATGAAACTGTGAATGAAGATGAAAAGTTGAAAATGGATTACAACCGTGTCCGATTGCAACAATTTAAAATTACTCCAATGCTAAAAAAAGTGGGCCGTATGGGTAGTGAAATTCTTTTTCAGCCTTCTTACGAAATCATTGAGGTGGAAGAAACGATGGGAAGATTTATCAATATCCCGAATATTGTAAATCCATCTGTTTTTGAATCGCAACATTTTGCCGGAGCAACCCTAAAATACAGTTTTGAGAATTATAACAACAAATCAAATCCAACCTTGGGAATGGGATTTTCGTTGTCTGGAACTTGGAAAACAAATTTAAAAGAAACGAAAAAAAACTTTCCAGAATTGGAAAGCAAAATTAATTTCAATTATAAATTAGATCACAAAGGAAACTTTGTTTTAGCCACTTTGGTAAAAGGAAAAATGATTTTAAACAACAATTTCGAATTCTACCAAGGTGCCACTTTGGGTGGTGATTACGACTTAAGAGGTTTTAGAAAAGAACGCTTTTTAGGGAAGCAATCGTTGTTTCAAAGTAGTGATTTGAGAATTAGTATTGGAAAAATAAAAGGCAGTTTAGTTCCAATGTCTTATGGAGTTTTAGGAGGTTTTGACTACGGAAGAGTATGGATTGATGGTGAAAGTTCAAACCAATGGCATCGTTCTTTTGGTGGCGGTTTATGGCTCAACGGATTGAATGTCATCACAGCAAGGTTGACTTATTTTAAAAGCGAAGTCGATACCGCCAGAATTTCATTCGGCTTAGGATTTGGATTTTAATTGTTTCAAAGAAAATTGGTACACATTCCCTCCTATTTTCTTAGTTTTTTCATCGGCGATGAGTAAAGTATCATTGGTAGAAAAACCAACCGCTTCTTTTTGAGAATAGTGTTGTAATTCTAATTTGGTTGCTTTTCCATTGAAAAAATTATCAGTTTTAAAATCTTCAAACAACCATAATTTACTGTGACTCAGTAATACAACTTTCTTTTTATCTGGACTTAGTGCCGCAGCAGTAATACAACAATTGTTAAAGTCGGAACAGGTTTTAAATTCACCCAAAAATTGGGCTGGAAAATTGCCTGCTTTATTTGGAACTTTATATAAAAAAGTAGTGCCGTCGAAATGACTGCTTCTATTTTTGGTAAACAGATAAAAATAACCATTCCACTCGAAAAAGGCTTCACAATCGTAGAATAAAGATTTTTTCCTTGGTGGAAAGGTGGTTTGTTCCGGATAATAAAAAGCCGTTTTTTGTGATGAAGAAACAGTTGATTTGGTCAAATCTTTATCTTCAATTTTATAAATCCCCAAATCTTTTCTTAGGTTGTCATTATTGCCAAAATCACCAATATACAAATCACCTTTTGCGTCTGAGGTAATTTCTTCCCAATCAGTATTTTCAACATCTGTTAGCATTATTGCATGTGTTATTTTTCCAGTGGAACTCAACTGATAAATTTCGTTTTTATTACCACTATCTGCAATAGCCCAAATCTTTGACTTTGCAATAGTAATCCCTGAAATCTCTTTCAATTCTTTAGGTAATTTAAAATAAAGTTCTGTTTTAGAAATATCCCTTTGGCAAGCAAGAAAAATAAAAACGGTTGAAAATAACGGAATTAATCTTTTCATAAGCGTTTGATATACTGTAAAATTATGCATTTTTTTTCACTATTTAAATTAGAAAAGCCTGAATCATAACAATTCAGGCTTTGCTTATATTATAAATGATTTCTTTATTCTAAAATAAAAGCCACTTGAACGTTCGAGATAACTTCAATTTCTCCTATTGCCAATGTTTCTTTTTGTTCTCCAGCAGAATCAGCTTTCATCATAGCACTTCTATACATTGGTTGTGGATAGTTTGTTTGTGAATTGTCTGAGATTAAAATTGCTTTCCCTACTTTCTGATTTAATACTGAAGCATAATCAACCGCTTTTTGTTTCGCATCAAGAATTGCTTTTTTACGTGATTCCGTTTGGTACTGTTCAATTT
>JBDTNG010000105.1:0-5067 GCA_039933895.1 Flavobacterium sp. | reverse complement strand
TTTCAAAATACTTTTTTCATTTCTAATAATGACTTCATGTACAACTAAGTATAATAGGGAAAAATTTAACTATTCTTATACAAATGAAAAAAATGCTTGGATAGATTCTTATAAATATCAAGTTTTTTATTCTTGTTTAAAAGAGGAATGCAAAATGATACTATTTTTAAACTGATTGATAAAAAAGATTTCTTTGATTTTAATGAAGATGTCAATATGAATAATAGGGCAACCGCAAGCACATTGGGTAAAAATATTATTAAAAATCTTCCTAAAGCAATCATTCCAAAATGTGATGATTGTAGTGAAAAACAAAAGGCAGAAGATGCTCTTAAAAAATACATTAGTTCAAATTGTCTTAAATACTATGCAAGTCGCGAATTAGATTCCATTGCTAAAGCTGAATATGCTAGATATTTAGAAAAAGAAATTAAATAATAATTTTTATAAGAGATTAAATTATTCTATAAACTAAAAATCCAATTCGTAAGAGTTGGATTTTTTATTAAGTGTATTTTGTATACCACAATAAAACAATAACAGTTTCTAAAGTGATGACACAGGCTTCAATGCCAAAAACAGCGCTTCCAAATACTTTAAATTAACATGGTATATAAATTTGTAAGACAAATATGATATATTTTATTGAAATTCTACTTGCTGATTTTGTTTTATTACCTATTTTTATCAATGCAAGAGAAAGAAACATGACAAAAAATACCTTCAAACCACTTTTTTTAACCCTATCAATGAGCCTAATAGTTGCTTGTTCTTCCACAAGCAATACCTATCGTCTGACAAAGAATTACAAACCAGATGACGTCGAATTATATAAAACAATTGTTGCTTTAGACAGTTCCTTTTTTTCTGCTTACAACACCTGTAATGTGAATTTAGACAAGTACAGTTCATTTTATGCAGATGATATTGAATTTTACCACGACAATGGCGGTTTTATGAATTCCAAAAAAGATATTGTAGATGGCACCAAAAAATACATCTGTGGGAAAGTCACACGAGAACTCGTAAAAGGAAGTATTGAAGTTTACCCCATAAAAGGTTACGGTGCTATTGAAATGGGACTACATAAATTTCATAACAGTCAAGAATCAAATGATATTCCTAAAGTAGGCCGATTTACAGTAATCTGGAAAAAAGTAAATAACGATTGGAAAATTGTAAAAGTGATAAGCCTTCATTAATTTCCTTAATAAACATCTAAAAATTAAAAATAATACCATGAACATTCAAAACATCAAAGACTTAAAAACCGAAATTGCAACAAACGCATCAGTGCAACAGGCATTCAGGGAAGATCCAGTAAAGGCGAGTCAACAACTATTGGAAGAACCAATTCCAAATACTACAGTATATCGTATGGTTGTAGGTGCATTGGGTGGCGCGGTTCTTTTAGTAATAATTGGCATCATTATTTTATCGCTATACTCAAAGCCAATTGAACCATCTGTTTCTACTTTATTCACAGCAATTGCATCGGGTTCTATTGGTGCGTTGTCAGGTTTATTAGCGCCTTCTCCGAAGAGCAAGTAAATATTGACTCAATTCACATGTGCAAAATAAAAACGCTCTTCCAATAATAAAACAAAAAAACCCTGCAACTTGCAGGGTTTTTTAATTATTCCTTAAACTTAGAAATTCCATCTTCTAACCAGGCTTTATATACCGCAACATCTGGCGTATAACCCACTGGTGTATTCAGATTGTTTTCTTCCAAATCAACTAATACATAATACGGCTGAACATTGGCTTTGTATTTCGTTAACGCCATATCACTCCATTTTTTTCCATAAGTAGTGATTTCTTTCTTAGTTGTTGTCGATGTAAAAATCTGATCTTTTGGCAAATCCTTTTTATCATCCACGTAAAGTGAAATCAAAACTACTTTGTCATTTAATATTGATAGTATTTCAGGTTTAGACCAAACTAATTCTTCCATTCTTCGGCAATTGACACAAGTAACACCAGTGAAATCAATCATAACTGGTTTTCCTACTTTTTTAGCATATGCTAATCCCTTCTCATATTCATGGAAAGTAATAATATCATGTGGTCCTAATATAGCACCATCGGGAAGGGTAATTTGTAGTCCTGAGCTTCCGCCTCCTTTTGTATTTCCAACACCATACGGACTTTCGCTATACGACATTGGTGGAGGGAATCCACTGATTAAGTTCAAAGGTGCTCCCCATAATCCAGGAATTAAATAAACAGTAAATGCCAACGTTGATACTCCTAAAAGTAATCTTCCAACTGAAAGGTGTAATAATGGACTATCGTGTGGCAATGTTATTTTTCCTAAAAGATACATTGTCAATCCACTGAAAAGTGCTATCCAAATCCCTAAAAACGTTTCTCTTTCTAATATATGCCAATCCATAACCAAATCAGCCATAGAAAGGAATTTGAAGGCCAAAGCCAATTCGATAAATCCGAAAACAACTTTAACGGTATTTAACCAACCACCTGATTTAGGTAAGTTCCCCATTAAACTCGGGAATAACGCAAAAAGCATAAATGGTAAAGCCAATCCGATTCCAAATCCTAACATGGCTATAGTCAAAAATGTAGCGCCTCCATCTGTAGATAAAACACTACCGATGACCAATCCTAAAGCTGGACCTGTACAAGAGAACGAAACAATGATAAGTGTTAATGCCATAAAAAAGACACCAATTAATCCGCTATTATTTGAAGCGCTGTCTACTTTATTGGCAAATTTTGAAGGTATTGTAATTTCAAAAGCTCCCAAGAATGAAATAGCGAAAATCACAAAAATCACAAAAAAGAATAGGTTCAAGTAAGGATTTGTCGAAATATCATAGAAAATATCTGGACTTAAGCTTTCAAACAAGTGAAAAGGTAAAGAGATTAATACATAAATCAAGATGATGAATAATCCATAAAACAAGGCATTCATTCTTCCTTTGGCTCTGTTTCCACCAGCACTTTGTTTCAAGAAGAAACTCACAGTCATTGGAATCATCGGGAACACGCAAGGTGTAAATGTCACAAAGATACCGGCTAATAAAGTCCATAAAAACAAACTCCATTTATCAGTTTGCTTTTCTTTCTTGGCTGTTAATTTTCCTGAAGTTGATTCTGTTTTTACCGTTTCTTGTTTTGATACGGTATCTGCAATTATAGTAGTTTTTGCGGGTGTAAGGGTATCTTTACTTTCAGTTGCTGTTACTTCAGCTGCTTTTACAGCCATTTCAGGCAATTTAAACTCAAATGTTTTATTTAGTTGAACGCATTGTTCTTTACAGGCCTGATATTCTATATAAGCTGTAATTGTTTTTAACTTCGGATTGGTGATTTTTACTATTTGTCTGAATTGTGCTTTGTTTTCAAACAAATATTGGTCTATTTTAAAATCCTCACTGTATTCTTTTTTGTATGGACTTTCTTTGGTTTTTCCTGATAATTCAAAATTCCCTTTAGCATCTTTATATTCAAAAAGGGATGGTAATGGTCCGCCGTCTGGGGTAAACTGAGAAAACATATGCCAGCTGTTTTCAATTACGGCATCAAAAACCAAAACAACTTCGGTGTCTGATTTCTTTTCAACTTTGGTTTTCCATTTTACAGGATCTAATATTTGTGCTTGTGAGCTTAAAGAGGTAATAAATAGTAGGAGTAGGGCTAATTTTTTCATTATTCTAATGCTAGTTGTATTATATGGTTAGTAGTTTTGGTTGCTAAATATCGTTTGTCTGAACGTTTTCCAATGACCCAAATAATCTGGTTATTGGAACACAAAAGCCAAGTATTTTCTTTTTCAATCAACGACATTTTCTCGTCTTTAAAATACTTACTTAACTTTTTCTTACCATTCATTCCTGACGGATAAAAATAATCTCCTTCGTTCCATTTTCTGATAATTAAAGGAAATTCTAATTGATCTTCGTCGACAAATATAATTGTATTTTTAGAAGTAGAAATGTCATCTACCTTACAAATTTTAATATTTAATGGAATTTTAACTTCTTTTTGTGCTTTATCAATAAAGAAAATCGAATTTTCGCTTTCTTTTATTTCTTCCAAAATCAACAGATCTCGGTCTTTCAACAGACGATAATTTTCAGAAAAAACCTGTTTTCCCGACTGTGCATTGACCAATTCATATATATCTTCCCAAGCCGAAAAATGATATTCTTTCAGCCATTGGTACAAATACGAATTGTAATTGGGTAACTGCTTGAGTTTTTTTAAATCAAAGTGAATTGTATTGTCTATTTCAGTCGCCACTTGCTGATAAATCATAATTGCAGCATCTTCCATCATAGTTTGGGCCTCCTGCAGGTATTTTTGTGTTTTTTGGAAAGAAGTAAGAAAATTAGGATTCAGTTCTTTTAAAATAGGAACCAAATCGTGTCTTATTTTGTTGCGTAAATATTTATCCGAAGCATTGCTGGAATCTTCTCGCCATGAAATCTTATTTTCTATAGCATACTGTTCAATGTCATCACGAGAAAAAAGCAATAACGGACGAATAACTTGCTCATTTTGTTCCGGAATACCTGTTAACCCTTCTAAACCTGTTCCTCGAGTCAAATGAATTAAAAAGGTTTCAATATTATCATCGGCATGATGTGCAGTCAGTAAATAATCAAATCCTTTTGTTTCTAAAAGCTCATAAAACCAATTGTAACGCAATTCCCTCGCCGCAACTTGTGTCGATAATTTATAATCTTTAGCAAAAGCTTCCGTGTCAAATAAAGTAGTAAAAACAGGAATGTTATTTTGGTCTGCATATTCCTGAACAAAGGTCTGATCTCCAAAACTCTCCATCCCCCGCAGTTGAAAATTGCAATGCGCCATCGCTATTTCATACCCTAACTTCTGAAACAAATCAACCATAACCATACTGTCAACTCCTCCACTTGTGGCCAAAAGGAGTTTTTTTCCGTTTAAAAAAGGAAAGGTCGTGTTGAGATGATGTTGTAACTTTTGAAGCATTTCGTTCTGTTAAAGATTGCATGATGAATAACAAGTCACGAATTTACTATTTTTTCTGTTGATACAAATAAAAGCGCTTTCTTTTCC
>JBDTNG010000104.1:0-5457 GCA_039933895.1 Flavobacterium sp. | reverse complement strand
AGAAAATCTTCTTTATTTCCACCATAATAGGTTCCCCAGATTTGCTGCCCATTAAGAGAGAATTTTGAAATAAAACCATCAAAATCATAAACTGAGGTTGGTGGTGTACTCTTGTGTGAATTTGGTGTTGCTATAAAGTTTATTGAACTTGTTGTACCTCCAATATAAATATCATCATTATTGTCAAATAAGATGGAATTCATAAAATTTCTACCTGAATTATCTCCAAAATAACTTGCCCACATACGGGTTCCATTCGAATTTAAAACTCCGAAAAACATCTCTTCATAACTTCCTGTTTTAATTTCCTTAAAAGATCCAGTAGTTGAGATGTTATTGTTACTCCATGTATTTCCACAAAAACCTACTATACCATTACTTGATATGGATACGTCTTTAACTAAGTCATCCATTACTCCTCCGTAAAAAGTGCTCCATAATCTGCTACCATTTGTATCAAATTTCGCAATAAATCCATCTGTAATGTATAATGCCCAATAATAGTACAAGGATCCAAAATCAATTTGATGTGCACCTGAAGTAGCAATGAAGTCCTTGCTTGTTGTAGAGCCACATATGTACACATTCTGTTGTGCATCTTTTTCTAAAGATAGTGTACGTTCATCTTTTTCTCCCCCATAAAACGTACCCCATAATCTCACCGGTACAGGATCAATAACTATCCTTTTTCCCACTAAATTCTCTGAACTCTCAAACCCATAAACATTTTTCTTCAACTGTTTATAACCAATCGCGATTTCTGTATTGGCTGTTCCATTTTCAACCCAACTCAAAGGTAATATCTCCTCCATTTGCCCAAAACGAGTACTTATTTTGATTTTATTCTCAATCAATTCCGTTTTGGCTCCTTCAAATCTTAACTGAATATCCGAAATCCTACCGCCAGGTTTTACAATAAAATTGTATTCCACTGGCTTTGATTTGTCTTCAGGAATTGTGAAAACAACATCAATGTTATTGTAAATGTTCTGATAGGTAACTTTTTGAAATTTATGCACATTGGTTACGCCATCTGGTTCAGAAGGTACATTATAATAGTTATCATAATCCGTCGATCTCCCTTCAGAAATCAAAGTAACATCCGAATTCGAATTTTCAAAATCAATGTCTATTCTGTGGCAAATATATTCTAAAGTATAATTTGGATTTTTTAAAGTGTCCTCTTTCTCAAATGAAGAAGTATGTAATCTTTCTTTTTGCTTTCTGGTTAAAGAAATTTTCTTTGTTTCATATACATCATACGAAAAACCATTTTGTCTTAACTGAACATTCAAACCTGCTGTGTTTAATAAGTATTTTACAGCAGCGTTTTTTCTTCCTTTTTGGTCAACAATCTGACCTTTATTTTCACTAAAACCAACACTTGAGGTATTTTTTTGTGCAAAAACAAAGATTGAAAAATGAAATATAAATAATAGTAATATTCTTCTCATGAAAACAAATTTTGCGCGAAATTACTCTTTTTTGACGAAGAATGTTGTTTTGAAAATATAAAGTGTACTATTCTTGCTTCTCCCTTTTCCCTTTTCTTCTAATCGAGTGACTTCCTTTTAAAAGACGATGACTTTGCTTTACAATCGAGTGACCTCTTTTTAAAAGACGATGACTTTGTTTTACAATCGAGTGACTTCCTTTTAAAAGACGATGACTTTGTTTTACAATCGAGTGACTTCCTTTTAAAAGACGATGACTTTGTTTTATAATCGAGTGACTTCTTTTTAAAAGACGATGGCTTTGTTTTACAATTGAGTGACTTCTTTTTAAAAGACGATGACTTTTTTTATGATTCAGTGACTTCTTAATATATATCTTCTAAATTTCGGCACGCATTTTGTAAGTCTATTCCTAAAAATAAAACTATGTTATTCTTCAATTTCTCTCGCGTTTTTAAAATTAAAGGTATCAACAGACCTTTTAAACATCTTACTTCCTTAGGTTATTCCGGAAATGTCGCCACCCGACTCGCCAACGATAATTTCGGCCGATTGAATCTCTCCATGATAGAAAGAATTTGCCGCGATTTCAACTGCACTCCAAACGATTTACTCGACTTCCGTCCTTATAAAGATGAGATTCTTCCCAAAGATCACGCCCTCCATACTTTAACCAAAGAAGTAATCACAAACGAAGTCGTAGTCAAAATTAATTCCCTTTCCATCGAGAAAATTCAACAAATCCATGATATCATTAAAAATATGGAGTAATTTTGCCCCATAATTGTTCCCAATGAATAACATGCTGCTCATCACACCGCCTTTCACCCAACTCAATACGCCTTATCCGGCTACTGCTTACCTGAAAGGTTTCCTCAATACCAAAAACATCTCCTCAGTTCAGATGGATTTAGGTATTGAAGTGATTTTAGCTTTATTTTCAAAGGAAGGTTTAACGAATGTTTTCAATCATGCAACACCAAAAGCTGCTGATCTTTCTGAAAATACCCAAAGAATATTCAGCCTGCAAAACGATTACATCAAAACAATCGATGCTGTTATTGCTTTTCTCCAAGGAAAAACACCAACATTAGCACGCCAAATCTGTTCTGGTAACTTCCTCCCTGAAGCTTCCCGATTCGCACAGTTCGACGACGGTCCAGACGGTTCCGGATGGGCATTTGGTTCCATGGGAATGCAGGACAAAGCCAAACACATGGCCACTTTATACCTTGAAGATTTATCGGATTTTATTGTTGAAGGTGTCGATGAAAACTTTGGCTTCAGCCGATACGCCGAACGCCTCGGTCGTAGTGCAAATTCTTTCAATGAAATATATGAGTACCTGCAAACGGAACCCACTTTCATCGATAATATTACTTTAAAAATACTGGAGGATAAATTAAAAGACGTCAAACCCGAACTAGTTTGTATTTCTGTTCCTTTTCCAGGGAATTTATACAGCGCTTTCCGAAGTGCTCAATTCATCAAAAAACATTTTCCGGAGATTAAAGTCTCCATGGGTGGCGGTTTTCCCAACACCGAACTACGTGAAATCTCCGAAGTTCGTGTTTTCGAATTCTTTGACTTTATTACTTTAGATGATGGCGAATTACCTGTCGAATTGTTATCCAATTTTGTTTCTTCTAAAGAAATAACCAAACCCTCCGAATTCAAAAGAACGTTTCTTCTCGAAAACGGTGTCGTTACTTATAAGAATAATACGTTACGTCACGATTACAAACAATCTGATGTTGGTACGCCCGATTACTCCGATTTACTTTTGGATAAATACATTTCAGTAATCGAAATCGCAAACCCAATGCATAGTTTATGGAGCGATGGTCGATGGAATAAACTCACCATGGCACACGGTTGCTATTGGGGAAAATGTACTTTCTGCGATATTTCGTTAGATTATATCAAATTGTACGAACCTGTTGCGGCCAAATTGCTAGTCGATCGTATCGAAGAACTTATTCTTCAAACGGGAGAGAGTGGCTTTCATTTTGTAGACGAAGCTGCTCCGCCTGCTTTAATGCGTGAAGTGGCACTTGAAATTATCAAACGTAATTTATCGGTTACATGGTGGACAAACATTCGTTTCGAAAAAAGCTTTTCCCGCGATTTGTGTGTTTTATTGGAAGAATCTGGTTGTATTGCGGTTTCTGGTGGACTAGAAGTTGCCTCCGATAGGTTATTAGAACTGATAAAAAAAGGAGTAACCGTCGAACAAGTGGCACAAGTTACACAACATTTCACCGAAGCTGGAATTATGGTACACGCTTATTTAATGTACGGTTATCCAACACAAACCATACAGGAAACAATTGATAGCCTCGAAATGGTGCGCCAATTGTTTGAAAACGGTATTCTGCAATCTGGTTTTTGGCACCAATTCGCCATGACTGCACACAGTCCCGTTGGTTTATTTCCTGAAGAATTTGGTGTTATTCCCGAACAAAACAAAATCACATTCGCCAACAACGATATACAGTTTAAAGACAAAACGGGTATCGATCACGACCAATTTAGCTTCGGACTGAAGAAATCTCTGTTTAATTATATGCACGGTATTTGTTTCGAATATCCTTTACAGGATTGGTTCGATTTTAAAATACCAAAGACTAAAATCCATCCCGATTTTATTTACAATTCCCTGCAAAAAGAAGTTAGTTTCAACACAAAACCTACCGCCAAATTAGTATGGATAGGAGGTAAGCCAGTAACAGAAGCCTTTACCAAATCTAAAAAGGATAATTCGTGGGAAATGATGAAAATGATTTTTCACGACAAAAGAGAAATGTTTGAAATCACCACCGAAAAAGAAAAAGGCGAGTGGTTGCAGTCTGTTCTGGAGAAAATCACTGTCTTTAATGATAAAAAATGGACATTCACCGAAATAAAATCCGACTATGAGAATAGTGACCTTGATGATTTTGAATTGTTCTGGTATTCTAAACCAGTCAATACTTTAAAAGATTTTGGTTTACTAGTATTGTAATTTATTTCACCCAGAAATGAAAGTCTCTTTCTAGTTCATATTTCATTCGTGTCACAGCTCGTCTCAGCTTAAAATAAATAAGACCTAAAATTACCAACATAAAGGTGACTATAAAAGATAACTTGTCAAGAGATATGTGAGTTTTTTTGTTATACATTGAATAAAGCATTAATCCGAGGGGAATAATAAAAAAAAGACCATAGAAAATATAAAGTGGCTTCCTGTACTTATTAAAAATTTTTATATCAATTTCTAAGATAAGTTTGCCAGATTTCTCGATCATTTTTCCTTCGCCAAGAGGATAAACTGGATTAATGTCAAAAAATCTTTTTCTTCGTCTCAATTCAAAAGTACGATCATCAATATTCCCTTTATATTCATTCCTACTTGAAGAAAACTCTTCAAAATAAGAATCAAATAGACTCAAATCAGATTCATCTACTCTTGTTATAAAATTTTTTGTAAAATCAGTTTTAGAAATATCCAATTCAATTGTAATATGATCTTGAACTTTTATTTTTCTTAAAAAATTTTCCATTCTAATATATTGGAGAGGTGCAAATATAAAAAATCCCCACAAGCGTGAGGATTTTTAGTGTATAATATGTGAGTTTTTTTAGAAGAAGAAGAAGGATTTCACAAAATTATATCGCTTTTTTCATTCTAGGGTTTACCGCTAGATTGATTAAATGTTCTAAGTTTTCTTTAGTAATGTCATATTGATCGTTATCTAAAAGGAATGTTTGGTATTCTAACATTCTTTGGTATTTAGATAACTGATATGGAGAATGGCAATTCAAATAAATATCGCTGTATTCTGGCCATAAACTCATATTGTCAATTAAGAACGTCATATAATGGTAGTGACCGTCTTTTTGGGCGTCAAAACCTTCAAATTTTATTTGCTCTAAGTTAAGGTCTATTCTCTCAGTCTCACTCAAAGTAGCAATAGTGTTATTGATACGTCTGTACATATGTAGAATCTGAGTCGTTTCTTCG
>JBDTNG010000103.1:0-9089 GCA_039933895.1 Flavobacterium sp. | reverse complement strand
GGAAATGTAATACCATCAACCACAGCATTAATTGACGGAATGATTTACTACGCTTCACAAGTTGATCCAATAACAGGATGTGTAAGCTCAATTCGTTTGGCTGTTACTGTTCAAATAAAAGATGGTGCAACACCAACAACAAGCAACACCATTCAAAGTTTCTGTTTGGCTAATAATCCAACAGTTGCTAACATTCAAGTGGTTGGAACAGGAGTTATTTGGTATGATGCCGCTACAAATGGAAATGCCATACCATCAACCACACCATTGGTAAATGGAATGATTTATTATGCCTCGCAAGTGGATCCGATTTCTGGATGTTTAAGTTCAATTCGTTTGGCTGTGACTATTCAAATTAATGATGCTGCAACACCAACAACAAGTAATACTACGCAAAGTTTCTGTTCTTCTCAAAGTCTGACAATTGCAGACATTCAAGTGAATGAGGCAGGTGTTATTTGGTACAATGCGTCAACAGGAGGTATTATTCTTCCTTCGACTACAGTTTTACTAAACGGAACAACGTACTACGGAGTTTTGGTAGATCCAATAACAGGATGTTCAAGTTCAGTACGTCTTGCAGTAACTATTCAATTTTACACAATAACGCCAGCTACAATAACAGGTGGGGCGCCAACAATATGTATTAATGAACAAGCTACTTATACCACTGCGCCGGGAATGACCAATTATGTTTGGACTGTTTCAGCTGGCGGTCAGATTATAAGTGGCGGAACTGCAACAGATAACACTATCACCATTGCATGGAATCAAAACGGGAACGCTTCGCTTAGCGTATCTTTTACAGACACTCACGGTTGTATCGGTAATAATGGTTCTTTTAGCATATTAGTACATACTTGTTCTAATATTATGATTACCAAAACGGCTGATAATATGAATCCGTTTGTTGATGATAATGTTGTATTTACAATTACTGTTAACAATGTAGGAACAACAATGTTTCATAATGTTACTATAAATGAACAAATTCATTCTGGATTCCAGTTTGTAAGTTACATAGCATCAAATGGAACATACAATCCTATTTCAGGAATTTGGACCATTCCAACATTAAGCGCAAACGAAGTGGCAACACTTAAAATTACTGTTAAAGTATTGTTTGATGGTGATCACGATAATGTTGCTACTATTGAAATGTCCGACCCTGAAGATCCTGATGATGGAAATGTGGCCGGAGTTTCGTTGAGCCCAGCGTGTCTTATTATTTTTAATGAGTTTACACCAAATGGAGATGTGTCTAATGATTTCTTCAATATTAAATGTGCTGAATACTATCCACATAACAAATTAGAGATTTATAACCGATATGGAAGCCTTGTTTATAATGTAAATGGTTATAAAAACAATTGGAGAGGAATTGCTAATGTGAGTGGAACTTTTGACGGGAAAGTACTGCCTGCTGGAACTTATTACTATGTTTTCGATATAGGTGATTCGCTAGGTGTAAAAACCGGTTGGTTGTATATCATGAGATAACTTTAACGAAATAGCTTTCCACAAAACTAAATAGTATAGCGTATGAGACCAAATATAAAAGAAATTACCATCATGTGTTTTTTAACAGGAATGCTTTTTACAGCATCAACCTTACAAGCACAACAAAATCCAGAATATACTCAGTATATGTATAATACGATTACCGTCAATCCGGGTTATACCGGATCGACGGGATCATTAGAAGCTAATTTATTACTTCGTAAACAATGGGTAAATCTTTCAGGATCTCCTCAAACCGGAACGTTTGGAATTCATAGTCCTTTAAGAAATCAAAAAATTGGATTAGGATTAAATATTATTAGCGACAATCTAGGGCCTTCGAGTGAACAGTTTTTAACGGGTAATGTGGCATATACTATCGATACCAGTTTTAAAACCAAACTGGCTTTCGGGCTGAAAGCAGGTGTCAGAATGTTAAATGTTGACTATTCGAAAGGTAGATTTTATAACAGTGATGATGTTTTGTTACAAAACAACATCGACAACAAAATTATGCCTTTGGTAGGAGCTGGGCTTTATTTGTATTCAGATAACTGGTATTTGGGTCTTGCTGTTCCTAATTTTATGCGATATGATTATTATAATGACATTAAAGAATCTGTAATTTCCGATCAAATGCATTATTATTTAATGGGAGGCTATGTTTTTGTCATTTCTGATAACTTGAAGTTCAAACCTTCATTGTTAGTCAAAGCGGTAAATGGAGCGCCATTAACTGGAGATGTTTCTGCTAATTTTTTACTTCAGGAGAAACTCACTCTAGGTGCTTCCTACCGATGGGATGATTCAGTGAGCGCTTTGGTTGGTTTCCAGATTTCAAAAAGCTTTTTTGCTGGATATGCCTTTGATTATACGGTAACAAAACTGAACAAATACAACGACGGATCACATGAAATTATCCTTCGTTATCAATTGCCTCAAAAAACTGCCGCAATAAAATCTCCACGATTCTTCTAATTAAAAACTAAGCCAACATGAAGAAAATAATTACCTTCTGTCTATTGTTTTGCTTGACAATGTCATTTGCTCAGCAAAAACTCAAAAGAGCCAATAATTTATTCAACGAAATGGAATACGTCGAGGCCGCCAAAACATATGATGAATACTTAGAAAATGAGTCAGATCCTTCTATCGAAGCAGTAACTAATATTGCCGATACCTATTATTTTTTACAAAACCCTAGAAAAGCCTTAAAATGGTATGAAAAACTATATGAACTTCAAGGGCAAACACTAACAGACCAGTATTTTATAAGATATACTCAGTGTTTGAGAGGTGTGCGTGATTATGACAAAGCAGATAACATTACCAAAGAATACCTGCGAAAAAATGGAAGTCAGAAAGCGACAAATCATTATATGAACCAAAAAAAATACAACGACAGTGTAGCTTCAAAACCTTCTTTGTATACTATCAGTTCTGTTGAGGTTAATAGTCCTAAATCTGATTTTGGAACCACATTTTACGGAAATCAACTGGTATATTCTTCCAGTAAAGACACCACAAAGTTTAATGAAAAATTATATGCTTGGAATAAACAGCCATTTCTAGAATTGTATGTTGCGGATAGAAATATTTCAACAGGAGGACTTTTTAACGAACAGCCTTTTTTGCCCGAAATTCGTTCAAAATACCATGATGCAACAGTTGCGTTTTCACCAGATTTAAAAACAATCTATTACACAACAAACACTCTTAAAGGAAAAAGACTGCAAAATGATAAAGGCGGTATAAACAATTTTCAGATTTTGAGAGGAACAATAGAAAACGGAAAAGTAACTAAAGTTGAAAAACTATTTTTTAATAGTTTGGAGTATAGTGTTGGACATCCTGCTTTAAGTCCTGACGGGAAATGGCTGTTTTTTGTTTCAGATATGCCAGGGGGCTTTGGCGAAACGGATATTTATATTGCAGAAGTTTTTCCAGATGGAAGTTTAAATTCACCGCAAAATTTGGGACCAACAATTAATACCGCCGGTAGAGAAATGTTCCCTTCTTTTCTCGATGGTAAACTTTATTTTTCTTCTGATGGACATTTTGGTTATGGTGGTTTAGATGTGTTTGAAAGTACACTTTATGGTAAACTCACTTTTTCGGAACCAAAAAATTTGGGAGAACCGCTAAATAGTAATAAAGATGATTTTTCTTTTATCATGGATCAAGAGTCTAAATACGGCTATTTTTCTTCCAACAGAGATACTGGAAAAGGAGATGATGATATTTATTATTTTACCAAAGCAAAAGCACCTTGCGACCAACTGGTGTCAGGAAAAGTGACAAATACAAAATCAAAAGAGGTTCTAGAAAGTGCCACAATCAAAGTGTTTGATTCTTTCGGAGATATAAAATCCGAAACAACCACCTTAGCCGATGGAACTTATAAAATTAGTGTTCCTTGTAATGGAACCTATCGTTTGCAAGCCTCAAAACCTGAATTTTCAACACAGGATAAATCGGTAACTTCTGGGTCAAAAAATTTGGATGAAATTAAAGATATTGATTTTGAATTGTCTAAACTGGAAGATTTTACGGTCAAAGAAGGTAAAAACGAAAAAATCGACATCAATCCAATTTTCTTTGAATACGATAAATGGGACATAACACCTCAAGCTGTGGCCGAATTAGACCGAGTAGTGTTTGTAATGAGTTCTTTCCCAAAATTAAAGATCAGAATAGAATCACATACCGATTCCAGAGGAAAAGACGCTTACAATATGGTGCTTTCCGACAATAGAGCGAAAGCAACTCAGACTTATATTATATCAAAAGGAATTGATCCAAACCGAATAGAAAGCGCTATTGGTTATGGCGAAAAACGCTTAAAAAACAAATGCAAGAATGGTGTAAAATGCACAGAAGAAGAACATTTTGTTAACCGCCGTTCCGATTTTATTATTACCGAAAAATAGGGTTTTTGTTTGCATACCTTTCAGTTATAATAGGTGAATTATTTTGCCTATTATAACTGATTTTTTTAAATATTATCAACAAAACGGACTGTTAAATAGCTGGTTTTTAACAAAGTATACGGCAAAACCGTAAGGTAAATCCCGCGGGATGAGGTAACTTTGTTAGTGACCCTCTAAAAATTAGCAAATGAAACAGAGGTGCTTTTTTATCTAGCAATTTTATTTTATTTAGCGACATAGGGAATTAGAATAATTATTCAATTTATAAAGTGAATTTTCAGAAATATTTTAGTTATGATACAGAAAATGCAAAAATTAGAAAAAAAAGCCAAGATGGGGTTGTTAGCCTCAACTCTTGCGCTTGCCTTATTTTCTGTATTGGTAATTAACGCTTTGATTTTTATTATTTATATAATGGAAATAATCAATGCGCCGGATTTTGATACTATTGTACTATCGTTTAGAGGAGGATATTATACCATCAATGGAGAAAAAATAGGAGCTTCTATCTTTTTTAATTTGATAGGTGTTTTGTTTATATGGGGTTTAATGATCTATGATACATTAAGAAGCATTCACAAGTCTTTAAGTTATATTTTATGATCTTTATTTTAAATTTAATATCAATTATTATCCGTAAAATCTTGTTTGTCATATTTCATTTTTCTTAAAACCCGCAATGATTCTTTAAAACTCAAATACACTTGAGGATGTGGTTTTAAAAATACCTTCGAATCAATTAATTTTTGTTTCGCATCTTCAAATCCATTGAGGTAACAAATCATCAATGTAGAAGGTAAATTCTCAAGATCTTTTTCTTCTCTTTCGGTCAAAGCAAACCCTTTTTCTATTTTAGTGAGTAACGCTTTGTTGTTGTTGTAAATGTGATGAAGCATTTTTTTATTATAAACCGGAGGCTCAAACAACATTTGGTTTTCAATCTTATAATAGCCATTGTCAAAAAACGTAATACTAACTTTTTCCAACGGATAATAACTTGTTTTGTCATTTAACCCCAACGAAATGTATTCTGTAATAAAAAAGGAATTTTCATTATACTCAATCGAAACCTCATCTTGTGTCGAATAAAAAAGCTTAATCTGTTCGTTGATTAATTCAATATCTACCCTCGAATAATACGTGTGTTCTCGTACTTTTTTCTTGTTTCCCGACCAACAAACAACAAATAATTCTTTAAAGACTTTATGCTTCGCGAACATGTCCTTATGTCGGAGGTTGATAAAATCCAAAACACCTTCTAAAGTATGCGCAATGCTGTTTCTGGAATTGTTTTCAATACTGATTACAGTCTCAATATTTTGCTTTGAAAAAGGAATTTTATCTTCGGTAGGAACGGTATTACTTCCCACACGCTTAAAAGTTGAATTTGCAACTATAGTATGAATGCCTTTTTTGAAAAAAGAAACTTTATTATTCGGTTTTATCGTAACTAATCCAACCACTCTATCCTTGGGTAAATGCGGAAATGGAATATTTTCGTATTGAATTTTCGGTGGATTTTCCAAAAAAGCATTCACCAGATTCTGAATTCGACTGTCGTCAAAAAAATCATCACCTACGATTTCATTCGATTCGTCTTCCACTCCCACAACAATGTAAGAGTTATTACTTGGGTTTGAGTTGGATAAAGCGCAAATGTGCTTCAGGAATTTTCCTTTTCCTTCACGTGTATGTAAATTCAACTGACGCTTCTTATCATAAAAGCTACACTCATCATTGTGAGCTAAGAGGTTTTTGATTAGAAGCCTTTTATTAATCATTAAAAAGGGAATTAAAACACTAAAATACAGTTTTTTGCGTTATCTAACTATTAATTTAATACTCAAATCTATGAAGAAGTTTAATTCAAATGCATTACGCATTTTAGCATTACTTTCCTTCATTTTGTTGTTTTTGAGTTGCAATGACAGCGATGAAGGACAGGCATCAACCTCAAGAGTTGATGTAAGAATGACCGATGCCCCTGGCGATTTCGAGTCAGTAAACGTTGAAATTTTAGATGTTTTAATTAAAAGCAATTTAAATGCTGACGATCAAGGCTGGGTGAGCATAGGAAATGGTACACCACAAATTTATAATTTGTTGGATTTAACAGGAGGTGTTAGCATACTTCTTGCGGATCACATTGTTCCTTCTGGAAATTTAGGACAAATAAGATTGCTTCTTGGAGATGATAACACTGTCGTAAAAGATGGAGTTACTTATCCTTTAAAAACACCAAGTGCTCAGCAATCGGGGTTGAAATTAAACATAAACACCCTGCTTCAACCTGGTGTTACTTATGATTTTCTATTGGATTTTGATGTTGAAAGTTCCGTTGTGACAACTGGTGTTCCAGGAGATTTTATCTTAAAACCGGTTATTAGAGTGGTTTCCAACGCCAATTCTGGTGTAATCAAGGGAACAGTTTTGCCCCTTGGAATTCAAATTCTTGCTTCCGTTGAAGTCAATGGAGTAGTAATTTCATCTTATGCAGACGCGCAAGGTCACTTTCAATTGAATGGCGTTCCAGCTGGAACTTATACTGTAAAATTGACGCCTGATCCTGCTTCAGAATTGCCAATAATTACGGTTGAAAATGTAGTAGTCATTAACGGACAGATAACGGATATCGGAAGTCACGTCCTCCAATAAAAACGCAGTTTAGTTATAGTTAAAAGTGCCAATCAAAAAGAGTAGTCTCACTCAATTTGGTTGGTATTTTTTATTTTGCAAAAAGGTCTTTCATGTCGGATGTCTTAAAAATTATAAAACTTATTCATAAACTATCCTTAAAAATAACGCTTTAGGATAATTTTTAACGCATTATTAACATCATTAAACTAATTAAATTTTCAATTTGCGTGGTATTAAAATAGATACTAAATTCACGGCTTTAAAATTTTAAAAATGGAAGAAAATACAACGACTTTAGACATTAGAGCAATCAATGAAAAAATTGAAAGAGAAAGTGCTTTTATAGACCTTCTCACGATGGAGATGAACAAAGTAATTGTGGGACAAAAACATATGATTGAAAGATTGCTTATTGGACTTCTAGGTCAAGGGCATATTTTACTTGAAGGTGTTCCTGGATTGGCAAAAACTTTAGCCATAAATACATTATCGCAAGCGGTACATGGTTCTTTTAGTCGTATTCAGTTTACTCCAGATTTATTACCTGCCGATGTGGTAGGAACCATGATTTACAATATCAAACAAAACGAATTCTCTATAAAAAAAGGACCTATTTTTGCTAATTTCGTTCTTGCCGATGAGATTAACCGTGCCCCAGCCAAAGTACAATCTGCTTTATTGGAAGCCATGCAGGAAAAACAAGTAACTATTGGTGATACTACTTTTAAATTAGACAAGCCATTTTTAGTTTTGGCAACACAAAATCCAATCGAACAAGAAGGTACTTATCCACTTCCAGAAGCGCAAGTCGATCGTTTTATGCTTAAAACTGTTATCGATTACCCTAAAATGGAAGACGAAAGATTAGTGGTTCGTCAAAATTTAAACGGCGCTTTTGCCAAAGTAAACCCTGTAGTTTCTGTAGATCAAATTATACGTGCTCAGGAAGCAGTTCGTGAGGTATACATGGATGAAAAAATTGAAAAATACATTTTGGATATCATTTTCGCGACTCGTTATCCTGAAAAATACAAATTAGAAAGCTTAAAACCGCTCATTAGTTTTGGAGCTTCTCCGCGTGGAAGCATCAACTTAGCAAATGCAGCAAAATGTTATGCTTTTATCAAACGTCGTGGTTATGTAATTCCAGAAGATGTTCGCGCCGTAGTGCATGATGTATTGCGTCACAGAATTGGAATTACTTACGAAGCAGAAGCCGAAAACATTACTTCTGTTGAAATCATCAACAAAATTGTAAACGAAATAGAAGTTCCTTAATAAATTCACCGAAATGGATACCAAGGAATTACTTAAAAAAGTTCGAAAAATCGAAATCAAAACCCGAAGATTGAGCGATCATATCTTTTCGGGCGAATACCATACGTCTTTCAAAGGTCGGGGAATGACATTCTCTGAAGTTCGTCAGTATCAATTTGGCGACGATGTTCGTGCCATCGATTGGAATGTTACCGCACGTTACAACGAACCGTATATTAAAGTTTTTGAAGAAGAACGTGAATTGACCATGATGTTAATGGTCGATATTTCAGGCTCAGAAAGTTTTGGAACCAAAAGCCAACTTAAAAGTGAAATTGTAACTGAAATTGCTGCAACTATGGCATTTTCAGCGACACAAAACAATGATAAAATTGGGTTGATTTTATTTTCGGATGAAATCGAATTGTACATACCGCCAAAAAAAGGGAAATCACATGTATTAAGAATTATTCGTGAATTGATCGAATTTTCTCCAAAAAGCAACAAAACCAATATCTCACAAGCGTTGAAGTTCTTGTCAGGAACACAAAAGAAGAAAGCAATTGTTTTTATGATTTCCGATTTTATTACCGATGACGATTACGAGAAAACCTTGAAAATAGCAGGTAAAAAACACGATATTACTGGCGTTCGCGTGTACGACATTCGTGAAGAAAAAATGCCAAATTTAGGTTTAGTGCCAATGCAAGATGCCGAAACAGGTGAAACACAATGGGTTAATACCAATTCGTCAACCGTGCGTTT
>JBDTNG010000102.1:0-13811 GCA_039933895.1 Flavobacterium sp. | reverse complement strand
CAGTAACTTTTCTAATTATTTTCCTGAGCAAAATTGCAAGTATTTTTCGGCAATGCTTTTAATATTCAATACTTCTGAAATTTTAGCCGCTTCAATCCCTATTTCTTTTCTAGAATTGCTATCATCTATAAGATTTTGAACTGCCTTTGTAAATGATTCTGTATCTCCAAGCGGGATTAAGATTCCATTTTTATTATTATCTATTATATCTCTCGGTCCTGCATCACAATCAAAGCTTACGGAAGGCAAACCCGATGCCATGGCTTCCACCAATGCGTTTGGAAATCCTTCAGAAATGGATGAAAAAGCAAAGATGGATGATTTAGACAACCATTCATCCACATTTGAAACGGTGCCTTCTAAAAACACCTTACCATTCAAATTCAATTTGTCTATTTGATTTTGCAGCGTTTCTCTTAATGGACCATCTCCCAGAATAACCAATTTCCAATTATCCGATTGCAAACTAGCCATCATTTCAATTAAATAATGCTGTCCTTTCTCCCGAACCAAACGGCCTACGTTTAGAATAATATTCTCCTTATTAGATTGTGCTGTGACAGAAAATCCATTAATTGGATTGGGAATCACCATTATGTTCTTGTTTTTTGTTTTAGCAAACAGTACTTCTTTGGCCAAGCTGGTTTGAGCGATAATCCCTTTAGCAAATCGATATAGCATTTTTCGGGCTATTTCAACTGGCTTGGGTATAATTTCATAGGGATTGGCTCTATCGGAGATGAATACATTTACTTTTAAAAAAAAGGAAGACACAATGGTTATTACATTGTACTTATCCATAAAAGACATGACAAAATCGGGTTTGCTTGATTTTATTTGCTTTCTGAGTTGAAACAAAACAGTCAAGGAACGAACAGAACGTGTAATGATATGTGTGTTGTCGTTATCAAAATTTAAAGAAACTAATTCTACTTTTGAATTCAATGTATAAAAAACAGTGCTTTTAACCAACAAAATAATTTTCACTTGGTGTCCATTATTAGTCCATTCATTAGCCAGTTCAGACATTACTCTTTCTGCTCCACCTTGCATTAAGGTAGGCATTACAAGTACAATTCTTTTCTTTTTTGCTTCTTCCATTTATTTGTTTGTGTCTGAAAAAAATAATTTTTCCTGATTGAAAAACAATTGAATCGTTGCCAACAAAAGCCAGAATTCAAATCCAAAAAAATGAACATTGTAAATGGAGCTTATGACCAATCCAATCAAAAAAGGCAGAAATTGATAAAAAAAGGATCCTTTTTTATTGGGTCTTTTCATATTTCGGATAACAAAACTAAAAATAAAAACCAATAAAAGCATAAAACTCATACAGCCAACGATTCCTGTTTCACTTAACAATCGGAAAAAAGTACCATGAACTGAAAACTCTTCACCACTAACCATTATTTTAGATTTCCCTAAACCAACGCCCATAATTGGATGTTGGGTAAACAATTGCCAAGCTAATTTACTATTGTCAATAAAAAAATCGCCTGCTAAGGTATTCGACTTTCGATTCAATATTCTTAATTCTGCTCTATAAATAATACTATTGATAATGCTTGGAAACAATACCAGAAACAAAGCTGTAATAGCTACTGAGACACTTCCAATAAGCAATATAGTTTTCTTTTTTAAGTATTTTAAATTGAAGAAAAACAACAAAATAATACTTACTGCCAAACTTATAATTACAGAAATTCTTGTTGTACCAATCAGTAAAACAACTCCAAGAATAACAGCTACAATTAGTAAAATTTTATCTTGCTTGTCTGGCTTTTTCATCAATCCTGAACATTGAACGGGAATTAAAATGCACAACATAATATGGGCAAAATCGGCAGTAGTTCCAAAATGTCTAAACCCAGAAGTTAATTTGGTGTCATCGGGTAAAGTATTAAAAGTTGGCAAATCGTTATGCAGTGCAAAGAAATCATATAATCCAATCAAACTGGTAATAATGGTTAGTACACTAAATAATTTAATAATGGAATTAATTTGTGTTTTTTCAAAAGTTACCAATACACTAAAAGCGAATAAAACGGACAGCACAATCCCAAGTAGATACTTAAACGAATCGATAACATTTCCTGAAAACAAACAATTAACAGCAAGAAGTATGAGAAAAAGAAAACCTGCTTTAATGATGTTATTGTTTTGAAATACAATTTTATTTTTAATCGAAAATAAAACGAATCCTAACAAAGCAATACTTCCTGTAAAGTGATAAATATAAATCCCTTTATTTATAAAATAAGGGATAAAATATTGTTCTTCGAATAACAATAGTATAGTGATGATTTGTAAAATCCTAATTAGTTTCAATTCTTTTGGTTTTAAAATTAATTGTATTAATTTAAATTTTATTCAAAATCCTCTTATTGATTATCAGTAAAATAAAAACCCAAACTACTGATTTCAAATCATACAACACCGATGATCTGGCTATATATAAAGCCTCACAAAGATACACAATGATAAACACATGGATAAACAAAGAAGGCAAAACCCCTGAGTAGAATTGCAATTCACAGTAACGAATAAAATATCCAAAAAAGAACATACCTACAATAATCCCCAACAACCCAAAATCAAAATAGAAATCGGCCATACACGTAGTTCCATCCCCAGTATAAGGATAATCTCCTTGATTGATCCAGGTTATAAAATTAGAAGAGGTCGCATATTTGATATGAGAATCCTTGAAAATAATAGGATTGAAAATAGAAACAAATGGAACGCAAATTAAAACTTGTTTAACTTGGAACAAACCGTATAAGAAATCATGTTTTTCAGGAATATATGTTAATGTGGTATGAAGCGTTCTTACAGAACCGGCCAACTCTTCTGTTTGAGGCAAAAAAGATTTTTTATCACCTTTTTCATCATTTAAACTCATTTGTATTTTTTCAGAAAAAGAAAGCCTTTTATCCAAATCACGGGCTTGTCCAAGAATCGAAACTACTGAGGCGCCAATAAAAACAAAAACCAATACTTTTTTTAAGCTTATCGTTTTCTTAGTCACATAAAAATATCCTGAGATATAGCACAATCCAAAAGTCATGATAGGTCCTCTGTCACCACTCATTACAACACTTAACAGATATAAGACCAAAATAATTCCAAAAACATAACCTTGCTTTGCAATATATTCTCGCAACGAATTAGGAATAGCATTAGTCAAAATCATGTTTCTACAATTTTGAATCATAATGGCAAAAAATAAAAGTTCTAAAAACAACGAAGCATATGTTGCCGCTTCTCCCTTTTCTTCAGCACCATAAAATCCTGCCAAATACAACATATTAACGGTCGCAAAAAATACCAAAAGTGAAACTCCTGCTAAGAAAACCATCCATTTTGTACCAATTTGCTTTTTTTCAACCAAACTTGCTTTTGATATTTTCACTTTATCTCCGAAGACTTTATAACCCATCAAGAAACAAATAAGCCCAATTGTAGAGAAAATAACGCCTTTTACAACTACTCGTTCATCCACCCAAATAAAAGTATTATCTGCTTCAATATTTCCAAAAACATAATCGGTATACAATTGAAAATGGACAATATAAAGTCCTAAAAGTGCTAAAATAGAATGCTTTAGGTAATAATTTTTTAAGACATCTTTTCGCATATGTAAAAAATGTAAAATCAAGCTTAAATAAGCAATTATTAAAGAAAATGCTATTTGGCCTTTGTCCATACTAGTGGAATACCCAGCGATGTAATATCCAGATATGATTAATAAAAGTAAAAGTTGAGATATGAGGTACATTAATTCTTCGAAAAAGCTTATTTTATTTAATTTAGGCAAATATATAAAAGCTTCTTTGTCGACGAAGCTTTTCTTAAGGTTAAATGAACTTAATTTTAATTAATTCATATCTTTTTAAATGATTTATTTTATTTTTGAAATAAAAACAATGAAAAAATACTTACTCATCAGTTTATTCTTTCTTTCAAGCAATATTTTTTTAGGTCAAAGCCAAATAGGGAGTGATATTAATGGCGGTTTTACACCAGGACCTCCTATTACAGTTGGAGATGCTTTTGGCTGGGTAGTTTCCATGCCTGCAGACGGGAGTACTATAGCCGTAACAAGCATGATCAATCATGGAGGCGATGGATATGTGAAAGTATATCATTATGCAAATGGTACTTATTCACAATTAGGTAATACAATTTTTGGATCTCTGGGCACAAGTAATTTTGGCAAAAATATTTCTTTATCAGGTGATGGTACTATTTTAGCCATTGGTAATAGTAGTTATTAAAATTTAAGGAGAGTGACTATTTACAAGTTTATATCAGGAAATTGGACTCCTTATAGCAATACTATAGATGGCATAAGCACAAACACTAATATGGGTTTCAGTGTTTCAATGTCAGAAGACGGCACTAAACTTGCCGTTTCTTGTTCAGACCATAGTATTAGCGGATCGGCTTATGGACAAGTAAGGGTTTATAGTTATCTTTCTGGAAATTGGACACAAATAGGAAATAGCATTAACGAACAATCTGCGAGTGATACAATTAATTATGTTTTTTTTAAGTGCAGACGGAAATAGTTTTGCTGCAGCGTCACCCTGGAATGATAATAACCGGTAATGATACAGGCAATGTTCGTATATTCTGTTTTAATTCTGGAGTTTGGATGATTACCGACAAAGGGAAAGCTGTAAGAACTATTATTATTGAATAAACTGATTTATTGCTGATTATTTGACATAGTATTTTAGTTGTCACCATAGTTTGTTAAATCAAATTCTTTATACCATTTGGCCAATATATACAATTTCCAAATATTGAAAGAATAATCGTATTTATCATCCATATGAAGTTTAAATTGCATTTTAAACTTCTCTACATTTAGATTTGGTATTGAGCTTAAGAATTGATCGTTCAATTCTAACACTACATCTTCTTTAAGCTCATTTTGTATCCATTTCCCTAATGGAATTGAAAAACCTCTTTTGGGTTGATCAAAAATTTCCTTAGGAATATATTCAGAAAGTATGTCTCTGGTAATTTTTTTGGTCAAACCTTTTTCATATCTAAAAGACACGGGCAAGTTTCTCGCAAATTCTATAATTCTATAATCTAAAAAAGGACTTCGTACTTCTACTTGTGAAGCCATGCTTGCTCTATCGACTTTTACATTACTGTCATTTTCAAGCCATAGCTTGATATTTAAATCGGCAGCTATTTGCAATGGTTCATGAGACAAAACGCTATATTTTTTATATTCCTCTAACCAAGAAAGGTAAGGTGCTTTTTGTAATGTATCTTGAGAAGTGAAAATTTTTGTGATTAACTCATATTCATCTCTTGAAGTTAATATTCCTTTGATTGTTTCAGGCCTGGTGTTTAAAATTTTAAACCAAGGGATTATACTTAATAATTTCCTTAACCATAAAGGGATAAAAGCAATTTTTCTAAATTTTTCCAACAGCATGAAATGATCATATCCTAAGAAACTTTCATCTCCTCCATCTCCTGAAAGTGCTACAGTTGCATAAGGTTTGGTAACCGAATTTAAAAGCAAAGACGGCAATGCTGAACTGTCGGCAAAAGGCTCATCATAAACTTTAATTAATTTATCTAACATTTTCAAGGCGTCATCTGGTCCGCAAATGGTTTCCACATGATTTGAACCAATGATTTCCGAAAACTGTTTTGCTACCTTACTTTCATCGTATTTAGGATCTTCGAAACCAATAGTAAAAGTATTAATCGGTGTCGGAGAAATTTTGGCTGCAATACTTGATACCAAAGCAGAATCTATTCCTCCTGAAAGAAATGAGCCTAACGACACATCCGACTGTAATCGTATTTTTACTGCATCAATAAGCAATTCATGTAATTCTTTTTTTGCTTCTTCATAAGAAATATTTTTGATAGCGACTGGCTTCAAATCCCAAAATTGAGTTGCCGTTTTGGTTTTCTTATGTAAGTCAATTTCCATATAATTACCTGGCTGCAATTTATGCACACCTTCAATTATAGAGAAAGGACTCGGAATATAACCACAATCTAAATATATAGAAACCGCTGCTGAAGAAACTTTGCTTTCCTTTTTGATTAATGGGCGTAATTGACTGCAAATTTCAAACGCTCCATCATTCCATGAATAATAAAACGGCTTGACACCTACTCTATCTCGGGCGCAAAAAATGGTTTGACTTTCGGAATCATATATTGCAAAGGCAAACATTCCGTTTAGTTTTGACAATACATCTTTGCCCCAAAATTCATACCCTTTGATTAAAACTTCGGTATCGGATGTTGTAGAGAATGTGTAGCCCTTGAGCAGTAATTCTTCTTTTATATCTTTAAAATTGTATATTTCTCCATTAAAAACAATCGTAAATTGATTGTAAGTAAAAGGCTGATTGGCTCTTTCACCCAAATCAATTATTGACAATCGCAAATGTCCCAAAGAAATGGCGTCAATTTTTTTGTAGCCTAAATTATCAGGGCCTCTAAACTTAATAGAACCTAATTTATCCTTTACTTCATCTTCCGAATAAGGAATATTTGTTATGTATATACCACACATAATTAGCGTTTCTTTAGTAATGACTGGATTTCACCAAATAAGTCCAATATTTTTAAATATTGAATTCCAAAGATATAAATCAAAATTATAAAAGGCACAAATATAAATGTAATCATCCCTTTAAGATGCATGGTATTGGCTAAAAAACTAACAGAAACAATAATACTTATTGCAATAGCGACAATCTTAAGCAAATTGAACATTTCAATAGTACTATAAGAATTTAATATTTTACGCGAAAAGTAAAAGTAGAATAAGAAACTGATTAAAGTTGTAAAAACGAAACCATATATCAATACATCTAAGTTTAGCATCCAAACTCCAACAATAATAGTTATTGCCTGAATGGAGTTTCTTATAATCATGATATGAAGAATTCTTTTGGTCTGATCGAAGACTTTAAAAATAAGTTCATTAATGACATTAATAGAAAAGAAAAAAGTAACGATACAAAGTAATTTCATGTAGTAAGTCGCCCCAATCCATTTATTTCCGTATAATATTAAAATGATGTTTTCTGCATAAACAAATACCATAGTAGTTACTAAACCAATGGCAACAGCATAAGTGAACAATATTTTATTAAACGTATAAATAAATCGTTCTCTGTCGTCTTGCAGTTTTGAAATTGAAGCATAAATAACACTCGATCCGGTTCCGGCAACTAATGCTGTTGGCATATCCATCAATCGTTTGGCCTGATAAAACAATCCAACTTGATTGATAGAAAAATAACGTCCCAAAACCAATTGGTAAATATTTTCAAAAGCGGTATTGATCATAAGCGCTACTGTCGTGTTGGCACCAAATTTTATCAATTCTCTAAATGAATCTTTAGAAAACAATAAGGGTCCAAAGTTCCCTTCAAATGTCCACAACAAAATAGCAATTAAGGCAGCGTTAAGAAGCTGAATAATAACCATTGACCAAACTCCAAATCCATAATAAGCCATACAAACACCAATGCTGGAAGAAAACACAATAGAAATAAGACTGTAAAAAGCTTTTTTCTTAAACTGTAGTTCGCGTGTCAATTTTATATTATGAACTAATTGGAAAGAATTAATGATGAGCAGTAATCCGGAAACAATTAGAATATTTTTTAAAGCAATATCTTTGTAATAGTGAGCAATAACGCCAGAAAATAAAACTAAAATCAGAAAGATAACGGTGCTTATTACCAAGTTGAAAAGAAATACTGTGGTGTAATCCAGATTTGTCGCTTCTTTTTTTCGAATTAAAGCACCTCCCATTCCTCCTTCTACAAGAACATTGAAAAGAATTATAAAAAACATTACAATTCCAATCTGCCCAAAGATATAAGGAGATAAGATTCTTGATAAAATTATATTGGTAACCAGGACAACTCCCACATAACCAAATTGACCTATTATTGACCAAATAGCTCCAAAAATAATATTGGTCTTAAATGAGCTCAAAATTATTTCGCTATTTTTCTCAAATAATCAGCATAACTACTTTTACCAAGATTGGTTGCAGTAGCTACGAATTTTTCTTTATTGATAAATCCTTTTCTATAAGCTACTTCTTCGATGCAAGCGATTTTAAGTCCAGTTCTTTTTTCTACAGCTTTGACAAATTCAGTGGCTTCGGTTAAAGATTCATGCGTTCCGGTATCTAACCAAGCAAAACCACGACCCATCAATTGTAAGTTCATTTTTTTATCCCCTAAGTATTCTTGGTTGACTGTCGTAATTTCCAACTCTCCACGATGTGACGGCTTTACATTTTTAGCAATTTTCACTACAGAATTTGGGTAAAAATACAATCCGATAACGGCAAAATTCGATTTTGGTTCCAAAGGTTTTTCTTCGATACTCAATACTTTTCCATTGGCGTCAAATTCAGCTACACCATAACGTTCCGGATCATCAACATAATACCCAAACACAACAGCCTCTTTCTTCTCAGAAACAATATTAACTGCGTTATTTAAGAGTGTTTGCAACCCTGCACCATAAAAAATATTATCTCCAAGAACCAAACAGACATCATCACCGCCAATAAATTCTTCTCCTAAAATAAAGGCTTGTGCCAATCCGTCCGGTGAAGGTTGTTCTACATACGAAAGTGTCAATCCAATTTGACTTCCATCTCCAAACAAACGTTTGAAATTAGGCAAATCCTGTGGCGTTGAAATAATCAAAATTTCTTTAATCCCTGCTAACATCAATACCGATAACGGGTAATAAATCATGGGTTTATCGTAAATAGGAAGTAATTGTTTAGACACCACTTGTGTTAAAGGGTGTAATCTTGTTCCAGAACCTCCTGCTAATATTATTCCTTTCATATCTTGAAAAAATTAATTGTATTGTTTTTCATAATACTTCGCGTATTCTCCCGAAGTCACATTATTTAACCAATCTGTATTCGCCAAATACCAATCTATTGTTTGTTCTAGCCCTTCTTCAAAAGTAACAGATGGTTTCCATCCTAATTCTCTGTTGATTTTAGACGCATCGATAGCATAGCGCAAATCGTGTCCTGGACGGTCTTTTACATAAGTAATCAACTGGGCTGATTCTCCTTCTGAACGACCTAATTTTTTATCCATTACACTACAAAGTAGTTTTACTAAATCGATATTTTTCCATTCATTGAAACCACCAATATTGTAAGTTTCATGATTTTTACCATCGTGGAAAACCAAATCAATAGCAACGGCATGGTCTTTTACAAATAACCAATCGCGCGTATAATTCCCGTCACCATATACTGGTAAAGGTTTGTTATTGATGATATTATTAATGAATAATGGAATTAATTTTTCTGGAAAATGAAAAGGTCCGTAATTGTTTGAACAGTTTGTTAAAACATAAGGCAATCCGTAAGTTTCTCCGTAAGCTCTTACAAAGTGATCTGAACTTGCTTTTGAAGCAGAATAAGGTGAATTAGGATCATAAGAAGTTGTTTCGGTAAATAAACCTTCGGCGCCAAGCGAACCATAAACCTCATCAGTTGAAATATGGTAAAAACGTTTGCCTTCCATATTGTCCTTCCATAATTTACGAGCAGCATTTAGCAAATTCATCGTACCAATTACATTTGTTTTCACAAACGACAATGGATCTTCGATAGAACGATCTACATGTGATTCGGCAGCAAGGTGCAAAACACCATCAAATTTATATTTTTCAAAAATATTGTTAATATAAGCTTCATCAACAATATCTCCTTTTAAAAAAGTATAATTTGGAGCGTTTTCGATATCTTTTATATTTTCTAAATTTCCGGCATATGTCAAAGCATCTAAATTAAAAATATGATAATTTGGATAATTCTGAACAAAACGTCTAACAACATGTGAGCCAATAAATCCAGCTCCTCCTGTGATTAATATATTTTTCATCTTTGTAATTATTTTGAACTCCCTACTGCAATATAGGTAAATCCGATCGCTTTCATTTGTTGTTTATCTAAAATGTTTCTACCATCAAAAATAAATGCTGGCTTCAACATTGCATCGTATATTTTTTGCCAATCGTATGTTTTAAACTCATCCCATTCAGTCAGAATTGCAATGGCATGAGCCGCTTCGCAAACCTCATAAGGATTGGTCATCACTTTAATACGTTTTAATTCATCAGTATCTAAAGCTACTAAATCTGCTGTAATTTGTTTTTCTGTAACTTTTGGATCATAAACAGCAACATTTGCTTGTTCTGCAATTAAATTAGAAGCCACCGAAATGGCTGCAGATTCTCTTGTATCGTTGGTATCTTTTTTGAACGCCCAACCCAAAAGTGCTATTTTTTTTCCTGAAACTGTATTGTATAATGTCTTGACAATATTTTTAGAAAAACGATTTTTTTGATGGTCGTTCATTATAATAACCTGTTCCCAATAATCGGCTACTTCGTGTAAACCGTATGATTTTGCAATGTAAACCAAATTAAGAATGTCTTTTTGGAAACAAGAACCTCCAAAACCAACAGACGCTTTTAAGAATTTAGAACCAATTCTTGCGTCCATACCAATGGCTTTTGATACTTCAGAAACATCGGCACCCGTTTTTTCACACAGCTCAGAAATAGCGTTAATAGAAGAAACTCTTTGTGCTAAAAAAGCATTAGCTGTTAATTTAGATAACTCTGACGACCAAACATTTGTCGTTAAAATTTTAGCTGCCGGAACCCAATTGGCATAAATATCTACCAATGCCTGAATGGCTTCTTTTCCAGCTGAAGTTGTATCCCCACCAATAAGTACTCGATCAGGATTATGTAAATCTGGGACAGCCGTTCCTTCCGCTAAAAATTCTGGATTGGATAAAATCTGAAATTGAACTCCATTTCCTGTATGATCTAAAATATTTTTAATGGCTTCGGCAGTACGAACTGGCAAGGTTGATTTTTCGACCACAATTTTATCTTGCTTTGAAATTCTTGCAATTTGACGGGCACACAATTCGATATATTTCAAATCGGCCGCCATTCCTTTACCAGCACCATAATTTTTAGTGGGTGTATTTACCGATATAAAAATCATCTGAGCTTCGTCTATAGCTTTGTCAACATCTGTTGAAAAAAATAAGTTTCTTCCTCTTGCATCGGCAACAACAGCATCTAAACCTGGCTCATACACTGGTAAATTCTCTAGGTTGGCATCATTCCAAGCTTCAATTCTCGATTCATTTAAATCGACAACAGTAACTTTAATACCAGGACATTTTTGAGCAATGACAGCCATCGTTGGACCCCCAACATAACCAGCTCCAATGCAACAAATTGAGTTAATTTTCATTATTATATTTTCTTCTAAATCTAGTTTTAGATTAATTTAAAATTTAAACAAAATTAAAGTTTTCCATCGACATGACTGCCTAAAACTCCTTTAACATCATATATTACTGAATTTTCTTTTTGCAGTGATTTTAAATCAGCTGTTAAAAATTCATTGTGAGCCACTCCTAAAACTATAGTATCAAAAGTGGTAGTTGGTAATTGAGTGGTGGTTAGTAAACCGTACTCGTGCATCACTTCCTCAGGATTTACCCAAGGATCATATATCGCAACTTCAATTCCATATTCCTTCAGAGAAGCAATCACATCAACAATTTTCGTATTTCTAACATCTGGGCAATTCTCTTTAAAAGCAATACCTAGCATAATCAATTGGGCACCGTTTATTGATATGCCTTTTTTGATCATTAGCTTGACCACTTGCGAAGCAACATATTCTCCCATACTATCATTGAGTCGTCTTCCTGCCAAAATAATTTCAGGATGATAACCCATTTCTTGTGCTTTTTGTGCCAAATAATAAGGATCTACTCCAATGCAATGTCCACCCACCAAACCAGGTTTGAAAGGTAAAAAATTCCATTTGGTTCCTGCAGCTTCCAAAACATCTTGTGTATCAATATTTAAAATATTAAATATTTTAGACAATTCGTTTACAAAGGCAATGTTAATATCACGCTGTGAATTTTCAATTACTTTGGCAGCTTCAGCCACTTTGATAGTCGGTGCTAAATGCGTTCCAGCCGTAATAACTGATTTGTATAATTCGTTTACTTTTATTCCTATTTCAGGCGTTGATCCTGAAGTTACTTTTAGAATTTTTTCAACGGTATGTTCTTTATCTCCCGGATTTATTCTTTCTGGTGAATAACCTGCGAAAAAATCGACATTAAATTGTAATCCACTCACACGTTCTAAAACTGGAACACATTCTTCTTCAGTGACTCCAGGATAGACAGTAGATTCATAAATAACAATATCTCCTTTTTTAAGTATTTTCCCAACGGTTTCACTTGATTTATACAATGGCGTTAAGTCTGGTTTGTTGTTTTTATCAACCGGAGTAGGAACTGTAACTACATAATAATTACAGTCTTTTATATCTTCTATTTCGGTAGAACAAAATAATCCAATTTGAGTTGAATTTTCAGTTTTCAAAACAGATTGCAATAATTCTTCACTTATTTCCAAAGTAGTATCTAAACCAGCATTAAGTTCAGCTACTCTTTTTGTATTAATATCGAAACCAACTACATCATATTTGGTAGCAAATAATCTTGCTAATGGTAACCCAACATATCCTAAACCTATAACCGCTATCTTCATTTTCTTATTTTAAATTTTCCCAATACCACTTAACAGCCTCTTTCAATCCTTGCTGTAAAGAAAATTGTGGGTTGTAACCTAAACTATTTTTTGCCTTTTCAATACTTGCTAATGAATGAGGAATGTCGCCAATACGATTTGGTCCATAGATAATTTTTACATCAGCAATTTTAGCATCAAATTCAGCCAAACTATTTTGTAAATATTTAATCAAATCATTCAACGTAGTTCTATCTCCAAAAGCCGTATTGTAAACCGTATTTACAGCTTCTGGATTTTGAGTAGTCATGGCCAACTCATTCATTTGAATCACATTATCAATGTAAGTAAAATCACGAGAAAAATTTCCATCACCATTAATCACTGGGCTTTCATAATTCATGAATTGCATCACAAATTTTGGAATTACAGCAGCATAAGCTCCTTTAGGATCTTGCTTTCTTCCGAAAACATTAAAGTAACGCAATCCGATAGTTTCAATTCCGTATGTTTTACTAAAAATATCTGCATAAAGTTCGTTTACATATTTTGTAATCGCATAAGGTGAAAGTGGTTTCCCAATCACGTCTTCAACTTTAGGCAAAGATTCAGAATCTCCATAAGTCGAAGAACTTGCTGCATAAATGAATCGTTTTACATTCGCTTCTTTTGCCGCAGATAACATATTTAAAAACCCAGAAACATTTACATCATTTGAAGTAATTGGATCTGCAATAGATCTTGGCACTGAGCCTAAAGCGGCTTGATGAAGTATATACTGAACCCCTTCAACTGCTTTTTGACAATCGGAATAATTACGAATATCTCCTTCAATTAGTGTGAATTTGTCATTTTGAATTAAATGCGCAATATTATGACGATGTCCTGTAGCAAAATTATCCAAACAGACAACCGTATATTCTTTATTTAAAAAATACTCACAAAGGTTTGAACCAATAAAACCGGCACCTCCCGTTATTAATATTTTTGTTGAATTATTTTTCATTAATTATTTTTTGAATATTTTTTCAATAAAAGCGCGTATAGGATTAACTGGTTTTTCTACTTCATGATAACCATTTGCGTAGCTACCATATCCGTAACCATAAGCGTAACCATATCCGTATTTGGCTTTACTTTCAAAACCATTGAAAACAATACTAATATTACTTAATTCA
>JBDTNG010000101.1:0-5183 GCA_039933895.1 Flavobacterium sp. | reverse complement strand
CCAGATACTGACGGAGATAGCGTTTTAGATAAAGACGACAAATGTCCAGATGTTAAAGGTACTGTAGCAAACAATGGTTGTCCTGAAGTAAGCGAAGACGTAATCAAAAGATTAAATGACTATGCTAAAACTATCTTGTTCAACTCTGCTAAAGCGACTTTCCAACAACAAACTTACCCAGTATTACAATCAATTGTTGCGATCTTAAAAGAATATCCTTCTTCTAACTTCTCAATTGAAGGTCACACTGATAGCGATGGTAAAGATGCTGCTAACCAAAAATTATCTGAAGATAGAGCTGCTGCGGTTAAAAATTATTTAATCGAAAACGGTGTTGAAGCTTCAAGATTAAGTTCAGCTGGTTTTGGTGAATCTAAACCAATTGCAACTAACAAAACTAAAGCTGGTAAAGCTCAAAATAGAAGAGTAGAAGTGAAATTAGTAAAATAATTTCTTTCTAAAATATATTTGAAAACGTCCCGATTTATCGGGACGTTTTTTTATTTTTATAAAATGACAAATTCTTCTTTTCTTGAAATTTTAGTGGCACAATTGCTTTCGAACGAATCTTCAAATCTTTCGAAAACGACCATTATTTTACCGAACAAAAGAGCTAAAATTTTTCTACAGGAAGCTTTTAAAAAGAAGTTGCCTCAGTATACTTTCGCGCCAGAAATAAAAAGTATTGAAGATTTTATCCAAGAGCTATCTGCCATTCGTTCCATCGATGCTATAGAATTGCTTTTCGAATTTTATGAAGTTTATTTGTCCCTTACCAAAAAGGAAAAGCAGCAGTCTTTCGAACAATTTTCCAATTGGGCCAAGACACTACTCCAGGATTTTAATGAAATTGACCGTTATCTTTTAGAACCCAAACATGTTTTCTCTTATCTTCAGGATATAGAAGTAATTAAACGTTGGGGAATTGAAGTAGAAGATAAAACCAAATTGATTGATAATTATTTAGAGTTTTGGAAATTACTTCCCTTGTATTATGATGCGTTGTACAGTCATCTAAAAAACAAAGGAATTGGTTACCAAGGTTTAATTTATCGCGAAGCAGTTGGCAATCTTACTAATTTTTCAAACACCCTGGCTGATGCTAAATTGGTTTTTGCAGGATTTAATGCGCTAAATCAAGCGGAAGAAAAAATCATTCAACAATTAATTTATACCAACCAAGCGACTATTTATTGGGATATTGATGAAACCTTTTTAAATGATGTTTCTCACGATGCCGGATTGTTTATTCGCAGGTTCAAAAAGACTTGGGAGCATTACAAAACCAATCCGTTTGAATGGATTGCACGCGATTTTTCTGCTACTAAAAACATTCAAATCATTGGAACCGCTAAATCTATTGGTCAAGCCAAGATCACTTCGAGTATTATTGATAGTATTCTTTTGAATGAGTCTCAAACGGCTTTGGATAAAGTTGCAATTGTCTTAGGAGAAGAGAGCATGCTGATTCCTGTATTGCATTCTTTACCTGAAAGCGTTGGAAGTCTAAATATCACCATGGGTTATTCGAGTAAAAACAACCCCATACAACTACTGATTGCCAAGCTTTTTAAAATGCACAACAATGCATTAAACAGAAGTGAAACCAGTTATGTTTTTTATTACAAAGATGTTTTGGATGTGCTGTCGAATCCCATTATTGAATCCTATGTTTTTGCCTCTCATTTGGTGGATACCATCAAGAAGAACAATTATACATTTATCACACATCAAAAAGTGATTTCTTTACATGAAAGAAAAAACGAATTGTTCGATTTGCTCTTTCAGAAGTGGGATAAAACACCGATGGAAGTTTTAGAATTACTGTCTTCTATTTTACTTATCATCAAATCGAATTTAGATTCCAATTCGGAAGAAGATAAAGTGGTTAAAACCTTCTTGTATTCGATTTATAAAGTCATTAACAAACTCATTACCTATTGCGCCAAAAATCCTTATATTGATTCTGTTGAGACCTTACAGGCGATTTACAAACAAGTAATCGATGTGGCTGAGGTTTCTTTCGAAGGAGAACCATTGTCCGGATTGCAAATCATGGGGGTTTTGGAAAGTCGTGTGCTCGATTTTGAAACGGTCATCATCACTTCTTTGAATGAAGGTAAATTTCCAGCTGGAAAATCAATCAATTCGTTTGTACCTTATGATGTAAAACGCGAATTGGGATTGCCAACGTTTAAAGAAAAAGATGCTATTTATACGTACCACTTTTATCACTTGTTGCAACGCGCCAAAAACATTTATTTGCTTTATAATACCGAAAGTGACGGTTTAGATGGTGGTGAAAAAAGTCGTTTCATCACACAATTGGAAGTCGAAAAGCAAAAGCTTCACAATCTCACGCATGAGATTATTCAGCCGAATGTGCCAACCATTGCTTACGAACCTATTAGTGTTCCTAAGTCTGAAACGGTGGTGCATCGATTGAAAGAGATTGCTACTGGAAAAGGGTTTTCGCCTTCTGCATTAACATCGTATGTAAGGAATCCAATTCAGTTCTATTTTCAAAGGGTGCTTTCTATCCGTGAATCGGAAGAAGTGGAAGAGAATATTGCATTGAATACTCTTGGAACTATTATCCACGAAACCTTGGAAGAATTATACAAACCAGTAGTTGATAAATTTTTGTCGATTGACGATTTAGATCTGATGTTGGTCAGTGCCAATGCAGAAGTATTGAAACAATTCAAAGAGATTTACAAAGAAGGCGAAGTGAAAAAGGGGAAAAACCTTTTGGCTTTTGAAGTAGCCAAACGCAATGTTTTCAATTTTCTGAATGAAGAAAAAAGAAGCATTGAGAATGGAGATGTAGTTAAAATCTTGGCTTTGGAGGTTTCCTTAGAAAGAATTTTAGAAGACAAACGTTTGCCTTTCCCCATTAAAATAGCGGGTAATGTTGACCGAATTGAAATCAGAAACAACAAACTCCGAATCATAGACTACAAAACGGGTAAGGTTGAGAAGAACCAGGTGCAATTGAAAGACTGGAACGGACTGACATTAGACATTAAAAATGACAAGATTATTCAGTTGTTGTGTTATGCTTTTATGTATGAAGAACAAGCTCGAGGTTTAGAAATAGAAGCTGGAATTATTTCGTTCAAAAACATGAGAGGTGGTTTTCTGCCTTTTGGAATTAAAGAAGAAAAAGAGCTCTTTACCACTATTACGCCAGAGATTTTAGAAGCATTTAAAACCGAAATCATTGTCCTAATCAATGAGATTTTAAATGAGGAGATTCCTTTTGAGGAGAAGGGATAAGAGTCAAGAAGAAAGAGAAGAGATTAACTACGCTTTGTTCGCTACGTCGTCCCGATAGCTATCGGAACTGGCAATGACAGTGAAATTGTCTAGACTGTTTTGAAGAAATTCAATAAGATCGGTTCCAATTGGTCTTTGTTTTCGATGTGACTCATATGTCCGTCAGGGAATGAATAAAACTGAACGTTTGTGCCTTCGATTTGTTTTTTGTTCTCTTCGAAATTCAGTACAGGATCTTTTTCACCCAAAATTAATAACATCGGAAAAGGAGAAAGATGCAAAAGTACTTCACGATCCTTACGAACTTTCATGCCTTCGAGTGCGGCAACAATCCCTTGTAACGGTGTTTTTAATGCTTCTAGTTTTACATGTTCGATTTCATGGTCTAATCTTTCACGGTTGTCTTCGCTGAATAAATTGGCAATTGACATTCGGATGAAGGAAGTATAGTCTTTTTTGACACATAAAACAGCGCGATCTCGGTTGACTTTGCGTTCGTCACTATCTGCATAAGAAGTTGAATTCAAAAGGACTATTCCTTTTACTACATCTGGATACAATTCGGCGAAAGTCAACGCCACATAACCGCCCATAGAATGTCCTACAAATAGTGCTTTTCGAATGTTTAATTCGCTCAAAACCGCATGCACGGCATCGGCCATATCTTCCATGGTGTGGATGTATCCGAGACATTCGGTTTGACCGTGGCCTAATAAGTCTATGGTGATGACGCGGTATTTTTTGGCAAACGCCTCTAGATATGAATCCCACATGGTCGAATTTTCTAAAAAACCGTGTAATAAAACCATGGCGGTTCCTTTTCCGGTTTCGGAATAAGCGATTTGAGTGTTTCTGTGGAGGATTGTTTTCAAGATGCGGTGAATTGTGAATGTATATGCTTTTGCAAAAGTAAGATTTAATTACTTCCCGTTAAAACCCAATAGCACTAAAACATTATTTTGATGAAAGTTAATGTTTCCTATATGAATATTCGTTTATTATGAATAAATATTTATTTGTTCCGAATGAAAATTAATGTGTTTTGAATAAGTATTTATTTGTTTCAAATGGAAATTAATGTGTTTCGAATGGATGTTTATTTGTTTTGAACGAAAATTAATCTGTATCGTACTAAAGTTTGTTTGTTCCTTATGAGTATGAGTTTCAACTGACGGAAAGTTAACGCATCTTTAACTAATTGCCAGTTATTTAAATATCATATTTTTCTTACATTGGTTTTTTAAAAAACAGATAGTTATGTTAGCGAGTGTACACAACATTGATACGGGGAAATTGATTAAAGAATACCTGACAGAACATAGGATTAGTCAGGCGACACTGGCAAGAGGCGTGGGCCGAGGTGATGTTTCGATTGTAGGTTACCTGATGAATCAGAGTATTCAGACGTGTATTCTGATTGATATTTGTTATGCTGTGAAGCACAATTTTTTTCAGGATATGGCGAATAAGCTGCCGAGTGAATTTACGGTTCAACACGATATGATTTCGGGGAAGGATAAGCGAATTGCGGAATTGGAGGCGGAAATTAAGGTGTTGAGGATTGAGAATGCGGTGTTGCGGGAGGTGAGGAAGTAGTTATGAGTTGGAAGGGAGAAGTTATAAGGGAGAAGTTATAAGGGAGAAGTTATGAGGGAAAAGAAAAAAGGCCCGTCAAATTGAGGAGCCTTTGTTTATTTGATATCATTTTTTACGATTTTAAAAAATCATCGATTGAACCGAAATACTTTTCTTCGGCGTCAAGCCAACCATAATGTTTAGAGTTTTCGAGCAGGATTAGTTTTGAATTCGGGAATGTTTTTTTAGCCAATTCTCCTATTTCATTGCTAATAATGTCTTGTTTTCCCTGGATGATTAAAACCGGTTTTTGAAACGATTTCAACTTG
>JBDTNG010000100.1:0-14725 GCA_039933895.1 Flavobacterium sp. | reverse complement strand
TACTAAAGGATTGTTAAATAAACAAGCTAATACACTATTCTGAGTGCTCACTGAACATTTCCCAATCCATTATCCTTCTAAGCAACCAAAACATCAAATTATCTGCTTTATTTTTTTTCGGGATTCACGATTAAATCAACAATCATCATATTGTACTTTCTGCCTTTACGGTCTTCATTTAAAGAGGAAGATATAAACTCATACTTATCTTCAGTTCTAAATCTACACCAAGACATTCTAGGATGCATTTCTTGATTTTCAGTAAAATTGATATCTGGTCCAATCGTTGCGAATACTTTTTTGGGATTGGTGTATTTTGTATTGATAATTTCAACACCAATACAAATCCCTTCCACTGGAAACTTAATATTTAAAGAATCGACATCAATACTTAAATTTTGAGTTTTGTTTCCAGGTTCAATTATAATATCCTTATCATATAATTCTTCACCGGGTTTATTTGTTAAACCATCCAATTTGTAAAACTTGATTTTAAAAGCTGATATATAATCTAATTTCCATTTCGGATTATCTTTATTAAACTCAGCTACTTTTCTAAGATCTAATACAACTGCTTTTATTTTCCCTTGTTTTCGATCCGGATTCTCAACATAAGTACAGTTTTCAGTTCCAAATTGAAAACCGAAATATTGCGTATTTTCTCTTTTGGATTTAATGGTTTTAGCCCAGCCGTGATTTATTTTTTTTCTTTGAACCAAAACTTCATGAAGTTCTTCAGTTATTGGACTTAAATAAAAAATAGTATTATTCTTTTTTGCTTTCAAAAAATCAGCTGTAGTAAGCTTCTTTGAGTTATAACCCAAATAAGAAATCAATAAATAATCATTTGCTTTGATTAAATTTATATTGAATTTACCCTGAGCATCCGAATAAACACCTTGATTGGTTTTATTCAAAGTAACACTCGCTAATTCTAAAGGTTTTTTAGAAACACTATCCAAAACAACCCCTGAAATTTCTTGGGCTATAATGGCATTTGAAAGTGCGAAAAAGAAAATTAATGTATAAATGGTTTTCATAAGTAGAAAACGGAAATAACACAAAATTATTCTTACAAAAAATATATTTTGCCATTTAGAATCAATGCATTTCAACTCATTGAAGTAAAAATAGTTACCAAAAAGTCAATCAAATAAAAAGTGCCAAATTATTTTTTACTAAAGTTTAATTGTAACTTAGCTTTTATGAAAAAGTTGACATTCATCATCATTATTCTCTGTTCTGTTTTTGCTCACGGACAGTATACAAATCCTGTGGCTTCACAAATGAGTTCACAGTTTGTTGCCGCAGATGAATTTATTGGAGAAGATTCTTATGGCTATCAATATTTCATCAAAAGCAATGTTTTTTTCAAGATTAAAGACAAGGAGTTTGTTCAATACAAAAATGTATCGTTAGGAAAAATAACCAAAGTCGACATTCATAATCCGCTGCGCATTGTTCTTTTTTACGAGAATTTCAACACCGTTATTTCCTTAGACAATCAGTTGAGCGAAGTACAGAAAATTAATTTTTCGGAAAAACCAGAAGGCATTGTTCCTACAGCAATTGGGATTTCTTCCCAAAACAATCTTTGGGTTTTCAATAGCATGAATCAGCAATTGGGTCTGTATAATTTTTTAACAAACAGTTATCAAACCATTGGATTGCCTTTTGATAAAAACATAAGAAATTACACTTCCGATTTTAATTATTTTTATTGGATAGATGACAGCAACCAATTTTATAGCGCTGATATTTTTGGAAAGAAAAAATTATTAGCCCAAATTCCGGATTATGATTCAGTTTTTATAGCCGATGAAAAAATAATTTTGTTTCAAAAAGGTGAAATCCTCTATATATTTGATGTTGAGAAAAATAAAACGGTCCCTGTAAATAATATCGAAAAAAGCTATAAAAGTTTTAGCTACAAAAACCAAAATTTAGCTATTTTTACCAACGAAGGAATTACCAATTATAAAATCAATTTACCATAATGCATATAGCAGTAGCAGGGAACATAGGCGCGGGAAAAACAACATTGACAAAGCTTCTGGCGAAACATTTCAAATGGGAACCGCATTTTGAAGATGTGGTTGACAATCCTTATTTGGATGACTTTTATCACCAAATGGAGCGTTGGAGTTTTAACTTACAGATTTATTTCGTGAACAGTCGTTTCCGTCAAATATTGCAAATTCGTGAAAGCGGTAAAAAAATCATTCAGGACAGAACGATTTATGAAGATGCTCATATTTTTGCGCCCAACCTTCATGCGATGGGATTGATGACGAATCGTGATTTTCAGAATTATATTTCATTATTTGAATTGATGGAATCACTAGTAAAAGCACCCGATTTATTAATTTATTTAAGAAGTTCTATTCCTAATTTAGTGGATCAAATTCACAAACGCGGACGTGAATATGAAAATACAATTTCAATTGATTATTTGAGTCGTTTGAACGAACGTTACGAAGCTTGGATTCAAACGTATGACAAAGGAAAATTATTAATTATTGATGTAGACAATATTAATTTTGTTGACAATCCTGAGGATTTAGGATTAATTATCAACCGAATTGATGCAGAAATAAACGGATTGTTTTAAACTTTCCAATACAGATAAAAAGAAAAAAGCCTCGATTTCTCGTGGCTTTTTTTATACTATTCAAAACGATTATTTCAAAGCGTCTACTTTAGCTTTTACTTCTTCTAACGAACCTTCAAATACCTGTGTATTCTCTTTTCCGTTTTCAGAAGTGGTTACTGTAGCTTTTGCTTTTCCATCTTCATTTTGAATGTCAACTCTAACTTGCTTTTCAGTTGTTACTTTAGCACAACAAGCTTTGTCTTTTGTAGCAATAAATTTTCCGTTTTCATCATAATGAGACAAACACATTTCTTTTTGCTCTGCGGTACATCCTAAGCTATCACACATTTTTGCGCATTCTTCTTTGGTTATTACAGCCATTTTAGACATATCACATTTGCCCATCATTCCAGCCTCTGCTTTGCAAGAAGACATTTCAATCATGGTACATTTCATTTCTTTTGCTCCTGCATGACTTCCACCGTTACCTAAAATTGGTGCCATTACTAAACCGATCAAACAAGTCAATTTAATTAAAATGTTCATAGATGGCCCAGAAGTATCTTTGAAAGGATCTCCAACAGTATCTCCAGTTACCGCTGCTTTGTGCGCATCTGAACCTTTGTATGTCATTTCACCATTGATCATAACTCCAGCTTCGAAAGATTTTTTAGCATTATCCCAAGCACCACCAGCATTGTTTTGGAAAATAGCCCAAAGCACACCAGAAACAGTAACTCCAGCCATATAACCTCCTAACATTTCAGCGATCAATTGGTGATTGTCTCCGTAAACCACTAATCCTAATAATACAATTGCTATTGGGAAACCAATAGTTAAAACACCTGGCAACATCATTTCACGTAATGCTGCTTTTGTAGAAATCTCTACACATTTTCCGTATTCTGGTTTTCCAGTTCCTTCCATAATTCCTGGAATTTCTTTAAACTGACGACGTACTTCATACACCATGTCCATAGCTGCTTTACCTACAGAATTCATCGCTAATGCAGAGAAAACTACAGGAATCATACCACCCACAAATAACATCGCTAAAACTGGCGCTTTAAAAATATTAATTCCATCAATTCCTGTAAAAGTAACATACGCCGCAAATAATGCCAAAGAAGTCAATGCCGCCGAAGCAATAGCAAAACCTTTTCCAGTTGCAGCTGTTGTGTTACCAACAGAATCTAAAATATCTGTTCTAGTACGAACTTCTTTTGGTAATTCGCTCATTTCAGCGATTCCACCAGCGTTATCAGAAATTGGCCCAAAAGCATCAATCGCTAATTGCATCGCAGTAGTAGCCATCATAGCAGAAGCTGCTAAAGCCACACCGTAGAATCCAGCCAAAGCATAAGAAGACCAAATAGCTGCTGCAAAGATTAAAACCGTTGGAAATGTAGAAACCATCCCCGTTGCTAAACCTGCAATTACGTTTGTTCCTGCTCCAGTAGAAGATTTTTGTACAATAGCCAAGACTGGTTTTGTACCTAAACCTGTGTAGTATTCTGTTACTGAAGAAATTGCTCCTCCAACAACCAATCCCACAAGAGTTGCATAGAAAACTCTCATTGATGAAATATCTTGTAAACCTTCTCCGAAGAAAGTCATTTTCATCACTTCTGGTAACATATGTTGCACCAAAAAGAAACAAGCAATTGCTGTTAAAACGATAGAAACCCAGTTTCCGATATTTAAAGCTTTTTGTACTTGTGCTTCTTTGGCGTCATCACTTGTGATTTTGACCAACATAGTTCCGACGATAGAGAATAAAATACCGAAACCAGCGATAGCCATTGGTAATAAGATTGGGCCAATTCCACCGAAAGCATCTTCAATTTTTCCACCCATATCTTTGATCACATAGTTACCCAAAACCATAGCTGCAAGAACTGTTGCTACATACGATCCGAATAAATCGGCACCCATACCTGCAACGTCACCTACGTTATCTCCAACATTATCTGCAATTGTAGCAGGATTACGTGGATCATCTTCTGGAATTCCAGCTTCAACTTTACCAACTAAATCGGCACCAACATCGGCAGCTTTAGTATAAATACCACCACCTACACGTGCGAATAATGCGATAGATTCTGCTCCAAGAGAAAAACCAGCTAATGTTTCTAAAACTTTAGTCATATCTTCAGATGAAGTCCAAACCCCTCCCATAAAATAATTAAAAAAGAAAATAAAGAAACCAGTTAGACCTAAAACAGCCAAACCAGCAACGCCTAACCCCATTACAGTTCCACCACCAAAAGAAACCTTTAAGGCTTGTGGCAAACTAGTACGAGCAGCCTGTGTTGTTCTAACATTCGTTTTTGTAGCGATTTTCATCCCCATATTCCCAGCCAAAGCCGAGAAAAAGGCACCAAAAACGAAAGCAACAACAATTAATATATGTGTTGTAGGAACAATAAAAGAAATCCCTGCTAAAACAGCACTTGCCAATACTACAAATATGGCTAATAACCTATACTCTGCTTTTAAGAAAGCCAATGCTCCTTCGTAGATATGATCTGAAATTTCTTTCATTTTACCGTCACCGGCATCTTGCTTGAGAACCCAAGCTCTTTTTGCTGCCATAAAAGCGAGCCCAATCAATGCCATAACTATTGGCACGTAAATCATCATTGAATTCATAATCTGTTTTTGGTTAGTTATTAATTTTAGTAAATATATAAAACCAAAATAAATAAAAAAGCAACATTTTAATTAAAATGCTGCTTTTTTAATAAACTATGTTCTGAACAATTATTTAATACTGAATAATCCTTCCGGTTTATTTTCAATATCCTCAAAACGTTTTACACATTCTGAAATAATTCTTTGTGCTTCTTTAACATCACCCCATCCTTCTACATCAACTTGTTTGTTTTCCAAATCTTTGTATACTTGGAAGAAATGCTCGATTTCTTTCAAAAGGTGAGAATTAATATCACTTAAATCGTTTAAAGAATTCCAAATTGGATCAGAAACTGGTACACAGATTATTTTTTCATCTGGTCCTTTATCGTCTGCCATGTGGAAAACACCAATTGGTTTTACTTCAATCACACAACCAGGAAAAGTTGGCTTGGTAACCAATACTAATACATCTAACGGATCTCCGTCTAAAGCTAGCGTTTCAGGGATAAAACCATAGTCTGCTGGGTACATCATCGAAGAAAACAACATACGATCGAAACGCATTCTTTTTAATTCGAAATCGTACTCGTATTTATTTCTGCTTCCTCTTGGAATTTCAACTAAAACGTCGAAAGTTTTTACTTTATCAGCTGTCATTTCTATATCTTTTACATTTTTTGAGGGTGCAAAAGTACTGCAAAAAAATGGTATTGCAAGTATTCTATGTAAAGAGTTTATTAATTTTTAGTACTGATATGTGATTTTTCTGCCTCTTTTCTGAAGATAGTAATGCCAAAGTAAAAAGGAAGCCAAAGTTCTATGTGGCGCCCAATTTTGAGCGTAGACTTCCATGTCTGGTTTGTCGTGAATATCAAGTAATTCTTTTATGGTATTTACAATAGCTACATCTCCAAAAGGCATAACATCGGGAGTTTGCAAACAGAACATCAAATACACATCGATGGTCCAATTTCCAATGCCTTTTATTTTGATTAATTCATCACGAACTTCTTGTGCAGATTTTGCCGCCAAACTTTCTAAAACAAGGCTTTTTTCGATAACCGCTTCGGAAAGACATTTTATATATTTGGTTTTCTGCCGACTTACACCAAGACTTCTAAAGTCTTCATCGGAAACAGAAAGCAAGATTTCAGGTTCAAAAACAGTCACTTTTGCTCTTATTTTTAAAAAGGTGGCTTTCGCCGAATCGATAGAAACCTGTTGCTCTAATATTAGCAACACTAAAGTTTCAAAGCCTTGCGGTCGTGATGGAATGACTGGCAATCCATAGACATCGATGATATCTTTGAAAATAGCATCTTTTTCACACAAATATTGAATGGCTTGTTCCATTAGAAATAAAATCCAAAAGAAGCTTTAACACCAAATCTTTTGGCATCAGGTAAATCCAAATAACTACCTCTCCATGCAAAATCGATTCTCAATACTTTGAAGATATTCGCCACACCCGCATGGTATTCCCAATAGCCTTTTACTGGCGCAAGATAATCTAATCCTGATACGTTGATGGCTCTATTTTCATCGGAAACACTTCCGTAAACCGCTTTAATCCCGACAATTTCTCTCCAATTTAGTTTTTTCATAAATGGAATTCTAGAGAAAATTCGGCCATTAAAGTGGTGTTCCAAATGCAACGAAGTGTACTGATCTGTTACAAACTCATAGTAATTCATCAGATTGTACGTGTTATCAATCACGAAATACGACTGATTTCCTGGCACAACAGCCATTAATCCCAAAGGTACGGTTCCGAAAATCTTACCTACTTCAAAAGTGGTAAACAAACGCCCCATTCCTCCTAAAAATATAGGTTGGCGGTAATACAACTGCACTTTCTGATAATCGAAATCACTATTCATTAATCCTTTCAATCCTTTGCTGTAATTGGCAAAAACTCTTGGGTAATTGTTATCCACTTCTAATCTTTCTACGCCATAACCAACTAATTTACGTTTTGGAGTATAGTCGAAACCAAGTGTTAATTCCGATTGTTTTATGTTCGATTTTACTATACCATTCGATAGATAATCCAGGCTAAACGTTGGCGAAGCTGATTCGAGTGTACGGTAAGAGAATCCGGATTGTAAAATCAAATTCTTCCATGGTTCTATTTCAAAGGCAACAGAAGTCAAATTCACATTGGTTAACTTACTATTATCTCCACTGGCAAAGAAAGAAGACGAGGCAAAACTTCGACCTAGAACATCGTTTGAAGTAGTCAGACTCACGCCAATTTGTTCAACATCCCGTCTGTTTCCTCCCGAAATAATAATTCTGTTTTTCTTGTCGACCATCCATTTTCCAGAAACACCATATTTGAATTTATTGTCTTTAAATCCGTAAGCGGTGTAGGCTTGAATTCTCCATGGATCATTTGACCCAAAGTACGTTCTACCTCCAAATCGCAATCGTTGGCCTTCAACATCGTTGTAACCAAAGATGGAGAATATGGGACCATAATCTATATTGCCTTTATTGATATAACCACTAGCCAGAACAGTTGCTAGATTATACAGTTTCTTGAACTTTTTGACGGTTTTAAGTGTGTCGAGCATTTTATAAACACCCAACTCATCCTTGCTTAGTATTTCCCCTCGATTTTCATTCCAATACTCATCTGATTTTGTATAAACGCTTTGGTCAAAATTATTGACATCGTCTTTATAGAACTTATCTGGCTGGACAATATTAAACTTATGATCGCTGTATAAAGTCGTTCGTTTTCCGTAAACTCCTTTTGATTTTTCCTTTTTGTTTAAGGCAAAATCCGACATCATATAATCTCTTTTCAGCAGAAACACAGAATCATTTAACACATCAAATTCTTGTTCGATATAAATATCTTTCACCCAGTTGATGTTGGCACTTTTTGAAGCCGCCATATTAATTTTCTTGATGGCAAACGTAGAATCGTTTACCCAAAAATCACCTTTAAAAGTCAATTCGTTTTTTCTACGAGGATAATACACAATGTTATAACACCATTTTTTATCAATATAGGCACTATCCGCTAAAACGTAATTATAGGTATTGATTCCGGTTTTCGACAATGGACTTACGAAGTTTTTATCGAAGAAATTCAGGTAATTGTTGTAAATATCATATTCAGAATACAAGTCTTTGATAAAAGTATCCACACCATTACCGTCGCCTAATCCTGAGTTTTTATTGGCTTTTAATACTTCTTTTTTCTTTCCATTTGTGTTGTCTCCATAAACATCATAAAGCGATTCGTTGATGAAGATAGGCAAATAGGTTTTTCCTGTAATTTTTGAAGTATCGATTTGTTTGAAAATAAACTCCAAACCTTTAAATACCTTGTTTTTCATAAATGCCGAATCGATAGAGTTCATGTCAAACTCTACTTTTTCGTACTTATTCATTTGGTATTGATTGAATTGGTACAATCCGTTTTTACGCTTTCTTTCCCATATTTTCCTTAAGATATCGATAGCAGGATTGTTCTTTTTGGATGTTTTACCAGCATAAATTTTTACTTCAGTCAGCACGCTACCACTGGCAAAAGTAACTTTCATGTTATAATTGACCGCTTTATCCAGTGTAATTTCTTTGGGTTCAAAACCCACATAAGAAACCACTAATATTTTACGAACTTCAGGAGATTCTAAATAAAAATGTCCGTTTTCATCGGTAGTAACACATTCTCTAGTTCCTTTAAAACAGATGTTTGCATACGGAATTGTTTGGTTCATGTCGTCATAAACCATTCCACTTACTTTTGTTTGAGCAAAAATTGTTGCAACAAACAACAAACTGATTAAGGTAAAAATTTTCTTCATAGGAAAAAAAAACTCCATCGTAAGGATGAAGTTTCAAATATAGTTAATTTATTAATTGTCAATTACAAATGATTATTGACAATTATTTATACATTACTTTTTTAACTGCTTTAACAACATCCTGTGCATTAGGCAACCATTCTTTTAGTAAAGTTGGAGAATATGGAGCCGGTGTATCGGCAGTGGTGATTCTTTGTATTGGTGCATCTAAGAAATCGAAAGCACGCTCTTGAACAATATAGGTGATTTCAGAAGCAACTGAAGCAAAAGGCCAAGCCTCTTCCAGTACTACTAATCTGTTTGTTTTCTTTACTGAAGTTATAATTGCATCATAATCCATTGGACGAACCGTACGCAAATCGATAATTTCACAAGAGATTCCTTCTTTGGCTAATTCTTCAGCAGCGATATGAGCCTCTTTGATGATTTTACCAAAAGAAACAATCGTTACATCAGTACCAGCACGTTTGATATCGGCAACGCCAATTGGAATGATATAATCTTCCTCAGGCACTTCACCTTTATCGCCATACATTTGTTCAGATTCCATGAAAATAACTGGGTCATTATCACGGATAGCCGCTTTTAGCAAACCTTTAGCATCATAAACAGTACTTGGAACTATTACTTTCAAACCTGGAGTATTGGCAAACCAGTTTTCAAAAGCCTGAGAGTGTGTTGCACCCAATTGACCGGCAGAAGCTGTTGGTCCACGGAAAACCATTGGCATTGGAAATTGACCCGCAGACATCTGACGCATTTTTGCAGCGTTATTGATAATCTGGTCGATACCCACTAACGAGAAGTTGAAAGTCATGTATTCAACAATGGGACGGCAGCCGTTCATTGCTGAACCTACTGCAATACCTGCAAAACCAAGCTCTGCGATAGGCGTATCAATAACTCTTTTTGGTCCAAATTCATCTAGCATTCCTTTAGAAGCTTTGTAAGCTCCGTTGTATTCTGCTACTTCTTCACCCATTAAGTATACTGACTCATCGCGACGCATTTCTTCGCTCATCGCTTCACAAATGGCTTCTCTAAATTGTATCGTTCTCATATTATGTATGTATCTCTGTAAAAATTGAACAGCAAAAATAAAAATTTTAAATTAGTTATCGATTATATAATGAGTATAAAGATAAATTTATTTTAGATTATATGGAGAAGCGTCAGAATATTACAAGTAAAGTAGATTTATTTTGTATTGAAATCGATATAACCAGTAATTTAGCAATAGAAATTAAAACAAATGAATAAAGAAAGGCCTTTTCTTATCCCAATATTCTTCTTATTTTTTATAATATGGATAGGCATTAATTCCAATAACGAAGAAGAAGACTTTAAAAACAATGGTAAAATAACTATTGGGAAATATGTTTTGCATAAAACAGATGATGAAGATGGAACAGACCTTTATTATTTTGTTTACTATATTAACGAAAAGAGGCATAGAGAAATAGAACGAGGAGGTTCAAATGGATTTTCAAAAAAAATTAATAAATTCTATAAAATTAAATATCTAGAGCAATATGAAGAACATATACTGGCACAATTTGACCAACAAGTGACTGACACAACTCAGATATTAGAAGCCGGTTTCTCCAGAGATGAAATGCTAAACATACCCAGCAGCTCGCATTTCTTTCCTGATAACAAATAAAACATTGTGTATAATCTGAAAAGAAATATCTTAAAAATTGCGCTTTTATTAGGAGGATTGAATATTTTGTAGCTACTTCCCGGTATTGCACAAGTATGGTTTTTACATGGCTTAAGTGTGTAGAAACACACAGGAAAAGTAAAAAGTAAAGGTGATATAACAAATTAGGATTGTGAGGATTTAATCAATCAATTACTTTTCAAACTGGATATGTTTTATTGTAATAAGTAAGAATTGCATCTGGGATTTAGGCAAGTTTAAATAGGCAAAACCATATCAAGCCACTATTTAAATCACTATATTTACAATACTGAGGTCAATTGTTGACATTAATTAAACATAAATACTTTTATTATGCCGATATCAACACAAAAACAACCCTTTCTGGCAAAATTTACCTATTCACTTATTATCATTATCGGACTTGGATTTTTATTCTTTATTGGTCAGAATATTATCTCACCTTTACTGATAGCATTACTCTTTGCCATTTTACTCAGACCAGTAGTGTCCTTTTTAAATGTAAAACTTCATATTCCAAACGTAATTGCTTCGCTTTTTACGGTGTTATTATTTAGCCTGCTTTTTGTTGGAATATTTTATTTTATTTCTACACAAATTGCTATAATGGCAGATGACTGGGGGAAGATTAAAAGCAATTTAGCTATTCATTACGATAACATTCAATCCTATATTAGCGAAACTTTTAATTTCAGTAGGAGAGAACAAAACAAAATAGTAAAAGATGCAGCCAGCGGATCGCAAGACACAGGAAAACAAATTATTGGAATAACGCTGCTATCCTTTACCGATGCTTTATTAAGCATTATTCTTGTTCCTTTGTATATGTTCCTGATACTATTATACAGGACACATTTCAAGATTTTTCTATGTAAATTATTTGATGAAAAACATCATGTAAAGCTTAGAGATATTCTAAATACCATTAAGATTTCTGTACAAAGTTACCTTTTAGGCCTGCTTTTCGAATTATTGATTGTTTCAGGACTTACAGCTTTAGGGCTTTGGATTATAGGTGTAAAATATGCCATATTATTAGGTATCATAACAGGGCTTTTAAATTTAATCCCTTACATAGGAATACTTATTGCTGGATTACTCAGTATAATTGCATCGCTCACTGGCACAGCCGATCTTTCTATAATCATTGGGATTATAATAGTTAATGTAGTGGTGCAGCTCATTGATAATAATCTATTAGTCCCATTAGTGGTCAGTTCGAAGGTAGAAATAAATTCTATTGCCACCATAGTGGGGATTATAATAGCTGGCGCAGTTGCAGGAATTTCGGGTATGTTCCTTGCTATTCCTTTAATGGCAATTTTAAAAGTAATCTTTGATAGAGTTGAACCATTGGAAGCATGGGGTTATCTCCTTGGTGACGACCTCCCAAAATCTTTTAACTGGAAGAAAAGCAAAACTGTAGCGGCCGTACCAAAAACCCCTAAAACGGAATAGCATATTCCGACAACACTAATTTATCTGATCTATCCGACTAAAGTCTTGAATTCGAGCTATACTAATAAAGTAAGAAATAAAACTACAATCGTAAAAGTTGTAGTTTTTTTATGCAGTGTATAACAAAGTAATTCCAGATCCATGGACATGACCTCAATTATTTTGTTTACTACCGGGTATGTACGACGTAAGTACGGGGTATGTACGGCGCAAGTACGGCGTAAGTATAAAGATCAGAGCAATGCCAAGCCAATTCATAACTATATCTTGACCATAAAAAGGATTTATATTGTAAATTCTTTTGGACAATATGAACACCAATGCGTGAAACCACTAAGGTTTATTAATACTACGAAGTTATCCACCTATCTAAAAAAACATCAGTATTGATAAAGCAAAACAGAATGTGTAAAAATATTATGCACGCATAGTAAATAATTCAAATTTTATGCTAATTTTGTATTCCGATTTTAAGAACCAAATACAAAAGAAATGAAAATATTAGTTTGCATCAGTCACGTTCCTGATACTACTTCGAAAATTAATTTTACCAATGGTGATTCAGAATTTGACACTAACGGTGTACAATATGTAATCAACCCAAATGATGAGTTTGGTTTAACAAGAGCCATTTGGTTTCAAGAGCAACAAGGTGCTAATGTAACTGTTGTTAATGTGGGCGGTCCTGATACAGAACCAACTTTAAGAAAAGCATTGGCCATTGGTGCAAACGAAGCGATTCGTATTAACGCCAACCCAACTGACGGTATGTTTGTTGCAAAACAATTAGCGGAAGTAATTAAAAGCGGAAGTTACGATTTAGTTATCGCAGGAAGAGAATCATTAGATTATAATGGCGGAATGGTTCCAGGTATGATTGCAGGAATTTTAGGAGACAACTTCGTAAACTCTTGTATTGATTTAAAAATTGATGGTAACAACGTTACTGCAGTTAGAGAAATAGACGGTGGAAAAGAAACAGTAACTACTACATTGCCTTTGATCGTAGGTGGTCAAAAAGGATTAGTAGAAGAAAAAGACTTGCGTATTCCAAACATGAGAGGAATTATGACTGCAAGAACTAAAGCATTAACTATTCTTGAGCCAGTAAGCGCTGACGCGAATACAAAAGCGGTTAAATTTGAAAAACCAGCTCCAAAATCGGCAGTAAAACTAATTAGTCCAGACAACCTTGACGAATTAATCAACTTATTACACAACGAAGCGAAAGTAATCTAGTAATCAGTTTATAGTCACAGTTTTCAGTTTTCAAAACTCTAAACTTTATAAACTTCTAAACTCAAAAAATCATGTCAATATTAATATACGCAGAATCAGCAGAAGGTAAATTCAAGAAAGTCGCTTTCGAATTGGCTTCTTATGCAAAAAAAATAGCCGAAACAACAGGCCAAACCGTAACAGCATTAACCATCAACATGAGTGATGCTTCTGAATTGTCTAAATACGGTGTAGACAAAGTATTAAAAGTAACTAACGATAAATTAGCCAACTTTACAGCAAAAGCTTACGCTGACGCTATAAAACAAGCTTCTGAAAAAGAAAGTGCAAAATTAATTTTATTGTCATCTTCAACAGACAGTTTATACCTTGCACCTCTTGTATCTGTTGCATTGAACGCAGGATTTGCTTCGAATGTAGTAGGACAACCAGTAAGTTTATCTCCTTTTCAAGTAAAAAGAAATGCTTTCTCAAACAAAGCGTTCAACATTACTGAAATTTCTTCAGATGTAAAAGTTTTATGTATTGGAAAAAACAGTTTTGGTATATTCGAAAACAATGGAGCTTCTGCAACTGAGGATTTCTCACCATCTATCTCTGATGCAGATTTTGGCGTAAAAGTACAATCGGTAGAAAAAGGATCAGGAAAAGTAACGATTGCAGATGCTGATGTTGTAGTATCTGGAGGTCGTGGTCTTAAAGGACCAGAAAATTGGGGACTGATTGAAGATTTAGCGGCTGTTTTAGGCGCTGCTACAGCTTGTTCTAAACCAGTTTCTGATTTAGGCTGGAGACCTCACAGCGAGCACGTTGGTCAAACAGGAAAACCTGTTGCTACCAATTTATACATTGCTGTTGGTATTTCCGGAGCGATTCAACACATTGCAGGAATCAACTCTTCAAAAGTAAAAGTGGTAATTAATTCTGATGCAGATGCACCTTTTTTCAAAGTGGCAGACTACGGAATTGTGGGTGATGCTTTTGAAATTCTTCCAAAATTAACAGAAAAATTGAAAGCTTTTAAAGCACAAAATTCATAAAACAATTTTGATATAAATACAATGAGCTACCTAATAAATATTATGTAGCTCATTTTTTTTGTTTTCAGTTTCTTGGAGCGAAAGTTTTTTGTTACTTTGCAGTCTATATTCCTGCTGTTCGCTTTATTCACGTAAAAACGTGGGATGTCGCTTCCATCAGGGCTAGTAAGCCATTCATTTGAACTTTGGAAAGTTCATAAAAGCAATAAACCAATAATGAGTTTAGTAAAACTTACCATAAAAGGAATATCAT
>JBDTNG010000099.1:0-2145 GCA_039933895.1 Flavobacterium sp. | reverse complement strand
AAAATTTGCAGCGTAATTTTAGCATTTTTTACTTGGATTTTACCATAGAATGCGAGGTTGCGAAGTTCGGGACTGATTATTTTCTGTTAAAGATAAAATTTCTTGCGAAATGTAAACGTGTATTTACTACAAAATTCGCAATCTTGCCAAACGCCTGTTGTAAGCAGTACTTTTTTATTTTCTTTCCATATTAAATTGTTCATCCGATATTTTAGATTTATAGAATTCAATTTTATTTTTAGTACAAAAGTCTTTTATTAAATCCTCATTTTCTTTGTCCATATTTGCACCTGCAACTATTTCTTTAATTGACTTGTGTGGAACTTTGAATAAATGAATTTCTACAGGATTACTGTTAATTTTTTTGTCGGACATATTGAGTGTAGAAATTACTCTAACTTCTTCTTCGTATTTCCAGTCCGTTGATTTTGTAATAAAAGGTTCAAATTCCAATTTCTTTTTACCCAATTCCATTGGTATTTCTACTCTTTTGTCAGAATAAACGACTTCCATAATTATCTTGCATTTTTTTAGGTCGCTGCTTAAAAAGTTTTGAAAATATTCGTCTTTTGGGTCAAATCCTACGCAAAAACCTTTGTGTGAATTAGTGTAATGTGACCACATCAAAGTGTTATTCCAATTTTTGGTTAAGGATAAAATTCCAATATCGTTATTTATATTTTGATAAGCCTCATTATAAATTTTTTCAAGTTTCAATATTTCGGCATTTTCGTTTAAAGGAAATCCTTTTTTGTGTAACAGTTCAGATACCTTTTTTATGACATCTTTAAATTCCTTTTCGCTTGGCTTTTTTGGTAAACATTCAAATGGGTCGTTTAGGTCAATAGGTTGGGTGTATCTCAATAACTCGTCGTCGAGATACGATAGTCTTTCGGGTGGTAAATATTTGTAGTATATGTTCATTCGTATTGCTTACAACGTCCTCGCGCTAGGCTTCGTTGCCAATGAAAGCGAGCTGAGAACTCTCGGCAAGATAAAATATTTTCGTGAAAATAGATGTTCCGGATAGACAAAATTTGGCAATGGAGCTTAGTGTGTGTTGGCAGAAGTATTATTTTTTACGCCATTTTTGATTGAATCTTAATTCCGCTAACTTTTCATAGAGAATTTTTAAGCCATTAGTTCCTATCATTCCGTAATCACTTATAGTTTTAACTTTTCCATTATTAAATGTTATTTTCAAATCGCCTGTTTGGTCGTCTGTGTGCATTACAGAATATTCTTTGTTTAAATTTTCAAAATCGCAATAATTTAAAATTTCTTCTAACTTATCAAATTCCATTTTATTAATTGTAGTTGTGAAAACACCTTCTTCTTTTCCATATGTAACTTCTCTATTTTTGTTGAAGTTATAATATTGAGCATTAAATATTGATAACGAATCTCTGTTTAAAGTTAGTTTATAAACTGGACAAGTTCCAAAACATCCTGAAGTTTTAAACTCAATTTTAGTGATTTTATTTGTTTTTGGATTTTCATTGTATTCTATAAAATCACCAAATTTAAAAGTCAAAATAGTTTTTGATTCAGAATAGGTTTTCTTTTGCCAATCAATTATTTTTTTTTGATAAATAACTAAAAATGGTTGAGTATTTACAAATTCAACTTTGGGAACTATCGCTTTTCCCCATTCCAAATCAATGTTAAATATTTTAGTTTTGTTTTTTCCATAATTCATTAAAACAATAGGTGAAAAACTACACGATTTTTCTCCTTCACCATAACAAGTGTGATTATCTCCAATAGCAAGCAAATCTGTATAGCCATTATTATCAAAATCAACTTTCTCATAATTAGTTTTTACATTAAGCTTATTTGCTAAAATCTTGTTTATGCTATCATTTCCAAAACTTCTGTCAAAATCTTGAAGATTTTTTAATTCATATTTTCTATAATTTGTATCACTTTTTTGAATAAACTTTTCTATTTCTGATTTAGATTTTAAATTGTCTATTTCTGATAGAATAGTTTTTGTTTTGATATATTCAGTTTTGTTTTTACAAGATGAAAAAACTAATAGAATTAAAAGTATTTTTATGATTTTCATTTTTTACGATTTTTTTTCAAATATTTCTGCCAACGTTCCGCCGCTTCTCGTCAGTTGCGAAGTTCGGAACGAATTAT
>JBDTNG010000098.1:0-29407 GCA_039933895.1 Flavobacterium sp. | reverse complement strand
TTACCTGTTTTAAACATTAAAAATTTAGTTTTATATTTGTTGAAATTTATTTTATGTCAATTAGCACCAAACCATACAAAGATTCTGAACTTGGAAAGAAAGAACAAGTGGCAAAAATGTTCGATACCATATCTACAAAATACGATAATTTAAATCGCGTTATCTCATTTGGCATCGATGTAAAGTGGCGTAAAAAGATCTTAAAAATGGTTGCTGCAACCAATCCAACGAACATTCTTGACATTGCTACAGGAACTGGCGATCTGGCTATTCTTTTGGCAGAAACAAATGCAGAGAAAATTATTGGTTTAGACATTTCGGCTGGAATGCTCGAAGTGGGCAAACAAAAAATTGTGCATAAAAACCTAACACATAAAATAGAAATGGTTTTGGGTGATTCTGAAAAAATCCCATTTGAAGACAATTCTTTCGATGCCATCACGGTGGGTTTCGGTATTAGAAATTTTGAAGATTTGGAAAAAGGTCTTGCCGAAATATTGAGAGTTCTTAAGCCAAACGGTATTTTTGTCATCCTTGAAACTTCCATTCCTGAAAAATTCCCTTTCAAACAAGGTTATAAAATATACACCAAAAACATCTTACCAATTATAGGTAAATTATTTTCTAAAGATAAAGTTGCCTATCAATATCTTTGTGATTCAGCATCTATTTTTCCATATGGTGAAAAACTAAACAATATTTTACATAAAATTGGGTTTATAAATATTAAGCATTTACCACAAACATTTGGTGTAGCAACAATTTATTCGGCTTCTAAAAAATAACCATGAAAAAAATACTTTTTTTACTACTTATTATATCAACCACAAGTAATGCGCAGATTTTCAGCAAAAGTATGTTTGCCAAAAAACCTATTATTAATCTTGAAAATTTCGACAAGCAAAGGGTATACTTTGGTTTCTTTTTAGGGTTTAATAGTTATGATTTCAAAATCGACAAAAAAGTAGATGGCAAAGACATTATTGTTGACAGTAAAACAGGATTTAACGTTGGTTTGATTGCCAATTTACGTTTAACAGAATATATTGCTTTACGATTCGAACCAGGTTTGTATTATGGCCAAAGAGATTTACATTTCCCAGGCATTGAAGATCCAGTAGATGCTTTTCGAGAGGTAAAATCGACCTATATACACTTTCCTTTTTTACTAAAATTCTCTTCTAAAAGAATTGGAAATGTAAGACCTTATGTTTTGGGTGGAATTTCCTATGATATGAATTTATCAAGTAATGCAGACTCTCCTGATGATAATTCTGCAAACCGCTTCAGAATGGTTAAAAACGCAAGCAATTATGAAATGGGGCTTGGTATTGACTTTTATATGGAATATTTTAAATTCTCTCCTTCGATAAGAGGTGTGTTTGGAATGAAAAATGAATTAATTCCCGATAATGACCCTAATAGCCCTTGGACAGGAAATGTTGATAAAATGGTTACCAGAGGTATTTTCATCAACTTTGCTTTTCATTAATCGTTACGTTTAAATTCGCTCAAAACAATCGCAGTTGCTGTTGCAACATTTAGACTTTCTGTTAGTTGTAAATTCCCAAAACGCGGAATCGAAATCCTTTGATTTACGATAGCTTCAATGGTTTTTGAAATACCATTGGCTTCATTTCCAAGTACAATAATCCCTTCTTGAGGCAATTCTTTTTTGTATATGTTCTCACCATCCATAAAAGTTCCGAACACTGGCGTTTTGGCACCAGCCAAATAAGTAGGCAAATCGACGTAGTTTATATTGACACGAGTTATAGAACCCATGGTAGCCTGAACCACTTTGGGATTATAAATATCGACCGTTTGTTCAGAACACACCAATTGAGAAATCCCAAACCAATCACACAATCTGATAATGGTTCCTAAATTCCCAGGATCTCTAATGTCATCGAGTGCCACAATAATCCCTTTGGAAACAATTGGTTTTTCCTGTGGGATTCTGAAAATGGCCAAACAGTCATTGGGTGTGGTTAAAGCACTTATTTTTTTTAAATCAGCTTCGGAAATAGCCGTTTTTTGAGTAGCAGCAACCTTTGAAAATAACTCTTTTGTATGAAATACATGTTCCAACTGAAAGTTAGACTGCAGCAATTCTTCAATCACTTTTACGCCTTCTGCAAAAAATAATTCATGTTGTTTTCTATATTTTTTTTGAACTAAACTCGTTATAAGTTTTATTTGATTTTTACTAACCATAAAAATGTGTATTTTTGAACTAAATTTCTGTAATCGTTTGAGCAATATTACCACAAAAATATCATTATTTATTCTAATAGCGACGCTTATTTCCGCATGTAATGTGGTGAAAAAAGTTCCTGATGGAAAATACCTTTTAACAAAAAATGAGATCTTAGTCAACGATAAAAAAAAATCGAACGAAGATATTCTTGCACAAATTATTCAACAACCCAATACTTCTATTTTAGGATACAAGTTGAGATTGAACATGTACAATCTCGCCAAAGACAACACCGATTCTATTTTTAGAGCAAAATACACTGCTGATCCTGCAAAATACAAACGAAAAGCAAAATGGCTTTCCAAGAAACAAGTTGATCGATTGGGTAAATCTTTTTGGTATTCCGGATGGCATAGCTTTTTAAGAAAAACAGGAGAACCTCCAGTAATTATTGACACCTTAAAAACTAAAAAAACAATCAAACGATTGAATGCTTTTTATTTTAACCAAGGTTATTTTAAAGCCAAATCAACGTTTAAAGCCAATTTTGAAGCGAACAAACGTGGAAATATAAAGTACACTATGATTACTGGTGAGCCTACTTTTTTAGATACGATTTCACATGAGATTGAAACCCCAGTTCTGGATTCTATGTATGTGGCTACAAAATCAAAATCTTACCTAAAACAAGGAGAACAATATAATTCCGAAAACTTTGAAGCGGAACGCAATCGAATTACGTCCTATTACAGAAACCATGGGGTTTATCGTTTTAGACAACAAAGCATTACTTTTTTTGTAGACACTCTGAATCCAAATCACAGAGCACCAGTTAAACTAACAATCTCTAATCCAGTTGGAAAAAATGGCGATTCGATAGTTGGTAAACCATACAAAATATACCATATCAGTGAAGTCAATATTTTTACTTCGGATGCTGAAACAAAAAATCAAGAAAAAGTTGCTGATAGTGCAATTACCAAAAGATTTAAATTGTATAGCTACGACAAATTGCGTTACAGACCAAGAGCTATCACCAACGCTGTTTTTATCCAAAAAGACAGTTTATATAGTGACGACAACAGGACACTTACCTTACGTTCTTTAACCAATTTGAGGGTTTTTAATTATCCGAGTATCGTATATGTAGAAGACACTTTAAATCAAACATTAAAAGTAAACATCAAATTAGTAGCCAAGAAGAAGTTTAACTATAGAGTGAATGCAGATTTTACCCATTCCAACATTCAGGATTTTGGAATTTCAGGAGGTTCATCTGTGTTAGCCAGAAATATTTTCAGAGGAGCAGAAATACTAGAATTAGGAATACGTGGTAATATTGGTTCTTCCAAAGATTTGGCCAATCCTGACAATCAATTTTTTAATCTTTCCGAAGTTGGAGCCGACTTAAGATTGTATTTTCCAAGGCTATTTTTACCATTCAAAACCAATAAAATTATTCCAAAAGCGATGTTTCCAAACAGCTTGATCACTATTGGTTTTGCCAAACAAACAAACATCGGTTTAGACAAAGAGAATTTTACCTCTACCATTAATTATAGTTGGACGCCCAGTAAAAGCACAAGCGCCAGATTGGATTTGATAAATGTACAGTATGTAAAAAACATCAATACCAAAAATTACTTTAATGTATATCGTTCTTCTTATAACAGATTAAATCAATTGGCGACCATTTACAACACCAATACGGATTATGAAGATTCAAATGGGAATTTGACTATAGAAGAAGGCGGTGCTGATTCGTTTATTTCTAGTGTTTTAAACAACGAATACCCTGTATTGACACCTTTTAATCCAGATTACAAAACAATTAAAAGTATCAAAGAGAGAAAAGACCGATTAACAGAGAACAATTTAATTTTCGCTTCTAATTTTACTTTTTCAAAAGACAGTAAAACCGACTTTAATGACAAAGAGTTTTATAGTTTTAGAGGTAAACTGGAATTGGCTGGCAATACGCTTACCCTGATCTCAAACCTTACGAAGCAACCCAAAAACGAAGATGGTTCAAAAAACATATTTGGCTTACAATATTCGCAATATGTGAAAGTAGAATTTGATTATATCAAGCATTGGGATTTAACCAAAGATAAGATTTTTGCCGTAAGGAGCTTTTTTGGAATTGCTATTCCATATGGGAATTCAAATTCGATTCCTTTCTCAAGAAGTTATTTTGCTGGAGGTTCAAACGACAACAGAGCTTGGCAATCCTATAGTTTAGGGCCGGGAAGATCTGGAGGTTTGAATGATTTTAATGAAGCCAATATGAAAATTGCTTTGAATGCGGAATTTCGATATAAATATTTTGGTAATTTTTATGGAGCACTATTCGCGGATTGTGGTAACATTTGGAATGTACTAGACAATGAAACGGATGAAACCAAAGTGTTTTCAGGCATAAAATCGTTAGGCGATTTAGCGCTTGGTACTGGAATTGGATTTCGTTATGATTTTAAATTCTTTGTTGCCCGACTGGATTTTGGTTTCAAAACCTACAACCCAGCAAATAGAGACCTTGAAAATCAAGGAAATAAAAAAGGCGGAGAATGGTTTAAAGAATTTAATTTGAGTAAATCTGTACTAAATATTGGTATAAACTATCCGTTCTAAAAGTAAATTTGTAATTTTGTCCATCTTAAAATTTTTAAACTAATGGCACACAACATAAAACCAGGTGTTGCAACCGGAGATCAGGTTCAGGAAATTTTTAATTACGCAAAACAGAAAGGCTTTGCACTTCCAGCGGTAAACGTTGTAGGATCAAGTACTGTTAACGGAGTTTTAGAAACTGCGGCGAAATTAAATGCTCCTGTAATTATTCAATTTTCAAATGGCGGTGCGCAATTTAATGCTGGAAAAGGATTGTCTAATGAGAATCAGAAATCTGCCATTTTAGGAGCTGTTGCCGGCGCAAAACACATACATACTTTAGCAGAAGCTTACGGAGCGACTGTCATTTTACATACAGACCATTGTGCAAAGAGTTTATTGCCATGGATTGACGGATTATTAGATGCTTCAGAGCAATATTTTGCTGAAACTGGAAAACCTTTATACTCTTCACACATGATTGATTTGTCTGAAGAACCAATTGAAGAAAACATCGAAATTTGCAAGACATATTTAGCTCGTATGAGCAAAATGGGAATGACTCTTGAAATTGAATTGGGTATTACTGGTGGTGAAGAAGATGGTGTTGACAATTCGGATGTAGATAGTTCAAAATTATACACACAACCAGAAGAAGTGGCTTACGCTTACGAAGAATTAATGAAAATTTCTCCTCGTTTTACTATTGCTGCCGCTTTTGGTAACGTTCATGGGGTTTACAAACCAGGAAATGTAAAATTGACACCTAAAATTCTGAAAAATTCTCAGGATTATGTTCAAAATAAATTCAATACCGGTTCCAATCCAGTAGATTTCGTTTTCCACGGCGGTTCAGGTTCAACATTAGAAGAAATTAGAGAAGCCATTTCGTATGGTGTCATCAAAATGAATATTGATACTGATTTGCAGTTTGCTTTCACTGAAGGAATTCGTGATTATATGGTCAACAAAATTGATTATTTAAGAACACAAATTGGAAGTCCTGAAGGAGCAGATTCTCCAAATAAAAAGCATTATGATCCAAGAAAATGGGTTCGTGAAGGCGAAGTTACTTTCAACACAAGATTAGAGCAGGCATTTGCCGATTTGAATAACGTAAATACATTATAAAAATTAGAAATCAGAGTTTAGAAATTAGAGTCAAATCTAAATTCTAAACTCTATTTTTTGAATTCTAAATTAGAATATTATGAGTTGGTTTAAAAGAAAAGAAAAAGGAATTACCACAGCGACTGAAGACAAAATGGATGTGCCAAAAGGACTTTGGTACAAATCGCCTACTGGTAAAATAGTTGATGCTGAAGAATTAGCCAGAAATCTTTGGGTAAGCCCAGAAGATGAATTTCACGTAAGAATTGGAAGTGCTGAATATTTTCAAATATTATTTGACAACAACGAATTTGTAGAATTGGATGCTAATATGACGTCAAAAGATCCACTTTCATTCGTAGATACCAAAAAATATGCTGACCGTTTAGTAGATGCGATGAGCAAAACTAAACTGAAAGATGCAGTACGTACGGGTGTTGGAAAATCGAAAGGAAGAGACTTAGTAGTATGTTGTATGGATTTTGCTTTCATTGGTGGTTCTATGGGGGCTGTTGTAGGTGAAAAAATTGCACGTGGTATTGATCATTCTATCAAAAACAACATTCCATTCGTGATGATTTCAAAATCAGGTGGAGCACGTATGATGGAAGCTGCATATTCATTGATGCAGTTGGCCAAAACTTCTGCAAAATTAGCACAATTAGCAGAAGCTCAAATCCCTTACATCTCTTTATGTACAGATCCAACAACAGGAGGAACAACAGCTTCTTACGCTATGCTTGGAGATATTAATATTGCTGAACCAGGCGCTTTAATTGGTTTTGCTGGACCACGTGTTGTAAAAGACACGACAGGTAAAGACTTACCAGAAGGATTTCAAACCTCAGAGTTTGTACTGGAGCATGGTTTCTTGGACTTCATTACACCGAGAAAAGAGTTGAAAGACAAAATAAATCAATATTTAGATTTGATTTTAAATCAGGAGATTCGATAAACAAACAACCCGAGAAATTCTCGGGTTGTTGCTTTTTACCATAACCGTAAATAACAATAACATGAATAAATACATTGTTTTAGCTAGTTTATTTATACAAGCAGCATTTGCCCAAAACAATTCCAATAATATAGCAATTACTGTAAAACCCGAAAAAGTATATTACGAAAAGAATCAAAACAACAAATATTTGAATTTTGATTTTCTAATTGAAAATAAAAGCAACCGAAATACTATTTTGAATGCGGTAGAAATTTCTGTTTTTGATGAAAACAATAAATTGGCAAAACGCGATTATCTTAATGTTTACAGTCGCGAAAGTCTAGAATTGGTTTTAACAAAACCAGTACTAGCACACCGAAACAAATTACTTTTCAACCCGTTTCCGGTTTTTGACATTGACATTCCATTGCATAAAATTCATTATGAATTTTCTTTCCAAACCGAAGACGGAAAAGAAAATGACATTGTTACTGTAGATGTTTTTCCAGAATTCTATCAAACCAAAACCAATCTTATCCCTCCGGTAAAAGGAAGGGTTTTAATTTGGGACGCACACGACTATAATTCACACCACAGACGCTTTGATTATACAGATTCGCTTTTTATAAAAAGAGGCACGACAATGAATTTTCAGCGTTATGGGTATGATTTTGTAGTGATAAATGAAGAAGGTACCATGTACAAGGGAAAACCAAAAATAAACATTGACTGGTATGATGATATTGCCGATGACAATAATGATTACTATGGATTTGGCGTTCCTATTTACGCAACTGGCGATGGAATTGTAAATGATGTACGTGATGAAGTAGCTGATAATCGCTCAGTAAGTGAAGCCGAAATCTTAAAAAACGAGAAAGCTTATGGAGGCAATTACATCATTATTGACCATCAAAATGGCGAATTCAGTTGGTTTGGTCATTTAAAACAAGGTAGCATTAAGGTCAAGAAAGGACAGAAAGTAAAACAAGGTGACATTATTGGATCCATGGGTGCTTCCGGTAATTCTTTATTTCCGCATTTGCATTACGAATTGCGAAACGGAGATGGTGCCAAACATGTGGAAGGCCTTCCATCCTATTTCAATAACTACTTAAGAGTATTGGGATCCAAAAAAGTGGCTGCTAAAAATGGACTTTTAACTGCCGGTGATATTATAGAAACTAAGTAGTTTTAATTTTGAATAACAAAAAGCCCGAGAAATTCTCGGGCTTTTTGTTATCTTTAATTCAAATGAATTGTAATGAATAAAGTATTGTTAGGATTTTCTCTTGGATTCGCTTTACTGGGTTTTTCGAAGAAGAAGGAAGATACCAGTAAAGGCAATTCACTAACGAAACCTTATATTTCTCGGATGAGATTAAATAGGGTGAATCAAAATTTAGATGTAACATTAAATTTGTTAAACCAGAAAAATAAACTGCTTTTACATCCCACTACGAATTGCTTCCACCGGATCAAGTTTTGAAGCCATATACGCTGGAATAATTCCTGAAATTAAGCCAATTGAGCTTGACAAACCAATACCAATAACGATATTCCAGAATCCTAAAACAAATTCAAAATCGAGGGCCTTGGTCAGTCCAATGGAAATTAGCCAAACTAAGCCCAATCCAATTAAGCCTCCAAACAAACATAAAATAACTGCTTCAAACAAAAACTGAAATAAGATAAATTTATTCTTTGCCCCTAATGATTTCTGAATTCCAATCAGATTGGTTCTTTCTTTAACCGAAACGAACATAATATTTGCCACTCCAAAACCACCTACCAATAAAGAGAATAAACTGATAAACCAGCCACCCATATTCATTTTAGAGATAAATCCATCTAACATTTCGGTAAAGCCAGAAAGTTCATTAATGAAGAAATTATCCATTTCTCCCGCTTTTAATCCCCTAAAATTTCTAAGTTTTTGAGTTAACTCTCCTTTAAGAGCACCCATATCGACATCTCCAACAGGCTTAATAAGTATTGCAGGCGTAATTAATTCGTTGTTATTTCCATACAATTCTCTAATAAAATTTGCTGGAATATAAACTGTAGTATCATCTTCACCTCCAAGAACACCGCCACCCATTTTTTTAACAACGCCAATAACTGTAAATTTCTGTCCGTACATGCGTATTTTTTTACCGATTGGCTCAAATCCTCCAAAAAGATTCTTCGCAATGTCATGTCCTAAAACAACGAGTGCAGCACCTGAATTAGATTCAGATTCATTAAAAAAACGTCCTTTTCTTAAAGCCAATGCTTGAATATCTTCCAATTCATAAGTTGAAGGAATGACACTTACAGAACTCACTGTTTTTCCTTCATATTTTACATTCTCATTTCCCATAAAAAACTCAAAACACATTGCATCTACATTATTTAGCGATTTACTCAAGTATTCATATTCTTCGTAAGTAACATTTGGAAACTGATCTCTTTTCCATTCTGGAATATCTGTTGGACCAAAACAACGATTAAGCAAGAAAATAGAGTTTTTGTCCAATGAACTTAAATCTTTCTTGATTTTTCTGTCCAAAGAATCTACCGCAGTCAGCACCGCAATAATCGAAAAAATACCGATAGTAACTCCTAAAAGTGACAATAAAGTACGTAACTTATTGTTTCGCAATGCATTAATTGCAAAACTAAAACTCTCTTTCAGTAATCGAATGTATACTATCATAAGGTGATTTGTTGTGTAAAATTCATCAATTTCGGTCAAAAAACCTAACTAAAACTGGATTTAAGAATTAGTATAAAAATTCATTTTTTTGTTACAATTCTTTCTGAAAATTAAATTTTTAACGTCACTATAAAACAAGCAGAATAAATGTGTGTTTTTACTAAAAAAAATTGAGGAATCTCAAATAAATTCAGATTAAAAAAAACTACTTTTGCAGTACAAACTTCAACAACACAATGAATACAACAAAAACAATCAAATCTGCACTTATTTCGGTGTTTGACAAAGAGGGTCTGGAACCAATCGTTAAAAAATTTCACCAACAAAACGTTACAATTTATTCTACCGGCGGCACCGAAGATTTTATTAAAAATCTTGGTATTCCTGTTGTTGCTGTAGAAGATGTGACTTCATATCCGTCAATTCTTGGTGGTCGCGTAAAAACGTTGCACCCAAAAGTATTCGGTGGAATCTTAAACCGTCAGGATAACGAATCGGATGTACAACAAATGCAGGAATTCGAAATTCCACAAATTGATGTTGTCATTGTCGATTTATATCCATTCGAAAAAACGGTAGCTTCTGGAGCAAGTGATGCTGATATCATTGAAAAAATTGATATTGGTGGCATTTCATTAATTCGTGCTGCTGCAAAAAACTTTAAGGATACAGTAATTGTTCCTTCGGTAAACGAATATGCTTTATTTTTAGATATTATTTCAAATAATAACGGAGAAACTACGTTAGAGGAAAGAAAGGTTTTTGCAACTAAAGCTTTTAATGTTTCATCGCATTATGATTCGGCAATTTTTAATTATTTTAATAAAAATCAAGAAGAAACTGTTTTAAAAATCAGTGAAAATAATGGGAATGTTTTACGTTATGGAGAAAATCCACATCAAAAAGGATTTTTCTTTGGTGATTTTGACAAAATGTTCACTAAATTACACGGAAAAGAATTATCATACAACAACCTGCTTGACGTAGATGCCGCTGTAAACCTGATGAACGAGTTTAAAAATGACAAGCCAACTTTTGCTATTTTAAAACACAACAACGCCTGTGGTATAGCGACAAGAAAAACCATGAAAGAAGCGTATTTAGACGCTTTAGCTGGTGATCCTACTTCTGCTTTTGGTGGTGTTTTGATTGCAAACGGACATATAGATTTGGCTACAGCCGAAGAGATAAACAAATTATTCTGCGAAGTGGTTATTGCACCAAGTTTTGATGACCATGCTGTAGATTTATTAGAAGAAAAGAAGAATAGAATTATATTAGTTCAAAAAGACGTAACTTTACCTGTTACTTCTGTAAGAACTTGTTTGAATGGGATTTTGGTTCAAGACAAAGATTTAGTTACTGATGGAAAAGAACATTTGAAAACAGCAACTAAAACATCACCATCACAAACAGAAATTGACGATTTATTGTTTGCTTCCAAAATTTGCAAACACACCAAATCAAATACAATTGTTTTGGCAAAAAACAAACAATTGTGTGCTTCAGGAACCGGACAAACTTCAAGAGTTGATGCTTTAAAACATGCTATTGAAAAAGCCGTTTCTTTTGAGTTTGATTTGACCGGATCGGTAATGGCAAGTGATGCTTTTTTCCCGTTTCCTGATTGTGTGGAAATTGCGAATAAAGCAGGAATTACAGCCGTAATTCAACCTGGTGGATCGATAAAAGATGAATTGAGTATCAATTATTGTAACGAAAATAATGTTGCAATGGTATTTACGGGAATTCGTCATTTCAAACATTAATTTTATTACTTTTGTAAAAAATTTAGTATAAACGAACATAACCCTGATTACATATGGGATTTTTTGATTTCATGACCGAGGATATCGCGATTGACCTTGGTACCGCGAACACACTAATTATTCACAACGACAAAGTGGTAATAGATAGTCCATCTATTGTTGCCCGAGACCGAATAACTGGTAAAATCATTGCCGTTGGTAAAGAGGCCAACATGATGCAAGGAAAGACGCATGAAAACATCAAAACGATTCGCCCATTAAAAGACGGAGTTATTGCTGATTTTGATGCTTCTGAGCAAATGATTAAAATGTTGATCAGAAGTATACCTGCGCTACAAAAAAGATTATTTACCCCTGCTTTACGAATGGTTATCTGTATTCCATCAGGAATCACCGAAGTGGAAATGCGTGCCGTTAAAGAATCTGCGGAACGTGTAAATGGTAAAGAAGTTTACTTGATACATGAACCAATGGCAGCAGCTATAGGTATTGGTGTTGATATTATGCAGCCAAAAGGAAATATGATTGTTGATATCGGCGGAGGAACTACTGAAATTGCAGTCATTGCTTTGGGTGGAATTGTATGTGACAAATCTGTTAAGATTGCAGGAGACGTTTTTACAAACGATATCATTTACTACATGCGTACACAACACAATTTATTTGTGGGAGAAACGACTGCTGAAAAAATAAAAATTGAAATTGGTGCGGCAATAGAAGACCTAGATTCTCCACCAGACGACATGTCAGTTCAAGGACGTGATTTATTGACGGGTAAGCCAAAACAAGTAGAAGTTTCTTCAAGAGAAATCGCTAAAGCATTAGACAAATCTATTCAACGTATTGAGGATGCTGTAATGGAAACATTATCACAAACACCTCCTGAATTAGCTGCTGATATTTACAATACCGGTATTTATCTTGCTGGTGGTGGTTCTATGTTACGCGGATTAGACAAGAGAATTTCTCAAAAAACTGATTTGCCTGTTTTTATTGCTGAAGATCCATTAAGAGCAGTTGTTCGTGGAACGGGTATGGCATTAAAAAACCTTACAAAATACAGAAGTATCCTTTTAAAATAATATTTTAGATAAATGCAGCAAATATTTAATTTTATATTTAAAAACAGTACGCGCATACTGTTTTTGCTGCTTTTGATAACTTCATTAACACTGACTATCCAGTCGCATTCGTATCATAGAAGTACTGTGGTTAATTCGGCAAATGTGGTTTCTGGCTCAGTTTATGAAGAAGTCAATCAAGTAAAAACCTATTTTAGTCTGAGACAGCAAAATGACAAGTTAGCTCAGGAAAATGCTGCTTTGCGAAGAATTCTTTTCAATAAAAAAGACAGCGTTTCTACACTTCTCAAAGACAGTATAAAAGGGTACAACAAGATTGATGTGATTCAATCAAGAGTAATCAACAATTGCTATAATACTTCTGAAAACTATTTGACTATCAATAGTGGTTCTCTTCAAGGAATCAAAGAAGACATGGGTGTGATCAACAGCCAAGGGATTGTGGGAATTATTGAAAAAACTTCAGCCAAATACGCCACTGTATTGAGTGTTTTGAATGTGAAATCTCAAATTAATGCGAAAGTTAAAAGAACAAATCATTTTGGTTCTTTAATTTGGAATGCTAAAAATGCCGGTTATGTTCAATTGATTGACATCCCAAGATTGGCATCGGTTAAAAAAGGAGACACTGTTGTAACGGGAGGTCGTTCGACAATTTTCCCTGAAAATATTCCTGTAGGTATTATCGATAAAGTTTATAAAGACACAGAAACAAATTATTACACATTAAACGTCAGATTGTTTAATGACATGACTAATTTGAACCATGTGTACATTATATCGAATAAAGAAAGTGAAGAAATTAATAAATTAGAAGCAGAAACTAAAGCAAATGAATAGTGCATTGATACTTAATATCATTAGGTTTATTTTACTCCTAGCTGCACAAGTCGTTATTTTCAATAATATCGATTTGTTTGGCTTTATCAATCCCTATCCATATATTTTATTTATTTTATTGTATCCTGTAAACAGCAATCGTTCGGGTTTATTAATCGCCAGTTTTTTATTGGGTTTAACCGTAGATTTATTTACTAATTCCGGAGGTGTACATGCTACTGCTTGTTTGGTCCTGGCTTATTTAAGGCCTACGTTTTTTAAATTTGCCTTCGGATTAAGTTATGAATATCAAACGATTAAAATTAACGACCGTCTTTCACCTGAAAGATTTACGTTTATATTCATTTCAATTTTAACACATCATTTTATATTATTCTTATTAGAGTTTTTTAAATTTACTTTTATACTAAGTTCACTTTTAAGAACAATTGAATCCACATTATTTACGTTAATAATTAGTATTTTAATTATCTATTTATTCAAGCCAAATAAAAAATGAGAAAGCTATTACTTCCGGGTATGATTATAGGCGCTGCTATTTTAATCATAGCAAGGCTCTTTTATTTGCAAATTATTGACGACTCATTCAAATTAAAATCAGAAAACATCTCGATTAAAATTAAATACGACTACCCTGAGCGTGGTTATATTTATGATAGAAATGGTGAATTAATGGTTGCCAATCAACCTTCGTTTGATATCATGGTGGTTCCTAGAGAGATCAAGAAAATTGATACCGTCGAATTTTGCCAACTCTTAAACATCACCAAAGCTGATTTTGTAAAAAAGATAGAAAAAGCAGTAGTTTACAGTCCGATGTTGCCTTCTGTATTCTTAGGACAATTGAACAAACTCGAATATGCCGCTTTTCAGGAAAAAGAAAGAAAATTTGAAGGTTTTTATATTCAAAAGCGGTCTCTTCGTGATTACCAGATAAATGCTGGAGCAAATGTATTTGGCTTTATTACACAAGCCAATGAAGCGACAGTTAAACAAAATCCTTACTATAAAAGTGGTGATTTATTAGGTCGTCAAGGTGTTGAAGAAACCTACGAGGCAGAATTACGTGGCGTAAAAGGGGTAAAACACATTCAACGTGACCGTTTTAACAGAGAAATTGGCCCATACAAAGAAGGTCGTTTTGATACCATTGCTGAACAAGGAAAAGACATTACATTGACCATTGATGCTGAGCTTCAAAAATATGGAGAGGCTTTAATGAAAAACAAACGAGGAGGCATTATTGCTATTGAACCAAGCACAGGTGAGATTTTAGCTTTGGTTACGTCCCCTTCATACGATCCAGCCATTTTAGTTGGACGTCAACGTTCAAGAAATTACACCAGACTGTACAACGATTCCTTAGCAAAGCCTTTATACGATAGAAGTTTACTAGCCGAATATCCACCAGGATCCCCATTTAAGATCCTAACAGCATTAACCGGACTGCAATCACAAGCAATAGATACCTCAACTACTTTTGTTTGTAATCACGGTTTTAGTTATGCTCGCGGACGATTCATGGGTTGTCATTGTGGTGGTGGTGTTCGAAAATTGCATATGGGAATTGCCAAGTCTTGTAATGCCTACTTTGGTAATACTTATTTGAGAACCATCAACAAATTTTCTACACCTTCTGAAGGAGTAGATTTTTGGAGTAGTCATGTAAAAAGTTTCGGATTGGGACAATTCATGGGTTATGATTTACCAACGGGTCGTAGAGGAAAAATACCAACTTCTGAAACATATAAAAAAATGTATCCTAATGGCGGCTGGAGAGCAACAGCAGTTGTTTCTAATTCAATTGGACAAGGAGAGGTTCTAATGACTCCGATTCAATTGGCCAATATGATGGCGACCGTAGCCAATGAAGGATACTATTATACGCCTCACATCATTAAAAAAATTAAAGGACAGAATATTGATCCAAAATTTAGAACAAAACATGTTACCACTATTGATAAAAAGTACTTCAAACCTGTTATTGAAGGTTTGGCAGAAGTATTTAAAACTGGTACTGCATATTTTCTAAAAGTGGAAGATATCGAAATTTGTGGAAAGACAGGTACTGCTGATAACTTTGCGAAAGTGAATGGAAAGCGAGTAATGCTTAAACCCCATTCTGTTTTTGTGGCTTTTGCTCCTAAGAAAAATCCAAAAATTGCCATTGCCGTTTTGGTAGAAAATGGAGGTTTTGGTGCAACAGTTGCTGGTCCTATCACCACTTTAATGATTGAAAAATACATTAAAAAGAAAATCACGATGAAAGATCGTGAAAAGAGAGCAATGGAAACCAGTCTTCAAGGGGAATACAACAAATATACTCGTAAATTTATCGACTCCATGTATAGAGTCAACATACGAAAAGATTCTGTGACAAGAGCTTTAAACAGAAAGAAAGAAGATTCAATAAGAAAAGCAACAAAACCTGCATAATGAAAAATCAAAGTGTTTCAAATAACATCGATTGGATAACCGTAACCATCTATATTGCATTAGTAGTAATAGGATGGATGAATATCTATTCGGCCGATATGAAACCTAATTCTGATTATTATTTTGACTTCAATCAAAATTATGGTAAACAGCTGATTTTCATCTGTTTTAATCTTCTTTTGGTTATAATCATCCTCACATTAGACGCCAAGTTTTACGAACGTTTTGCTAGTGTGCTTTTTGGCTCTTCCTTAGTATTACTGGCGGGATTATTTATTTTCGGAAAAGTCATTGCTGGGCAACGATGCTGGTATGCTATTGGTGGTTTTACATTACAACCTTCAGAGTTTGCAAAGGCAGCTACAGCATTGGCACTTGCCAAATACCTGAGTGATCCGCAGATTAACCTCAAAAATTTAAACCATCAAATTCTCGCATTATTAATAATGGGCCTCCCCATTTTATTAATATTACCGCAACCTGACCCTGGAAGTGCTTTAATTTTCATGATGTTTATATTGGTACTTAATCGTGAAGGATTACCATCATGGTATATTTGGACCGGTTTTATTGCTGTGGCCATTTTTGTGATGTCATTGGTCATAAAACCCCAATATGTCATCCTAATTTCTTTCGTAATAGTAGTGATACACTATTTAAAATCAAGGAGAATTAACCGAAATATTATCGCCAGCCTATTGGCTTTCATATTAATGTCTGGATTTGTGCTATCAGTAGATTATGTTTTTGAAAATGTTTTCAAACAGCACCACCGTGACCGTTTCAATATTCTTTTAGGTAAGGAAGTAGATATGAATGGAGTAGGTTATAATACCAATCAATCTGAAATTGCTATTGGTTCTGGTGGTTGGTTAGGAAAAGGATATCTAGAAGGAACTCAAACAAAAGGAAACTTTGTACCAGAACAACATACTGATTATATTTTTACTACTGTTGGTGAAGAATGGGGATTTGTAGGTTCGCTGGTCTTAATTCTATTGTTTGTAGGTTTAATTCTGCGTGTTATTTATCTGGCCGAAAACCAAAAAACAAAATTCAGCCGAGTCTATGGTTATGGAGTCGCCGCAGTTTTGTTCACACACTTTTTTGTCAATATCTCCATGGTAATTGGAATTTTCCCAACCATTGGTGTACCGCTACCCTTCTTATCCTATGGAGGTTCGAGTTTATGGGGCTTTACGATTTTACTTTTTATCTTTGTAAAGATGGATGCTAATAAAGTAAACGAGTGGTAGTTTATTTGAAACTATTCCTGCTTCCTGATTGATAGCTATCGGGATTATTCTGTCATTTCTTAAAACCTCAATGACCATAATAAAAAGGGTTCCTCCCGAAACTTCTGGACCACCAGGTCTAAAAACTCCAACCTTTATAATCTTTACTTTTTTCCAACTTATTCTCGATAATATCCGGTAGTTTCGGAAAGAAATCAATGCCAGTTATTTTTTCGATTTCATCTATGGAAACTACAAAATTATACAATGGTTTTCCAGAATCCTGATGTGGCACTAAAAAAGCTATTGTTTTACATTCACCTCTGGAATTATCCAATAGGATTTTATAAAAATATTTAGGCACTGCTACATTTTCTTTTCCAATTGTTTTTAGACCCTTCGTTAAAACACCTCCAGTAACCACATAAAGACCATCATATTTCGATGCCCAGTAACGAGTCTTTTGTTCTAATCTGCTCCAAATACCCGCATTAAAATCGTTCAATTGAGGGGAAATATTAGAGGTATAGAAAGTTTCATCAAAAGCGGTTCTTGAAAATCTCCTATCTGCAGCTGGGCATAAATGTCCTTTATCGTATCCCGAACGTTTGTAGTTTTTCCAACTTGCTGAACCGGTTTCCACCATGGGATCATCAATAAAAAAAGGACGTTCAAGATTGGTATGACTCAATTGGTTTTTTTTTAATTCATACGCAACCCATTCGGCTTGTTCATAATTTTCATTATAGGATAAAGTGTAGAACTGATGAACAATCACTTCATGAGTTGTCGAAGCTGGCAAGTAATAATTACTATCGTTTGTTGGCGCTTGATTATCTAAAAGAGTATCTTTTTCTAAAACCGTTTGATTTTGGTCCGTTTTTTGTTTAGAACAACTTGTAAATCCAAAAATCAGAATAAAAACAATTAAAAGTTGGCGGTATCCTTTCATAAAATAATCCATATATTGTATTTTTACAATGTAAATATAGCCAAGATAATTGATACCTATTCGCTTAAAAATTTAAAAAAAGAAACATGAAAACAAGAACTATTATTGCCGGATTGGCCATTTTTACGGCATTATCTGCAAATGCACAGGAATCAGCAAAACTGACTCCTGAACAACAAAAAACAAATCAGCAAAAAGACTCATTAGCTAAAGTACTTAGTGTCCAAAATCAGATTGCTGCTAATAAAGCATTAAAAGAAGCCGAAAAAGCAAGAATAAAAGCGCAAAAAGAAGAAGAAGAAAAAATCAAGCAAGAAGAAAAACGCATACGGGATGCTGAAAAAGCCGCCGAAAGAATGGAGAAAGCACAGAAGAACTTAGAAAAAGAACGTCTGACCTTAGAAAAAGCTCAGGCAAAAGCGGCAAAAGCACAGGAAAACTACAAAGACGCAAAAGAAAAACAAGCGGACCTCGAGGAAGATATTATAAAAAGTACCGAGAAGTTTGAAAAGCAAAACAAAAAAGGAAAACTATCGCCTGAAGACATTAAAAAATGGGAATCGAAATTGGACCGAATGAAAGATAAAGTTGAAAGCCAACGCAAAAAGGTTGCAAAAGCAGCTACAGCAACGCAACAGTTTACTAAATAACTCAAAACCACCTAACTGGTGGTTTTTTTTATATCTAATAAGAAACCTTTGCTAAAAATAAAAACGCTTCAGATTTTTACTTTCTGAAGCGTTTTATTATTTAAGAATAAATCAATCCAATTACGATTTGATAACCAATTTATCTTTTCTGTTTTTTATGTTCAAACTCTTAGTTGCAATCGCCGTTTTTTTAATATCACCGAGAACGTTTAAAGCTTCTTCAACATAAGCATCTTTCGCAAGCGATTCATGCCAATCTTGTCTTTTTTCACCCAATGAAATATCTTTTTTAATTAATTCCGCTTCATCAGGTAATGATAAAAATTTAAGTTGATTTTGATATGCTGTAATGGCTTTAAACTTTTTAGTTCCTTCTTCAACAACTTCCAATTCTTTTTTGAATTTTTCAAGATTCAAACTTACAATATTGTCTTCTTTTCTGTCGTTGATCCATTTTGCATTCTCATCAATTAATTTAAATTGATTGTTAGCAGTCAATCTTTTTTGGCTATTAGCTACTACAGTTTCAAAATTATTGATTGATTTCAATGCTTCAAATGGCGCTTCGTCAATTTTATCCCAAGGCATTGCATTTGGTTGATCACGCTCACCTATTTTGATATAAGAATAACGGTCTGGTAAAGCAATATCACTTGAAACTCCTTCCAATTGTGTAGAACCACCATTAATTCTATAGAATTTTTGAGTTGTTGTTTTCAATGCTCCAAAATCTCCCATAGATGATTTATTAGGCACAAATTGATTTAAATCGATTACATTTTGAACTGTTCCTTTTCCATATGATTGTTTGCTACCAATGATAATTCCTCTTTTATAATCTTGAATAGCGGCTGCAAATATTTCTGAAGCTGAAGCTGAGAAATTATTAATCATAACAACTAATGGTCCATCCCATTGCACTTTTGGATCATGATCGTATAAAATTTCTTTTTTTCTACCCGAAGATTTGATTTGAACTACTGGTCCTTCTTCAATAAACAAACCTGTAATATCTACCACTGTTTTTAGAGAACCTCCACCGTTATCACGTAAATCCATCACAATTCCCTGAACACCTGCGTTTTTAAGCTTCTCTACTTCTAAAGCCACATCTTTGGCAGCATCACGATTCTCATTGTTTTCAAAATCAATGTAAAACTTCGGTAAATAAATCACACCGTATTTTACACCATCTTTTTCAACCACACTAGATTTCGCATAGGTTTCTTCAATCTCTACAACATCTCTTATGATAGAAATAATTTTTATAGAACCATCTACTTTTTTAACGGTCAATCTTACTTCAGTTCCTTTTGGCCCCTTAATTTTCTTAACCACATCATCCAGTCGCATACCAACTACCTCAACAGCTTCACCATTTCCTTGGGCAACTTTAATAATCATATCTCCTTGCTCCAATTGTTTACCTCTCCAAGCCGGTCCTCCAGAAATCAATTCTGAAATTTCGGTAAAATCATTTTTCTTTTGCAAACGAGCACCAATACCTTCTAATTTACCGCTCATGCTGATGTCGAATTTTTCTTTCTCTTCAGGAGCGAAATAAAAAGTGTGCGGATCATATTGTGTAACAATGGCATTAACATAAACTTCAAACCAATTTTCTCTATTTAAGTCTCCAATGAATTCAAAATAATCATTTAATGATTTTGATGTTGCTTCTCTAGCTTCTTTCTCTAATTGAGTAAAAGTCTTAGGTGTGTATTTTGGATCTTTAAGTTTCTTGTCGTCTTCTACTTTTTGTTTGTCGACAACACTTGCTAAAACAGAAAGCTTCATTTGTAAACGCCATCTTGTTTTTAGCTCTGAATAATTTTTAGCAAATACATTTTTATCTGAATCAATGTTGATTGTTTCGTCGGCTGTAAAGTCATACGGTTTATCATTTAATGCTTTATAAACCACTTTAGCCTCCTGCATACGTTTTTGCAAACGTTCGTAAGTCAAGTCGAAGAATGATAAATCTCGATTGCGAATCATATCATCGATTTGAGTTTCATATACTTTAAACTCATCGATATCTGATTCCACAAAAAATCTTTTTGACGGATCTAATGCATCTAGATAATCCTTGTACACCCCTTTCGAAAATTTATCGTCCATAGCCACCGGATCGTAATGTCCTTTTTCTATAACAAACGATATCAATTCTAAAAGCATTTTATCCTTTTCTGGATCATTTTGCTTTTTAGGCATAAAACTCCACAACGTTGCCGATAGGGCAACTACTAATAAAATTACCTTATAATTCTTTCTCATAAAAATCCAAATTGCATTCATAATATTCATCTAAAATACATAAAAAACCATGCCAAAAGTATTAAGCCCACATAATTTTTTGTTAAACATACAAAATTATGCAGTTGCAGGTAAAAATGCTTAATTTAGCAGTGTTTTTTATATTATTTTTCATACATAATTATTTTTCAGATGAAAAAACCATTAATATTGGTCACTAATGATGATGGTATTTCGGCACCAGGAATTAGAGCACTAATTGAAGTCATGCAAGAAATTGGAACTGTTTTTGTAGTTGCCCCAGACAGCCCTCAAAGCGCCATGGGACACGCCATAACTATAAACAGTACCTTACATTTAAATAAAATTTCTGAAGATAACGCTACAGTAACTGAATACAGCTGTTCTGGAACTCCTGTCGATTGCGTAAAACTTGCTGTCAACGAAATTTTAAAACAAAAACCAGATTTGTGTGTTTCGGGAGTGAATCACGGATCAAATTCTTCAATTAATGTAATTTATTCTGGAACAATGAGTGCCGCTGTCGAAGCAGGTATTGAAGGAATTCCAGCGATTGGTTTCTCTTTATTGGATTATGAATGGAAAGCCGATTTTGAAACATTCAAACCTTATATGAAGAAGATTGCTTTGGAAGTTTTACAAAACGGATTGCCAGACGGAACGGTTTTGAATGTCAATTTTCCAAAAAGAAAAGAAACTGAATTAAACGGAATAAAAATTTGCCGTCAAGCGAAAGCCATTTGGATGGAAAAATTTGACAAACGTAAAACACCACAAGGAAAAGATTATTACTGGCTTACCGGAGAATTTGTAAATCAGGACAAAGGAGAAGACACTGACGAATGGGCATTACAAAACGGTTACATTTCGATAGTACCGGTTCAATATGATATGACGGCACATCATGCCATTCAACAGTTAAACAATTGGAATTTTAAATAATTATGAAAAAAATAGATTTACTTTACGGGACACTCCTAGGACTTGCAACCGCTTTTATTGGAGTATACATTTTTCTAACCTTTTTTCTCAAAATAAATTTAACGAACGCCATCAGTGGTTTGAAAGGCGAAGGGATTTTAGGGAAAGTCATTACATTGAGCGCAATTTTAAATATCATAGTTTTCTTTATTTTATTAAAATTCAACAAAGAACTTATGGCTCGCGGCGTCGTTTTGTCCGTTATCCTTTTAGCTATATTCACTTTATTTGTTTAAACCATACAGCGCATGAAATATTACATCATTGCAGGTGAAGCCTCGGGCGATTTACACGGTTCCAATCTGATGAAAAGCATTTTTAAAGAAGATCTTCAAGCCGAAATTCGTTTTTGGGGAGGAGATTTGATGCAAAATACAGGAGGAACATTAGTTAAACATTACAGAGAATTGGCCTTTATGGGTTTTCTGGAAGTCGTTCTCAATTTGAAAACTATCTTAGGCAATATCAAAATCTGTAAAACCGATATTCTTGAATTTCAACCCGATGTCTTAATCTTCATTGATTATCCGGGTTTCAATATGCGCATTGCCGAATGGGCTAAAAAACTGGGCATGAAAACCCATTATTATATTTCTCCACAAATTTGGGCTTGGAAAGAAAATAGAATCAAAGCCATAAAACGCGATGTGGATAAAATGTATGTGATCCTTCCTTTTGAAAAGGATTTCTATGAAAAGAAACACCATTTTCCTGTCGAATTTGTGGGTCATCCACTCATTGATGCCATCAATAACAGAAAGAAAACCGATTCAGAGAAATTCAAAAGAGAAAACAATCTCGATGAAAAACCTATTGTTGCCTTACTACCAGGAAGCCGAAAACAGGAAATTGCCAAAATGCTTTCTGAAATGCTTTCTGTGGTAAAAGATTTTCCAGAATACCAATTTGTAATTGCCGGCGCACCAAGTCAGGAGTATTCTTTTTACCAACAATTTTTAACCAACGACCAAGTTCATTTTATTTCTAATAAAACCTATGATTTACTTAGTGTTGCAACGGCGGCATTAGTCACATCGGGAACTGCAACTTTGGAAACCGCATTATTTAAAGTCCCTGAAGTAGTATTGTACAAAGGAAGTTGGGCTTCGTACCAAATTGCAAAACGCATTATTACATTAAAATACATTTCGTTAGTCAATTTGATTATGGACAAAGAGGTCGTCACAGAATTGATTCAAAACGATTGCAATACCAAAAAAATCAAAACGGAACTTGAAAAAATCCTAAATCCGGAATACCGAAATACACTTTTGGAAAATTATAAGTTACTTGAAGAAAAGCTAGGAGGTTCAGGCGCGAGCGATAAAACAGCCCAATTAATCGTTTCTGATTTAAGATCGAAAACAAAATAATATTAGCCTAACTGAAAAATCATTTTTTTTGTAAATTAGCAACATACCAACATAATTCAATATTATGAATAGCACTTTGAAAATACTCATTCTGGAAGACACCATTAGTGACGCAGATTTACTTATCCGTGAACTGAAGAAGTCTGAATTGAATTTTATTTTTGAAATTGTACAAACTCGTGAAGCTTTCATAAGTGTATTAGATGATTTTAGTCCTGATTTGATTCTGTCTGATTTCAACCTTCCTTCCTTTGACGGATTGAATGCTTTTCAAATCAAACAAGAAAAAAATCCAGACATTCCCTTTATTATTGTGTCTGGAGCCATAGGAGAAGAAAAAGCGGTGGAACTTATTAAAAATGGTATCACCGATTATGCTCAAAAAGACAAACTGTTCACGCTAAGTCAAAAGATTATGCGTGCCCTTAAAGAAGTAGAGGAGAAAAAAGAAAAAAAAATTGCAGATGAGAGAATCAACATCCAACATAAAAAACTATTGGAAGTTGCTTTCCTTCAATCCCACCAAATCAGAAGACCTGTGGCTGATATCTTAGGTTTAATTAGCATGTTTAATTTAGAAAACCCCGGAGATTCTGAAAATTTAGAAATACTATCAAGACTTGAAACAACGGCACTGGATTTAGATACTATCATCCGAGAGATTGTGCAAAAAACAAGCGAAATTTAGAAAATCAAGTTACACTACCAAGCATCAAATAGGAAATACCTTTTACCTCCATTTTATTTTTAAGCAAGTCATAATTGTTTTTATATTTAATCTACAATATTCACTAACTTTATGTTAATATTTTAATTTTTTTTGAAAAAAACAACTTCCATAATGCTACTGCTTTTTTATTGTATTTTTTTAATACAAAGTAAAGCTGTTGCACAAAATTTAAAAAAAAGAGATTCCCTTGAAAATTATATTAAAACAGCACCAGCAGATATCAGCAAAGCAAACGCATTAGTTTTGTTGAGTAATGAGATTGTTCAATATAATACCAAAAAATCAAGTTTATATGCGCTGGAAGCAATAAGCATTTCTAAAAAAATAAAATACCCGAAAACCGAAGCCGAAGCTCTTTTAGTGCTCTCCAAAATAGATCGTGCACAAAAAAATTGTTTACTAGCGATCAAAAAAACTGTTCCGGCAATACGAATATTTGAGAAACTCAATGACAAAACAGGCCTTGCCAAAGCTTATTTCGAATTGGGTTATATCTATAAAGACATTGGTAATTATGAAAAAGCTGTTCACAGTTTCACCGAAGCGCTGCGTTTGTATAACGAAACAGGAGATAAATCTAAAGTAGCTTCTTGTCAAATGGTTATTGGACATGTTAATGCTGACAACGCTTTTCAAGTAAAAGACACAGCCTATTATCATAAAGCCTTAGTTTTATACTCCACTTCCTTAAATTATTATAAATCAGTTCATGACCAAGAAAAAATTAGCGTGTCATTATTAAATCTTGGTAATTTATATCTTAGTTACAACAGCTTGTCCCCATCTGATAAATTTTTAGAAAAATCATTGTATTACTCAAATGCATCATTAAAAACATCTCAAGAACAAAAAGACCAATTAAGAACAAGCATAAATTTAAGTAATATAGCCGAAGCATACAATGCGCAAAAGAAATACCATCTCGCTTTAGACTATTACAACCAAGCTTATAAAATACTTAAAGAAATAAACAATATAGATTATACGCTTTTAACTTTACATTCCATTATTCTCACATACAAAGACATTAAAGAATACGATAAAGCGCTTGTCTTTTCGAAAGAATATCTCAAAATTGCCCAGAAAAACAATTACGTTGGAGCAATAAAAAACTATTACGAATTGCAATCCGAAATTTATTTGGCGAAAAATAATTTTGAAGAAGCTTATAAAAATCGTCTCCTTTACGAAAAGTATTTGAATATGATTTTAAATGAGGAAAAGGAAAAAGCACTAATCAAATCACAACTGGAATTTGAATCTGACAATAAGGATAGAGAAATTATCTTACTGAGTAAAAATCAGGAATTACAAGAAGCCAAATTAAAACAACAACAAACCACACGGAACTATTTAATCGCGGGTATTGTATTGGTATTATTACTACTGATATTAATTTACAGTCGTTTTATTCTAAAAAATAGAGCCAACAAAATAATTGAAGAAAAAAACAAACAACTTGAAAAGCTTTCAATTGTAGCAAGAGAAACAGCCAATGGTGTATTTATTACCGATGCCAACGGAGATATAGAATGGTTTAACGAAGGGTTTTCAAAACTATTTGGATGGAAATCAATTGAGAAATACAAAAAGAAAAGAGGTGAAAATATTTTTACAGTTAGTGGCAATGAAAACATAGCCAATCTAATCAAAGAATCGATTGAAGAAAAAAAATCGGTTACTTATGAAAATGCTACGCCAACAAAAAACAAAGACCAATTGTGGATTCAAACCACCCTTACCCCTATTTTCAATGACCAGGGCGTGTTAGACAAATTAGTTTTCGTTGAAACTGACATCACCCGATTAAAAAATTCTGAGGCTAAATATTTGGAAGTAAATAAAGAATTGGAAGCTTTTTCGTATTCCATTTCCCACGATTTAAGATCACCATTACGAGCGATTAATGGTTATTCAAAAATATTACAGGAAGAATATGCTGAACATATCGATTCTGAAGGAATCAACGTACTGAATGCCATTCTAAACAATTCTAAAAAAATGGGAGAACTCATTGATGACCTGCTTACATTTTCGAGATTGGGAAGAACTGCCCTAATCACTTCAGAAATAAACATGACAACTTTGGTGCAATCTGTAATTCAAGAAGAAATGATAGGAAATTTAAGTGAAATCGAATTTAATATCAATGAACTTCCTACTTCAAAAGGCACACAAACATTGATTAAACAAGTATGGATAAACTTAATATCGAATGCAATAAAATTTTCAGAACACCAATCAAAACCCCGTATTGATATTGGATCTTATACTGAAGAAGATACGGTAGTTTATTACGTAAAAGACAACGGCGCGGGATTTGACATTAAATATTATAATAAACTTTTTGGTGTTTTTCAAAGATTGCATTCACAGGAAGAATTTGAAGGAACCGGAATTGGCTTGGCTATTGTTCAAAAAATAATCCAACGTCACAACGGAACAGTCTGGGCCGAATCTGAAGTAAACAAAGGCTCTTGTTTCTATTTTAGCTTACCAAGTATGAACTGATAAATCGAAATAACATGAACTACAACAATGTTGAAATTTTATTTGTCGATGATAATAGTGATGACGCTGCACTAACGATTCACGCGCTTAAAAAAGGCGGATTAACCAATATCATTTTCCATGTAAAAGATGGCGCTGAAGCACTCGATTTCATCTATTGCAGAGGCACATATGCTTCTCGAAATATCCATGAGCATCCTAAATTGATTCTTCTTGATTTAAAAATGCCCAAAGTATCTGGAATTGAAGTCTTAGAAAAAATAAAATCAGATGATAATCACAAAATAATTCCAGTAGTCGTTTTAACTTCTTCCAAAGAAGATCCTGATATTAAAAAATGCTATGAACTTGGTGCCAACAGCTATATTGTTAAGCCAGTTGAAAGTGTTAATTTTTTTAATACCATTCGAGATCTTGGATTATTTTGGATGATATTAAATCACCCGCCTAAATAATAAACAAGGAATATTTAAACTGTTGGGCCTTATTTAAAGAATTTAAATTAAAATCTAAACACATGAAACATTCAAAAAAACTAATTCTCGTTGATGATGATGAAATCATTGTGTATTTAACCAAAAGACTAGTAAAAGACGCTAATTTAATAGAACTGACTAAAGTATTTAGCAATGGTCAAGATGCAATAAATTATTTGAAAGAAAATTGCAACAATCCCAGTTTGTTACCTGAAATCATTTTCTTAGATTTATTCATGCCAGTAATGGATGGATGGGAGTTTTTAGAAGAATATGCGTTACTCAAACCAAAAATAGACAAACGAATAACAATTTACATTATCACTTCCTCAGTCTCTCCAGAAGATATTCAGAGAGCGAAAAACAACAAAGAAGTAACCGATTACATTATTAAACCTATTACCAAAGAAAATTTCATTGCTATTTTAAAAAAATTATAATTCACTTTATTTATTCAAACAAATATAAATAAGGGTAATTTCCTACAAATTTATATCTTTGCCGGATGAAGACATTACAATTCCCCATAGTCCGCATCAGCATTTGGTTCATACTAGGCATTATCACGGCTTATTATGGAAAATTAAATGGCTTCGTTGGATTTAGTTTGTTGGGAATCACTTCACTCTTCTTTGTTTTGGCATTCTTAAAATCGTATAAAAAATTCAACCAAAATGCTAGTTTTGCCATTTCGCTTTATGCTTTATTTTTTAGCATCGGAATAACGACCACAATAATTCATAATGACACTTTTGATAAAAATCATTACACGAATAATATTCATAATTTTGATGGCAACCACAACATCAGAGTAACGATTCAAGAGAAACTAAAAACCACTACAAACAACAATCGCTACATTGCTCAGATAACACAAATTGACCACAAAGTTTCAATCGGAAAAGTTTTGTTGAATGTAAAAAAAAATACGACTGCAAAAGAATTCATTGTCGGCACCCAACTTCTCATTGACGATGAATTGGTCAAAAACTTTAGTCCCAACAATCCCAATCAATTTGATTATGGAAAGTATTTGGAAACCAAAGGCATTTATGCACAATTATTCACTACTACTTCGCAAATCAAAATAAACACAGAGATTCAAAAGGACATTTGGTACTACACAGCTTATTTTAGAAATACCATCATCCAAAATTTGAGTAAAAGTGGTTTCAAAAAAGAAGAATTAGCCGTTGTTGTCGCCTTAATATTAGGACAACAACAAGACATTTCAAAAGAAGTATTACACGATTACCAATATGCTGGAGCAGTTCATATCTTATCCGTTTCAGGATTGCATGTGGGCTTTATCCTGCTATTCATTACCTTTTTATTAAAACCATTGCCCCAAAACAGCTACGGAAATTTTATGCGGTTAGTTATTGTACTCATATCATTGTGGCTGTTTGCTTTGGTTGCGGGATTAGCACCTTCGGTGGTACGATCGGCAACGATGTTTAGTTTTTTGGCTTTCGGTATGTTTTTAAATCGGGAAACGAACATGTATCACACTACTTTAGTTTCATTATTTTTGATTTTGTTGATTGAACCCTTATTTTTATTTGACATTGGATTTCAACTGAGTTATATCGCTTTATTTTTTATACTTTGGTTGCAACCCATGCTCAAAATACTTTGGAAACCCAAAAACAAAGTATTAATTTATTGTTGGGACATTCTTACTGTTTCCTTTGCGGCTCAAATAGGCGCTTTCCCTTTAAGTGTTTATTATTTTCATCAATTTCCTGGATTGTTTTTCTTGACCAATATGGTTTTGATTCCAGCTTTATCAATTGTTATGGTATTGGGAACTGTATTGATGGTTTTGGCATTTTTTGATTGTTTTCCATTACTGCTTTCAAAATCCGTGGAAATTTGCATCACCTTAATGAATGGATTTATCAAGTGGGTTGCTTCCATCGAATCTTTTATCATTAAAGACATACCATTGAGTTTTTCTTTATTACTTATTTCTTATCTCATAATATTCTCTTGGACGATTTGGTTTAAAAAACCAACTTTTACTAAAATGTCTTTTGCTTTGGTAAGTCTTTTAATATTTCAAATGGCATTTATTTTCACCAATTGGCAAGAACAAAGCAAAGAAGAACTTATTGTTTTTAATGTACCCAAAAGCACTATTTTAGCGGAGCGTGTGGGTGAAAACATCACACTATTGACCAACGATACTTTGAAAGAAGATGGATTCCAAAAAAAGATGCTTCAATCGTATGCAACGGCCAATTTCTGCAAATTAAAAACATTGGAAACCTTAAAAAACACGTTGTTTTTTAAAGACACTAAAATATTAATCATTGACAAATCCAGCATTTATAAAACAAGTGTGAAATCGGATGTGGTGATTTTAAGGAACTCGCCAAAAATAAATTTGGAAAGACTTCTTGTTGAAATAAAACCGAAGTTGATTATTGCTGATGCATCCAACTACAAAAGTTATGTTTCGCTATGGAAAGCAACTTGTGCTAAAGAAAAAATCCCTTTTCATAGCACTTATGAAAAGGGATTTTATAAATTAGATT
>JBDTNG010000097.1:0-6070 GCA_039933895.1 Flavobacterium sp. | reverse complement strand
TTTTCCCCAATAGCAACCGTGGGCCATCGTGAGTTTGTTCCATCTTCCATCGCTCCACATTCGGTGCATTGGGTTCACGATTTCTATAACCGAAATATATTTATCCAAAAACAAATCGGAGTAATCTGGTGTGCCAACTTCGGATTGTTTGTAATCTGATTTTAATGAATTATTTTTATAAACTACTTTTTCGTTTTCTAAAATGAAAGTGCGTTTAAATTGCCCTTCGACAAGCTCAGGGTGACAAACAGCTTCCACCAATAATTCAACAGGTAATTCACCATCATCTAACGTAATATAATCGAAAAACTCAAAAACACGAGCATCCGAAATCGAACGTAATTCCGTATTCGGGAAACCGCCACCCATCGAAACCTTAATATTTGGATGATATTTCTTGACCCATTGCGCCGATCGAAAGGCCGAATATAAATTCCCTGGAAAAGGAACAGAAATCAAGAACAATTCGGGTTGAATGGTTTCGATTCTTTCTTTCAAAAGAGAAAATAAAACTTCATCAATGTAAGTTGGCGTTTCTTGTAAAGCCGAGTATAATTCGTCGAAAGAATTGGCACTTCTACCCAAACGCTCCGCATAACGGCTAAAACCAAAATTAGCATCAACACATTCGACAATAAAATCTGATATATCTTCGAGATACAAAGTCGCCAAATGCTTTGCCTTATCCTGCGTTCCCATAGTACCAAAAGCCCAGTCTAACCCGATAGCTTTCGGGTCTTCCAATTGTGCAAAACGGGAAGCTTCTGGCAAATAATCTTCCTGACAAATTTGAAGTGCCAAGGTTGGATTTTTTCCTTGCAAAAAAGTAATAACAGAATTAATGGTTTTGATGTATTCGTCTTGTAGCGCAAAAATTCTTTGAGTGTTTGTTGTTTTTGGTTTATTGTTTATTGTTACTTGACCAAAAATAGATTCTAATCCTTCTTTCGAAAACAATTTCAAAATTACTTCAATCCCTAAATCGGCTTGTGTTGCCGAAATGTTTTTAGTATTCAAAAACCCTTTGATATAAGCCGTTGCTGGATAGGGCGTATTCAGTTGGGTAAACGGTGGCGTGATGAGAAATACTTGGGTTTTCAAAAGTGAGATTGTTTTGTGCAAAAGTAAGGGATATTTAGGTTGTTTTTGAAAAAGATTTTTAGGCATTTTGCGTATGATTTACCCCTAGAATTTAGTTTAATTTTGTAGATAATTAATTACATTTGCAACTCCACAATTTATTGAAATGAAACAAGCATTATTCTTTTTATTTTTATTGGTTTCTAGCACGATAACTGCACAATATACCTTAATTCCTGATATTAATTTTGAAAAAGCATTAATTTCTTTAGGCATTGATAATGGAAGTCCCGATGGAAAGGTTTTTACTTCTTCAATTAGTAATTTATCTACATTATCTATAGGTGGAAGAAACATATCTGATTTAACAGGTATTGAAGACTTTATTAACTTAACAGAATTACGATGTCAAGCAAACAACTTAACAACGCTTGATTTATCAAAAAACCTGAAATTAGAAGAATTAGACTGTTACTCCAATCAATTAATTAATTTGAACGTTACTAAAAATTTGAATTTAAAATCAATAGAGTGCCAAGAAAACAGATTGACCTCACTAGATGTTTCTTCAAATATAAATTTGATAACTTTAGACTTCGATAATAATTATATAACAAATATAGATGTATCTAAAAATATAGGTTTGCAAGGCTTACAAGTAAACTTCAATCTTTTAAAAAACCTAGATGTTTCTAAAAATATTAATTTAATGAACTTGCAATGTGTAGAAAATCAATTAAAGATACTAGACCTGTCAAAAAATCCAGATTTGTATTTATTGTATTGCCGAAACAACCAACTAACTAGTTTGGATATATCTAAAAACCCAAAAATAAACTATGTGAGTTGCTACAGTAATAATTTGACTAGCTTAAATCTTAAAAATGGAAAAAATACAATTTTTAATACTAGTTTTTTTTACTACTGTAATTTTAAATTTAATCCTGATTTAAAGTGCATTTTAGTTGACAATTCCGCATACTCTAATACAAATTGGTCAACATTAAAAGATGCAACTGCAAGTTATTCTGATATTTTAGATGTTGCACCTACAATATCATCAACACAATCTTTTTGTAAAGAAGAAAACAAAACCTTGAATAATATTATAATTAAAACAGGACAAAACATAAAATGGTATGATGCTTTGACTAATGGAAATCTACTTTTAGATACTACTTTATTACAAAATGGTCTAACTTATTACGCTTCTCAAACTATCAATGGATGCGAAAGCGAAAGAGCTCCTGTTTTAATAAACATTCAAAATACTCCTGCTCCAACTGGAAATGCAAATCAGCCTTTTTGTTCATCACAAAACCCAACTTTACAAAACATTTCAAGTACAGGACAAAACATAAAATGGTATGATGCTGTAACCAACGGAAATATACTACCAAAAAATACCAATTTGCAAAACGGAATAACTTATTATGCTTCCCAAACGGTTAATTCCTGCGAAAGTCAACGATTAGCTATTACAGTTTCCATTCAAAACACGCCTACGATTCCGACAGGAGATACAAATCCGAAATTTTGCAAAATCGAAAATGCAACTTTAAACAACATCTCTATTAATGGACAAAACTTAAAATGGTATGATTCTAACATTGCTACAATTCCATTAGCAAACAACACTTTATTGCAAAACAATACCACTTATTACGTTTCTCAAACTTTAGGTTGCGAAAGTGACCGACTAGCTGTTTTGGTAAACGTAAATGATTCTCCTTTAGCAACTGCAAATACTTCACAGACTTTTTGTATAGACGAGAATGCTACGATAAGCAATATTGTAATTACAGGAAATAATTTAAAATGGTACGATTCTCCTACTGAAGAAAATCTTTTACCAACGACAACAACACTTGAAAACAAAACGTATTATGTCACTCAAACCAATACGAATTGCGAAAGTCAAAGACTTGCAATTGTTTTAAAAATTCAAGACACAAAAGCTCCAATTGCTGAAACCAATCAACATTTTTGTGTACAACAAAATGCTACGATTAATAACATTCAAATTTCTGGACAAAATCTAAAATGGTATAATGCAAACACGGCAGGAACAAATTTATCAGAATCGACTCCTCTAGAAAACGGAATTACCTATTTTGCTTCTCAAACAATTGCGAATTGCGAAAGTGAGAGAATTCCAATAACAATTCAAATTTATGAAGCCACAACAGCAGATTGTATAAATTTTGTAGATGAACTTCCCTTTCCTAAATTCTTCACACCAAACGGAGATGATTATAATGATAATTGGAAAATCGACTTTGCCTATTTAGCTCCAAATTCAGTAATTAGAATATTTGATCGTTATGGTAAAATGCTAAAAGAATTAAATTCCAATTCCAATGGCTGGAAAGGAACTTTCAACGGAGCCGAACTTCCTGCTTCGGATTACTGGTTTGTGGTTACCAGAGCTAACGGTACAGAATACAGGGGACATTTTAGCTTAAAACGATAAAAACAAAAAAAGTCTTCCAAACAATTTTCAGAAGACCTTTTTTATAAGATCGAATGTTTTAAAACTTATGCTCCTCCTTGCTAATCATCAAGAAAGCAAACAAAGAAATACAAGCGGCAAAGGTCAAATAAAAGCCAACATAAGTCAAACTATAAGTAGAAGCCAACCAAATCGCAATCATTGGCGCAAATGCTGCACCTAGAATTCCTGCTAAATTAAAAGTTAATGAAGCTCCAGAATAGCGAACGTTAGTGGGAAATAATTCAGACAAGAATGTTCCCAAAGGCCCATAAGTGAATCCCATCAAAGCCATACCTGTACACAAAAAGAAAGTGACCATTGCCGTACTTCCAGAATTTAGGAAAAATGAAAAAGTAAAACCAAAAATAGCAATAGCAATTGTGGCTAAAATTAGCATTTTTCGACGTCCAATTTTATCAGCAACTAGTGCAGAAATAGGGATAAAAAAAGCGAAAAACAATACCGAAAACATTTGAATCAATAAGAAATCCCTTTTTTCGTAACCTAAATCCGAAGTTGCCCAACTCAACGTAAAAACCGTCATTAGATAAAAAACCAAGAAAGTAGTAACGGCAGCCAATGTTCCAAAAATCAATTGGTTTTTATAGGATTTAACCAATTCAAAGAATGGAATTTCAACTTCTTCGTGTTCATTTTTTGAATTCTCAAAAGAGGGAGTTTCGGTAATTTTAGTTCGGATATAAAAACCAACCACAACCAAAATCGAACTGGCAATAAATGGAATTCTCCAACCATAATCCATAAAATCTTCGTTACTCATCGTATCGGTTAACAATAAAAATGTTCCACCCGAAAGTAGCAAACCAATTGGCGCACCCAATTGCGGAAACATTCCGTACCAAGCACGTTTGTTAGCTGGTGCATTTTCTATAGCCAACAAAACAGCTCCTCCCCACTCGCCTCCTAATCCAACACCTTGACCAAATCGACACAGCATCAATAATAAAGGAGCCGCAACACCAATACTCGCATAACTGGGTAAAAATCCAATAGCAACTGTCGAAATTCCCATTGTCAACAAAGCAGCAACCAAAGTAAATTTACGTCCAATTTTATCACCATAATGACCAAAAAACGCAGAACCCAACGGACGAGATAAAAAAGCGATTGAAAAAGTAGCCAACGATTCTAAAGTTGCCATCGTAGGATTAGAACTCGGAAAAAATAACTGTGGAAACACCAATACTGCTGCATTGGCATAAATATAAAAATCAAAAAACTCTATGGTAGTGCCTATTAAACTTCCAAAAAGCACATGCGTTAATGAATTTATTTTCTTTGGGTTGGTCTTTTCTGTCATCATTTGGTTTTTTAATTGCGGGTAAAAATGAAGCTAATTTTCGAAAGTAACAAATAATTAGTTCCAATATTTTTTTAGTAATTTAGCATCAAATAAACTGCAACATGCCAACCGACTGTATTAGCTATATAAATTCTGGATATTTTTCTCCTTTGATGAATGATTATTTAGCTCAGAAACCAAATCTAAATTCACTTTACAATCGTTTTCCGAACATTGAAAATTTTGAAGCGCAAATCCAAGAGAAAAAAATCAATTTCAATGGCAATGCAAAAAGAAAGATTCTAGTTTCAGTTTTAGAAAAGCAGTACGAACAAATAAATACTTCAACTGAAACTTTAAATAATTTTGAACTTCTAAAAGAATCAAACACGTTCACGGTAACAACAGGTCATCAGCTGAATTTGTTTACTGGTCCTTTGTATTTTTTGTATAAAATTATTTCGACCATCAATTTAACAAAGGAATTAAAAGCAAAATATCCCGAAAATAATTTTGTGCCCATTTATTGGATGGCAACTGAAGATCATGATTTCGAAGAAATTAATTATTTCAATTTTAAAGGAAAAAAATTTCGTTGGAACGCAGCAAGTACTGGGCCTGTAGGGCGCTTATCAACCGAAGGTTTAACTGATTTTTTTGAAATATACCAACAAGAATTAGGTTCAGGAAAAAATGTACAGATTATAAAAACTCTTTTTGAAGAGTCTTATTTAAACCATTCAAATTTAGCCGATGCAACTCGTTTCTTAGCAAATGAACTTTTTGGCGAATATGGATTAGTCATTCTTGATGGCGATAATCAGGACTTAAAAAGAACCTTTATTCCTTATATCAAAGAGGAATTACTTTCGCAAACATCTTTTAAAGCAGTTATTGAAACTACTGAAAAATTAAAAGAGTACACCATTCAAGTTAATCCACGAGAGATTAATTTATTTTATGTGGAAGATAATTTAAGGGAACGTATCGTTTTAGATCCCGATAGCAATCGGGAGGGAAAATACAAAGTAAACAATACTAAAATCGAATTTACTGAAACCGAAATTCTTGCTTTATTGGATAAAAATCCTGAGAGATTCAGTCCTAACGTGATTATGAGACCTTTGTATCAAGAAATCATTTTGCCTAATCTTTGCTATATTGGCGGAGGCGGAGAAATTGGGTATTGGTTG
>JBDTNG010000096.1:0-5972 GCA_039933895.1 Flavobacterium sp. | reverse complement strand
ACAATTTAAACGACCTTCAGGAACGTCACGAGGTGTGATGACTGAAAAAGAAACCTGGTTTATTGTTCTGGAAAAGAATGGCAAAAAAGGAATAGGAGAATGCGGCATCTTAAGAGGGTTGAGCGCTGATGATAGGTCGGATTATGAGGAAAAATTGGGTTGGACATGCAACAATATTCACCTTAGTGAAAACGAACTTTGGGAAGCCTTAATCGAGTTTCCTTCGATACAATTTGGAGTTGAAATGGCGTTCCAATCTTCGGCTAGTGAAGCGCCCTTTTTACTCTTTCCTTCGGATTTTACAAATGGTAAAAAAAGTATCGAAATAAACGGCTTGGTTTGGATGGGTGAGGAGTTGTTTATGAAGCAACAAATTGAGGAGAAATTAGCCGATGGTTTTCGTTGTGTGAAACTCAAAATTGGAGCAATAGATTTCGATCAAGAATTGCAATTACTGCGTTATATTCGGCAACATTTCACTCCTGAACAAGTCGAAATTCGGGTTGATGCCAACGGTGCTTTTGATTCGGATTTTGCTTTATGTAAGTTAAATCAATTAGCTGGTTTTAAATTACATAGTATCGAACAGCCTATTCAAAAAAACAACACTGACAGTATGGCAGAGCTGTGTAAAACTACTCCAATTCCCATTGCTCTAGACGAAGAGCTGATTGGTGTGTTTTCATTGGAAGAAAAAGAAGCTTTACTACAAAAAATTAAGCCACAATACATCATTTTGAAGCCTAGTTTTGTGGGTGGTTTTCGGGGTACAAAAGAATGGATTTTATTGGCCGAAAAGTACAATATTGGTTGGTGGATTACCTCGGCTTTGGAATCGAATATTGGTCTAAATGCGATTGCGCAATGGACATTTTTGCAACATAATTCAATGCCACAAGGATTAGGAACTGGAGCATTATATACGAATAATTTTGATTGCCCACTACAAGTTTTACAAGGGCAATTATGGTATAAAAATGGAATGGATTGGGAATTTAATTTTCAAGATTTTCTATAATTTTAATGACATAAATGTATGGCGATACAACTCATTCGATATCAAAAAATAGTTTCTGTAATTTTTATTCAAATATTTGTAATTGTTTTTTTTGTACAATGTAAAACTAATCCTCAAGTTATGAAGCATAATATTGTAATTCGACAAGATCAAAATAAAGCTGGAACAATGAAATTTACAGAACCACCATTTTTGAAAGTTGGAGATACGATAATGATTGTAGCTCCTGCTGGCTTCATTCCTGATTCTACGGATATAGAACCAGGGCTTAGCTTGGCTAAAAGTTGGGGACTTGAAGTGGTTTTAGGAAAACACGTTTTTAGCAAGCACAATCATTTTGCAGGAACTGATGAAGAGCGTCAAAATGATTTGCAGTTAGCTCTAAATGACAAAAAAATAAAAGCCATTTGGTGTTTGAGAGGTGGTTATGGAACAGTGCGTATCATTGACCAAATAGATTTTACTGCATTCAAAAAAAATCCGAAATGGGTTGTTGGTTTTTCAGACATTACTACTTTGCATACAACAATCCACAATCTTGGAATCGCTACCATACACGCTTCAATGCCTAGTGGAATGAAGTCTGCATCGGATGAAGCGAAACAAACGCTTTATAAAGCTTTATTTGGCTATAAATACGGCTTTGAAATCCCAAGCAATCCACTAAACAAAATTGGAAAAGGAAAAGGAATCTTGATTGGAGGAAATTTATCCATCATTAATTCGATGATTGGAAGTAATTCCGAAGTGAATACGAATGGCAAAATTTTGTTTATCGAAGAGGTTAGTGAAGATTTGTACCGAGTGGATCGAATGATGTACACTTTAAAAAGAACTGGCGCTCTAAAAAATCTTAAAGGACTTATTGTAGGTAATTTTAGTTATGATGTAAAAAAAGACACTTTATTTGGAGGTACACCGAGAGAAATAATTCTGAATGTAGTAAAAGAATACAATTATCCCGTAATTTTTGATTTTCCAGCGGGTCACATAAGAGACAATCGGGCATTGATTTTTGGAAAAGAAATCAGTATCGAAGTAAATGACTCAGTGTCAAAAATTAGTTATTGATTTAGACATAATTCTACTTTCTAAAAGTAAGAAGCAAAAAAATTTCAACGCATAAAAAAAATAGTTCCCCAAATTAATGAGGAACTATATTCAGTTGAAATAATATAAAATTATCAGAACTTTAAAATTTCTGCCTTTTAAAGTGAATTAATTTTGATAAATTTTTCACCACTTGTCATTGAGATTCCGCAACGTTTTGGAGCTGTTGTATCGTAGGTATTACCACAAGTAGGGCAAATGAAATAGGTTGTAGGCAAAGTTTTGTCTGTATTGGTTTCTAAAGCGGCCAACGCTTTTTCGTAAAAAGCTTTGTGTTTTTTTTCCGTTTTATAGGCGTAATTGAAAGTTACCATTGCCAATTGATTATCGGCAGCATTTGCCATTTTAAGAAAGGAAGGATACATTTCGGCAACTTCATACGATTCCCCTTTGATGGCCGCTTCTAGGTTTTCTTTGGTAGAATTCACCTTTACGTCAAGAACCACTGGTTCTGCAGTAACTCCCATTTCTTCTAAAACTGCTTTGTGATTTGCAGCGTGGATTTTTTCGGAGTTTGAAGCTGCTTTAAACAGCATTGCAATTTCTTTATGACCTTCTTCTACGGCTTTTTTAGAAAATGCGGCATAAGTTGCACTTGCATTCGATTCGCCTTTGAAGGCTGCTTGTAAGTTGGCAATTGTTTTAGTTTTTGCCTCTTCAGCATTTACAGCTGTTTCTTCCTCTGTTTTTGCATTTTCGACTTTAGTTTCCATAGGAGTTTTCATTTCTGACTTATTTTCTTCTTTGTCTTTACAAGAAAATAACGAAAGACAACATGCTATTGCTAATACTGGTATTATAATTTTTGTTTTCATGGGTAATTTTTTGTGATTTATTTTTTTATTCTTTTTCGTTTTTTTCATTTTCTTCCTTTTCCCCTTTTTCAGAAGATTTTACAGTGTCTTTTGCCATTGTTGCTGTAGTATCAGTTGGAGTTGGAGCAACAGATTCAGTTGTAACAGGAGTTTCTGTTGGAGTTGGTTCGTTTTTTTTACATGAGATAGATAATAGACTGATGGTCAATATTGTAATTGTGCTAAGTAGAATGGATTGCTTTTTCATTTTTAAAATCATTTAGTTGTTAAATACAAGACAAAGGTGAGAGGATTCACCTTTTCCTTTACTTTGTATTTCCTTAAAATCAGCTAAATATTTTAGGCAGTAAATTCGAGAATAAAGGAAGTCCCTTTTTCTTCAATACTTTCGACAGTGATTTTGATGTTTTGTAAATCACATAATTTTTTTACGATGGACAAACCCAAACCATTTCCTGGAATATGGGAACTTCTGGAATTATCTGCCCTAAAAAAACGGTTGAACAAATAGGGTAATTGTTTTTTTGATATTCCTATGCCTTCATCTTTAATGGTTAAAGATTGTTTTTTATCATTCCATTCGCAAAAAATGGCTCCATTTGGATGATTGTATTTTATGGCATTGACGATTAAATTGTTCAGAATTCTTTCCAAGAAGGAGGCATCTGCTTTCACAATACTATTTTTTGGAATGGAAACCTGAATTTTAAGATTGGTATTTTGAATTGCGGATTGATGTGTATTTATAATTTTTTCGACAATTTCTTTTAGAATTATACTTTCCTTTTTTGGTACAATGGTATTGGTTTCAAGGCGAGCCAACTGTAGTAACTGATCAAACAAAAGCGATAATCGATCTGTTTGAAGCAGTACATCTTTCATTTTTAACTCGTATTGTTCAGGAGTTCTTTTCTTTCTCAGGAGTACTTCAACAGTTCCTTTTATGGCGGTAAGAGGGGTATGCATTTCGTGCGAAGCATCAACTGTAAATTGTTTTTGCTGATGCATACTGTATTCTAAACGATTCAATAATTCGTTGATGGTGGTTGCCAATTGATAAATTTCGTCTTCGTTTTCAGGCATTGGTAGTCTGGAATTAATATTACTTTCATTAATTCTAGAAGCAGTATTAATTAACTCGTTTACTGGTGCAATAGCTTTTGAAGCCACGAAAGATATTATAGAATATAAGGTTCCTAACATAATTATATAAGTTAAGCACAATACAATCAATAAATTGTGCAAAACGTTATAAGATTCTTGCTGTGAAACACCGATGGTCAAATGACCAATTATTTTGTTATTTTCGTTAAAGATGGGAAATTGACCTTGTCTTATCCTTTGTTCATTGATTGTAGTATTGTAAAAAGTGGTTTTGTCAATTTTTGGATTAAACAAAAAATGGTTTTTTTGTAAATTGGCCGATTTGAAAATAGTTCGTTCCTTATTATCAACAATTTGCAGAAATGTAGGATTGACTTCTAACTGATTGTGTTCCGCTTCTTCCCATTCGGGCATTTTATTCATTATAATTTGATCTCCATGCCAGTCAAGATTATTGAAGACTTCCTCTTTTTCGGTTGTAATGTCGTCATCCAAATGTTGGTAAGAAGTATAATAAACAACGGCATAAATAGCTATAAATGCAATAGCAGTTAGGGAAGCAATAGCAGTTAAGTTGTATATGGCGATTCTCTTTTTAAAGCTCAGTTTCATTCGCTGTCGTTAATTCGGTAACCAACTCCTCTAATCGTTTCTACAAAAGATTCTTCATTTTTATCGTCTAATTTTCTTCGCAAAGCATTGATAAATACATCGATTACAGAAGTGTCGTAATTAAAATGGATATCCCAAACTTTTTCAATTATTCGAGTACGTCGGCATACTTTACCGGTATTTCGTAGTAAATATTCCAACAGTGCAAATTCTTTTTGAGTAAGCTGAATTGGTTTTCCAGCTTTGGTTACTTGATGAACATCGATATCCATTTCTATAGTTCCTGCCTTAAAGATATTTTGTTCACCTGCATTGTTTCGGAGTAAAACTCTAATTCTAGCTAATAATTCTTCAAAAGCAAAAGGTTTTTTAAGATAGTCATTAGCACCTGTTTCTAGGCCAAAAATAGTATCGTCAAGAGTGTCTTTGGCTGTCAAAAATATAATAGGAACAATTTTGTTTTCGACACGGATGTTTCGACAAATTTCTATTCCGCTAATGCCTGGAAGCATCCAGTCGAGTAAAATAATATCGTATTCGTTGAGATTGTCCATAGCCATTTCCATACCTTGTCTGCCATTATTGGCTACATCAATGGCAAATCCTTCCTCTTCCAGGCCTTCTTTCAAAAAGCTGGAAATTGCTATTTCGTCTTCTACCAATAAAATTCTCATCTGGCTAATTTAAGGCAAACATTACTACTTTAATCGTCATTTTCCTCACCTGAATTTGAAAAATCTGGAAGTCCTAATTCTACACCAGCTCCATGTTTGTATACCAATTGTCCGCCAAGATATCCTGTTCTAGCAATGGCTCCAATAGTGGCAGCAAACAAAAGAATAGATGCAATGCGGCTCCAATTTTTCGAATAGTTAAGAAAATATATAGCAAGATACGCAATCGCTGTTACAATGGCTAACCATAAAGCTATTGTTGCCGCTTGTTCGTGCAATTCTATTGCATTTCCTAGTGAGCCTTCTTCTATGCCTTCACCAGCTTCATTTCCGGAGAGGTAAGCCACAATTGTTCCCAATGTTCCTATTAGCAGCAAATAAAAAGCAGCTTGACTGAAAAATGGTTTTTTGATAAAAACGGCAATTATTTCTGATAAAAAACCGATAATTAATAGCGCGATGGGAAAATGAATTGCCATGGCGTGAAGATGTGTTGAAGTTATCATAATTTTTTTTATACAAAGATGAGTTTAGAAAAGTTTAATAAGGCTTAGTTTTTCCTTAAGATTACTTTAAAATTTTCATCTCAATACAATCTATTTCTTTATGACTTTGATTTTATTCTATTAAACAGCAACT
>JBDTNG010000095.1:0-15151 GCA_039933895.1 Flavobacterium sp. | reverse complement strand
CCTAATCCAGATTTGTTTGGTAATAAGTTGGTTTTAGGAACTTTTACATTGTCAAAAATTAACTCTCCAGTTGAAGAAGCTCTTAATGACCATTTGTTATGTGTTTCTGGAGTGGTAAAGCCTTCCATTCCTCTTTCTACGATTAATCCGTGAATTCTTCCAGTTTCGTCTTTTGCCCAAACCACAGCGATGTCAGCAAAAGGTGCATTCGAAATCCACATTTTAGCTCCATTCAATAAATAATGGTCACCCATATCTTTAAAGTTGGTAATCATGCTTCCTGGATCTGAACCGTAATTTGGTTCTGTAAGTCCAAAACAACCAATGAATTCTCCAGTAGCTAATTTTGGTAAGAAACGCATTCTTTGTTCTTCGTTTCCGTATTTCCAAATAGGATACATTACTAAAGAAGATTGTACTGATGAAGTAGAACGAACGCCTGAATCACCACGCTCAATTTCTTGCATAATTAATCCGTAAGAAATTTGATCTAAACCTGCACCACCATATTCTACTGGAATATATGGACCAAAACCGCCAATTTCTGCCAAGCCTTTTACAAGTTGTTTCGGAAATTCAGCTTTTTGAGCATATTCTTCAATAATAGGAGATACTTCTTTTTTAACCCATGCACGAGCAGAATCTCGTACTAATTTATGTTCGTCTGATAATAAATCGTCTAATAAGTAATAATCAGGAGATTGAAATAAGTCTGGTCTCATTTGTATAGTTTTTAAATCGTTGCAAATTTACATAAAGAAATGTAACAAATCAACTAACTTTTGTTATAATTTAAAAGAAGAGTAAATGCTGCAAAGACTAATGTTTCTGGTAGCTAGTATTAATTCTGCCTTGTTTTTCTTGTTTACACTGATTGAATTTAAGAAGAAAACAAGAAGATTGCTGCCTATTAAAATAAAATATTTTTGACCCTTAATTTTTATAGGTAGGAAATATTTTACAAATTAACGTATTTTTAGTTTGAATTTCAATCTTAAAATGATATATTCGTAAAATAATTCTTACGTTATTTTAGTTTAAAAAAGGTTTTAAAGGAGGATAACGCTTGAAAACCAACAAAACATTCCTGAATAAGGGTAGACAGAAAGCCTAAATGTCTTAAAATAATTGGGCTAGATAACTATAAAAACTTTAGACCATGTTAAAAAACATTTTAAATTTAGAAGGAGCAAAGAAATTAACTAAGAATGAGCAAAAAGCTATCAACGGAGGTATTGTTCCTATTTGTTGTTTGGTTTGGAATCCACGTACGAGGTATTGTTCTGAATGGGATCAAGCTTGTTTAGGAAGTTAATTTTCTAATTAGTTTGATTAAAAGTCTTCCAAAATAAAGACAGACAGAAAGCTCAAATGTCTTAAAATAATTGGGTTAGACAACTATAAAAACTTTAGACCATGTTAAAAAACATTTTAAATTTAGAAGGAGTTCAAAAAATAAGCAGAAGCGAGCAAAAACTGATCAATGGTAAAGGGGATACTGATATCTTAGCTTGTCGTTGTCCGAATGGTGCTATTGTTGTTGGACATGCAGATAATTGCACGACATTGATAAATCTTTTATGTGAATTAGATTCTTAAATAATTTAAACTTTTATATTATGTTAAAGAAAATTTTAAAATTAGATGGCGCTCTGGAACTAACTAGAAATGAGCAAAAAGCAATTAAAGGAGCGTTAAAGGATTGTATTGATCCTAATACTAACCTTTGTAAATATCGTAGTATTTCATGTGCTCCTCCATGTCGTGATTTACCATAATAATTTGATTAATTGATTTGTTCAAATTAATTTAATCCCTGAATCTAATTGATTTGGGGATTTTTTAGCATTTCAAAAGAAATAATAATGCATTATTTTTCTAGAAACAACGATACGAATTAATCTTTTGAATCAACTCATATTAGTGATGCTAGTTGATAAAATTAAGGTTCTATTTTTTAGAAAGATAAAAACAAGCTATAATCAAGTTAAAGAAATCTAATTTGTTTATAAAGTCTTATAAGTTACTTTTGTTAAGAATTTTTATAAAAATCTGCAAATGAAGTTTCTTACATATTGTTTTATTTTTCTTATTTCACTTCATGTTTTTCCTCAAAAAAAAGACGTATTATCCAATGAAGAATATCTTCAGTTGCAGGATAAAACAAGAGCTTATTTTAATTCTAATATTGACAGTTCGTTCTTTTATGTTAATAAAATTGAAAAGTCAGCGAATATCATTCATAAAGCGTTTGCTTCTGGAGTAAAAGGATACCTGTTCTCTAAAAGTGGCGATTTTAATAGTGCCGAAAAATATTATAAAAGAGCTTTGCAATTAATTAAGGAAGCTCCAAAATCCTATTCAAGAACTCAAAATGAAGCTTACATCTATAATTATGGTGGCATCATTGACAGGACAAAAGGGAATCTGTCTGAAGCATTGGATAAATATTCGATAGCAAAAAAATTATCAGAAAGCATTGACGATATAGTTCAGATAGTTAAGATTAACAACAATATTGCACTTGTTAATAATGATATTGGAAACTACAAAAAAGCAATTTCAGCCACTAGACAATCTGATAATATTATAAACACAAATAAGCACTTGTACTCCGATAGCCAATACCTCATAAACAAGAGTAATGTAAGTCTTAACTTGGGCGTTTATTATGAAAAGTATTTCCAAAAAAGCAAAGGAAATAATCAGTTGCTCGATTCTGCATTTTATTATTTCAACAGAACCTTAATTTATTCAGATGATATTCTTGAAAATAAATTAAAAGCCCAAAAGTACATCGGTAATATTTACTTCTTTAAAAAAAATATTATTGAAGCGGAGAAAGCATATAGCAGTGTTCTTGCCCAGGCTAAGAACAGTAATTTCGAAAGAGAATATGACAACGCAAATTTCAATTTGGGTTTTTTGAAATATGATAATAAACAGTTTGATATGGCCTTAGTCTATTTTCATAAAGTGGATTCGATTTACAAATTGAACAAGATGAATTATCTGGATTATATTCAGTCCAACTATTATCAGGCTAAAATTTATGAAGCCTATGGAGATTCCGATAAAGCGTTAGAATATTCAAAAATTTATTTGGATAATTTTGAAATAAACGAGGTTAAGAAGCATGAAGATGCACTGGAAATAAATTATAAAATAAGCAATCAGGATTCGAAGAAAGAAATGCACGTTTTGCAAAACGTATATAAAAACAAAGTATTGTTTAAAAATGGGTCATTGCTTTTCTTCAGTTTTCTTTTTGTTGCCTTACTGATTCTTTTAGGGGTAAATAATAAAAGAAGAAAGCGTGCCGAACAAAAGGTAGCGGCTATATTGGAAGAATATCAATTCAATTTAATCACTCAAAAAAGTGAAAACACAAATTCGAGTACAACCAAAACACCGCTCAAAGAAGCTGAAAAAGAAGTAAAGGAAATCGCTTCGATAAGCCATGACAACGAGAAAACACTATTAGCAAAACTAAAAGTTCTGGAGGATAAGCTGTTTTATCTGAAGCCAGAATTTACGCAACAGGAAGTTGCCAAAAAAATAAAAACAAACACGACCTATTTGTCGTATGTGGTGAACAAGAATTATAACAAATCGTTTAGTGTCTATTATAACGAGTTGCGAATTGCGTATGTAATAAACCAAATTATTAATAACACAAGATACAGAGAGTATACTACGCAAGCAATAGCAGAAAGTGCCGGTTTTAAAAACGCTGATTCATTTTCCAGTTCTTTCAAGAAAAAAACAGGCGTAACACCTTATCAGTTTATCAATGAAATAAAAAAGCGGGAATTGAACTAATTCCCGCTTTTTTGTTTAAAGAGTTGGAGCATCTGAACCTGGAGTTGGTTTTGGTCCTACTGGTCCTGAATCCGTTCCTCCGGTGCCAGTTGGCCCTCCCGGAAAAAGAATTATCTCTGTTCCTCCATTGTCTATTCTTGTTCCTCCAGTACCACCAGTTATTAGCATACTTTGTTCTCTATTTAGCGAATCGCTAAAAAAACCCTCTAATTTTAATTTAGTGTTTTTCATATTTATAGATGTTTGATTTTCGTTTTTCAAATGTATAGGAATTGAATCAACCAAAGGCTTGTTTTTCTATAGACTGTGAGGATGTTTTTTATTTTATTATTTAACCTGTTGTTAGTCATTATTTTAAACTGCTTAATTAAGGGCTGTAATTTATAAAATGTAGCCCCTTTTTTTATAAATTCTATGATTATAGGTTTTTTTTAAGCCTTTTTTTGTTACAGTTTTGCCTCAGAATTAATTGATGAAAGAAATATCAAGGATAAATTTTGAAACATTAAAAAGGTAATCATGATTAACATAATTAAAAAATATTTAGAGCAAAATAATTATGCAGGGCAAAAAGAAAGCTTTAAAGATTCTTTTTTATCCCATCCAAACTACCCAAGTTTTTTTGCGATAACGGATACGTTCGATTTGTTGCACATTGAGAATATAGTAGTAAAGATTCCAAAAGAACAGTTTATAGAATTGCCCGACTCTTTTCTGGTGTTGTTTGAGGAAAATCTTGTTTTGGTTTCAAAAAAGAGCAATGGAGTAATTATTGAAAATGAGAAAGGAGAAAAGAAAAATATAACCTTTAATGAGTTTCTAACAGGTTGGGATGAAATTGTCATTGCCGTTGAGCCGAATAATGAAAAGGTTACTGAAAATGGACTGTCGGACGGAAAATGGCTTTACTACAGTCTGCCAGTACTCACATTGATTATTCTATCATTGTTTTTTAAAAATCATGACGTAATAAGCATAGTGCACCTGCTAATTTCCATAATGGGATTGATTGTGAGTATTTTAATTGTTTCGGAGAAATTGGGAATTAAAAATGAATTGACTTCAAAGTTCTGCAATCTTACCCCAAATACTTCTTGCGATTCCGTAATTAAATCCAATAAAAGTGCCATTAATAAATGGGCTGACTTTTCAGATTTACCTTTGCTTTTTTTCGGAGGCTGCATATTTTCCATCCTATTGAATCCACAGTTAAGTAGTGTCGTGGGGCTTTTAAGCCTTTTGTCAATGCCAATTGTTGCGTATTCTATTTGGTTACAAAAATTCCAATTGAAGAAATGGTGTGTTTTATGTCTCGCAATATCATCGATAATCCTGTTGCAGGGTATAGTTTTTTGGTTTCCAAACCCATCATTTCAGAATTTGTTTTCAATTAATCTTTTCGAATTTATTTTTTTTTTAATTCTGTTTGGTTCGGCATGGCTGTTGGTAAAACCTGTCTTGAAAAAGAAAATGGAAACAGAAAGTCAGGTGAACGAATTAAAAAGATTTAAAAGAAATTATTCGATTTTTAAGAGTCTAGCCAAAGAAATTACTTCGCCTCAAGGCTTTGAACATTTGAAAGGGTTGCAGTTTGGTAACCTTGAAGCTGATACAAAACTTAGCATCATCTTAAGTCCAAGTTGTGGTCATTGTCATAAAGCTTTTGAAGATGGCTTCGAATTGGCTTCCAAATTTCCAGGGCGTTTCTTTTTGAATGTACTCTTTAATGTCAATCCGGAGAATGATCAAAATCCATACAAAACAGTTGTTCAAAGTTTATTGGCTATCAATAATTCCAATCCAGATAAAGTAGCGCAAGCCATTTCTGATTGGCATATTCAAAAAATGGATTTGGATGTCTGGAAACTAAAATGGGAGGTAACCACTATGGATATGAAAGCCAATCAACAAATTCATCAACAATACGATTGGTGTACTCAAAACGGTTTCAATTATACTCCGGTAAAAATTATCAACGGAAAACTATTTCCTAACGAATACGAGATAAGCGAACTAAAATATTTTTTAAATGATTTTGCAGCAGAAAATGAAACAACTGATGCTGATATTTTAGTTCCGTCTTAAAAAAATAAAAAAAAAATCTCGGCCGAGAGCAGACACAGAGCCCAAGTGTCCATAAATGATTGGGTTATTAATCAAATCTTTAAAACAAATATCATGTTAAAAAACATTTTAAAATTAGAAGGCGCTCAGAAATTATCTAAAAACGAGCAAAAAGAAATTAATGGTGGGGGAACAGGAACAGGAACTACTTGGCCTTCATATTGCACCTATTTAATATGCGCTGATCCAAGTAATCTTTTATTTACTAAATGTAGAGCTTTTTGCGACGTTATCTAATTGAAGCTCTTTGCTGTAGATAATAACAATCAATGATTAAACTATCTGAAAAACATTTTAGGGTAGTTTTGTTGAAAACATGCCGCAAATTGCAAAATTTCCGCACTCCAGCCTAACTCCAAAGACTTGATCCCAAAGGATTAAAACACAATTGCGCCAGAGGAGGTACATTGTGTGCTGTTGCTTTCAAAATTGTTGTGCAAGGCTAAAAACAATTATAAATAATAATAACAATTTTTAAATTCAAATATCATGTTAAAAAACATTTTAAACTTTGAAGGTGTTCAAAAATTGAGCAAAAACGAGCAAAAAAGCATTAATGGTGGAATAGGAGGCTGTAAAAATCCAGTGCCTAGTACAAATGGTACCTGTCCAGCAGGCTATTGGTATGCGGGTGTGTTTGGTGAACCAGTTGATGGTCCTGAAAACTGCCAGCCAATTACGAATCCTTGTAGATAATAAATCTTTAAACAGAATTAATTTAACTTTTTAATTAAAGTTAAGCCTATTTTCAAATATAGTTAAGAACAAACTGAGAATAGACATAAATCTCAAGTGTCTTTAAATGATTGAGGTAGTAATTAAAATTTTAAAAACTATTATCATGTTAAAAAACATTCTAAACTTAGAAGGCACTCAAAAATTGACTAAGAATGAGCAAAAAAATATTCAGGGTGGTATGATTCCTTCTGGATGTTTAAAATGGAATCCAATTACAAGAGTTTGTAGTTTATGGGATCCTAATTATTAAAAAAGAACGTTACAGACATAAGACTCGAGTGTCATAAAAAGATTGGGTCATTATTAAATTTTTTAAAATAATTATCATGTTAAAAAACATTTTAAACTTAGAAGGAGCTCAAAAATTAACTGCAACTGAGCAAAAAGCAATCAATGGTGCAGGACCAAGATTAGAATTGTGTGAAGACAATACTACATGTGTAATCCCTAGAAAATGTACACTAAACCCTAACACAGGTGGTTGGTATTGTGTATAAATTTTAAGATGGGCTCTGTTGTGTTGGACGCACTTGTTACCTACTTTCAACACTAGGTGTTAAGTGTAATGAAGTGCCTGAGCTTCCATAATTAAACCCTTTTTAATAGCATATAAAGCAGGGAGAATCTTGAATTCTCTCTGTTTTTTACTTCTAAAATCATTCCCTTGAAAAAATTTCCAAATTACATACAAGCCGATTCCAAAGATTGTGGGCCTACCTGCTTAAAGATTGTGGCCAAACATTTTGGAAAAACAATCAATATTCAGGATTTAAGAGATTTTAGCGAAACCACTCGTGAGGGTAGTAATTTGCTGTTTCTTAGTGATGCCGCAGAGAAAATAGGTTTTAGAACGCTAGGTGTAAAGTTAAACTTAGAGCGTTTAGATGAAGCCCCATTGCCGTGTATCCTTCATTGGAATAAAGAACATTATGTGGTTTTATACAGCATAAAAAAAGGAAAATACTGTATTTCTGATCCGGCATTTGGCTTGATAGAATACAACCAACAAGATTTCATAAAATTCTGGATAGGGAATAACGCCGACAATTTTACACAGGAAGGAATTACCTTGTTATTGGATGCTACACCTAAATTCCATCAATCTGAATTTGATAAAGAAGATAAAAAAGGCTTGGGATTTGGCATGTTGTCACAATATGTCTTTCGTTATAAATCTTTTTTGATTCAATTGTGCATTGGATTACTGGCGAGTAGTTTGCTGCAGCTTATTTTCCCATTTCTTACGCAGAGTATTGTCGATGTTGGGATTCAAAATCAAAACATCAGTTTTATCTATTTGATTCTTTTTGCACAACTTTTTTTATTTGCAGGAAGAACAGGATTAGAACTCATCCGAAGCTGGATATTATTACATCTTTCCACACGAATCAGTATTTCTTTGATTTCCGATTTCTTCATTAAGTTAATGAACTTGCCGATCTCCTTTTTTGATGTTAGGATGACGGGCGATATCATGCAACGTATTAATGATCACCATCGAATCGAAAAAATATTAACTACTTCGTCCTTAAATGTATTGTTCTCCGTAATTAATATGTTTATCATGGGTGGTGTTTTGGCGTACTATAATCTTCAGATATTTTTCGTGTTTTTTGCCGGAAGTATCTTGTACTTCATTTGGATTACTTTGTTTTTAAAACGCAGGGAAACATTAGATTACAAACGATTTTCCGAGGTTTCTCAGGAGCAAAGTAAAGTAATGGAACTTATTAACGGAATGCAGGAAATCAAATTGCACAACGCCGAAAAACAAAAGCGCTGGGGCTGGGAATATGTTCAGGCAAGATTGTTTCGAGTGTCCATAAAAGGATTGGTCTTAGAACAAACACAAACTATTGGTTCTTCAGTAATCAATGAATTAAAAAATATTTTTATCATTTTCTTATCAGCCAAATTAGTAATCGACGGTAGTATAACACTCGGAATGATGATGGCCATAAGTTCAATCGTAGGGAGTTTAAATGGACCTATAACGCAACTGATTAGTTTTGTTAGAGAATTGCAAGATGCCAAAATTTCATTAGCGCGTTTGTCCGAAATTCATGAGAAAGAAGACGAAACACAGCAAGAAGAACACCAAACGAACGATATTCCTCAAAACGAAAGCATTCAAATTAAAAATCTTTCTTACCGCTATTTAGGGTCAGATATCCCAGTTTTGGATGAACTTAATTTAACGATTCCGACCAATAAAGTAACCGCAATTGTTGGGGTGAGTGGTAGTGGAAAAACTACTTTAATGAAATTGCTTCTCAAATTCTATGAACCCAATAATGGAGAGGTTGTTATCGGAAATACACACCTGAAAAATATTTCGCAAAAAGCGTGGCGTAATAACGTTGGTGCGGTAATGCAGGAGGGATTTATTTTTAATGACACTATTGCAAATAATATTGCAGTTGGCGTTGATATTATCAACAAAGAAAGATTGGTTTACGCAGCGGATGTCGCCAATATAAAAGGATACATTTCAGAATTGCCCTTGGGTTATAATACAAAAATTGGTTCTGAAGGGGTTGGTATGAGTACCGGACAAAAACAACGTTTGCTTATTGCTAGAGCGGTGTATAAAAACCCGGAAATGTTGTTTTTTGATGAAGCTACTTCGGCTTTAGATGCCAACAACGAAAAAGAAATCATGAGAAAATTAGACCTTTTCTTCAAAGATAAAACTGTGGTGGTTATCGCACACCGATTGAGTACCGTCATGAACGCAGATCAAATTGTAGTGCTCGATAAAGGTAAAATTATCGAAATAGGAAACCATTCGGCTTTAGTTGAACAGAAAGGAAATTATTTCGAATTGGTTAGAAATCAATTGCAATTAGGAAATTAAAAAAAATAAGATGCCACAGAACAATAAAGATACTTTCGAATTACGTAGTGAGCAAGTTCAGGATATATTAACGCGCATGCCGCACTGGATGATTCGTTGGGGAACGGTTTTAATTTTTGGGATTATATTGATGCTTTTTTTTACGTCTTGGTTTTTAAAATACCCAGACGTTGTGGCTACAGATATTGTAATTACCACCAACATTCCTCCCGAAAAACTATTGGCCAAAACTTCAGGAAGGATTGAAGCTATTCTAGTCAATGATAAAGCAATGGTTTTAGAAAATACGCCTTTGGCTGTGATCGAAAATTCAGCCAATTATAACGATGTTTTTCTTTTGAAAAAAATAATTCTAAACACTAAAATCACTGCTGATTTTCCTTTTGAACAATTAAAAAATCTTCAATTGGGAGAAGTTGAAAGCGCTTTTGCAATGTTTCAAAAGGATTGTATTGCCAACAATTTGAACGCTAATTTACAGCCTTTCCAAATGGAAAATAACGCTCAAAAATCAGAAAACACACAAATAAGCGAGCGATTGAAATTATTATTACAGCAAAAAGAAATCAATGAAGAGGAATTAAGTCTTCAGAAAAATGAAATCACACGATACACATCGTTGCACACCAAAGGCATCATTTCAGACCAGGAATTTGAAAACAAAAAACTAAATTACCTGCAATTCGAAAAAAATTATAAGAGTTTGTTGTCTTCTATTTCTCAGCTTCGATCGTCCTTAATTGGTAATTCCAAGTCAATAAAAGGCACCGAAATCAATGGAACAAAAGAAGAAGTAAACTTAGACAGAAACGTCACCCAATCATTCTACCAATTAAAAAAAGCAATCAGGGATTGGGAATTGGCTTATGTTTTACAATCTTCTATCGATGGCGAAGTGGCTTTTTCTCAAATATGGATAAAAAACCAAACCATTACTGCTGGAGATAATGTATTTGCTATTATTCCAAAAAATGAAAGTAGTTATGTTGGTAAAGTAAAAGCGCCTGCACATAATTCAGGAAAAATAAAAGTGGGGCAACAAGTCAATATTCGTTTGGCCAATTTTCCAGATCGTGAATTTGGTGTGCTTAGAGGGATTGTGAAAAATATTTCGCTGATTCCAGACAAAGACGGAAACTTATTAATGAATGTTTCTTTGCCAAATAATTTAAAAACCAACTACAAAAAAGAAATTCCTTTCCAACAGGAAATGAAAGGTTCTGCAGAAATTGTTACCGAGGATTTGCGTCTATTAGAGCGCATTTTATACCAGTTTAGAGAAATGTTTAAAGTGGCTTAGGGCCAAAATCAAAATCGATAAAAATTCAAGTATGATTGAATGGGTTTGTTTTATAATACGATGATTTTGTTTTATGATTGAATGGGTTTGTTTTACAATACGGTGACTTTGTTTTATGATTGAATGGGTTTGTTTTATAATACGGTGACTTTGTTTTATGATTGAGCGGGTTTGTTTTATAATACGATGACTTTGTTTTATGATTGAGTGAGTTTGTTTTATAATACGATGATTTTGTTTTATGATTGAATGGGTTTGTTTTATAATACAATGACTTTGTTTTATAACTGAGTGACTTTGTTTTACAAACGAGTGAAATTATTTGATTAAATCAAGTAAAAAAATATAAAAAATATTCTTGGCCGAGAATAGACATAAATCTCAAGTGTCTTTAAATGATTGAGGTAGTAATCAAAATTATAAAAACTTTAATTATGTTAAAAAACATTCTAAACTTAGAAGGAGCTCAGAAATTAACTGTAGCTGAGCAAAAAGTAATCAACGGTGGTATTGGAATAGGATGTAAATATGTCCTGCCGGATGTTGACGATCCATTTTATTGTGGTCCAGGTTATACTTTTAAATCTTATGTTGCCGGTCGCGGGAATTATTGTTGTAAAACAGTATAAGAATTATTTCATTTTATAATTTATAAAGTAGGGAAAATATAATTTTCTCTACTTTATTTTAATATCATCTTGAGCAGGTTATAATTTCAAATAAAATTCTTTTGTCAACGCAATATATTCTGGAGTGTATTGATGACGAGCAGTTTCTATAATTAGTTCATTCGTAGGGAATACAGCTGTTTTTTTTCGGCTAAAAGCCAATAAACTACGTTTGATTTCAGTCGTTGGTGTGCCTTTTACACGTGTAATTTTAGTGGGATACAATTCAAATTCATCGGCTAAGGCAATAAATTTTTCTTCTTCTTTATAAGGTATGATCACAGCGAAAATTCCGTTTTCAGAAAGCAACAAATCGGCAGCTTCTACTAAATCTTCAAATGGCATCGCATCAGAAAAACGAGCCAAATCACGTTGTTCGTTTTCGGTTTTATAATCCTCAGAATAAAACGGCGGATTGGAAACAATCAAATCGTATTCGTCTTCAGGTTCTTCCATAAACTCATCTAAACCAGCATGAAAACAAAACAAACGGTCGTTCCAAGGAGAATTTTCAAAATTATCAGTGGCTTGTTCGTAGGCTTCTTCATCAATTTCTAACGCATCAATTTGTTTGGCAAAACTTCTTTGTGCCAACATCAGTGCAATCAAACCAGTTCCAGCGCCAACATCCAAAACTGAATAAGGATTATGGTCAATGGGAGTCCAGGCACCAAGTAAAACGCCATCAGTGCCTACTTTCATAGCGCAGCGGTCTTGTGCAATGGTAAATTGTTTGAATTTGAAGCTCATTACATTTAAAATTTTTCTGTATCTAAAAAATATAGCAGTCTAACGATCTAAATTAAAGATACATTTCAACAAGTCCTTCAGGTAAATCCATGATGACTTTTTTGTTTTCTCTGTCTATTTTTACCAGAAAATGATCAATCATTGGAATCAAAAGTTCTACTTCACCATTCAAAACTTCAAAAAGAGGTTGTGCAGAACTGTCGTTTATGGCTACGATTTTTCCGAAAACACCCAAACGTTTGTCTTCGATTTCAAAACCAATCACTTCGTGGAAATAGAATTTGTTGCCGGTAAGTTTTGGCAACATTTTAAGCGGAAGATATACATGACATCCTAAAAGGGCATCAGCTTCTTCTTCATTGTCAACATCTTCAAAACGAACACGTAGGAAATCGTTTTTATGAATGTTGCTGTTTTCAATAAAAAATGGAACCAGATTTTTGTTGAATTCAACAAAAACTGATTCCAAATCTTCATACAATTCAGGTTCGTCCGTATCTAAATAGATAAGAACTTCCCCTTTGAAACTAAATTTTTTCGCAATTTTACCTAAATAGAAACATTCTTCTTTACGCATTGTTGCAAAAATAAATATTAAGCTTCTGTTTCTTCACTAGTTTCTTCAGCAGCAGGAGCTTCTTCAACAGCAGGAGTTTCCTCAACTGTAGCTTCAACATCAGCAGCAACTTCTTCTTCTACTTCAGCTTCTGGAGCTTTAGCAGCTTCAGCTTGTGCAGCCATACGCTTTTCGTTAGCTACTTTTTCAGCTTTTAATGCTTTAGCTTTTGTATCAGCATCAGCTTTAGATAAACCTGATTTTTTAGCGTCAACTTTACCTGCTTTTTCTTCTAACCATGTAGCTAATTTAGCATCAGCTTGATCTTGAGTTAAAGCACCTTTACGAACTCCTCCGTCTAAGTGGTGTTTCAATAACGCCCCTTTGTAAGAAAGAATTGCTTTAGCAGTATCAGTTGGTTGAGCACCATTGTGTAACCATTGTACAGCACCATCAAGGTTTAAATCGATAGTAGCAGGGTTAGTGTTTGGATTGTAAGTTCCGATTTTCTCTAAGAATTTACCATCTCTTTTTGATCTAGCATCAGCTGCTACGATCCAGTAAAAAGGTTTCCCTTTTTTACCGTGTCTTTGTAATCTAATTTTTACTGACATAATCTTTTTGATTATTTTGAGGTACTCGACCTCGATTATTTAAGGGTGCAAATATACATATTTTTTTAATACAGAGAACTAATAGCTTGTTTTTTACCGATTTGATTCAAATATTTTGTCAATATATTAGTTTATTAATTGTAATCTGCTATTTTTGTATCCCATACAAAAAAAATTATACAAAAATGAAAAAAATTATACTTTTATTCCTTTCAGGTATCGCCCTAGTATCTTGTGGAAAAGACGTAGAATTCAATAATCCTGCTATGCAAGGTAGAATTAATGATACGTTTTGGAAAGCAACTTCTTTTTCAGCTACTAAAAGTGGTACTGGACAATTAACATTAACAGGTGTTTCTGCTATAGGTACAATGTTTCTAAATACATCTTCTACCGCTAAAGGTACTTATGTTTTGGGAACTACAAATCAAATAAATAGAGCTACTTTCGATAGAAATGATGGTTCAGGAAGTACACAATTTATTACTGAAGTAACATTTAGTTCAGTGAATAAAATTATCCTTAATGCGCCAGGTACTGGTTATGCTGATGCAGATTTAGTTGCAACAACTGGAGGTTCTGGTTCTGGACTAAAAGTGAATATAAAAACAAATGCTTCAGGAGGAGTTACATCAGTTGTAGTAAATGCAGCCGGGAATGGATACCGTGCAGGAGATCTAATTACAATTGCAGGAGGCGGTAATAATGCAAAGATTATTGTTCAAAATGTATTGACAAGTAATGGAGAAATCGTTATTACTGAAAATACAGGAACTACAATTTCTGGAAATTTTAAATTTACAGCTTTCAATGCAGTTAGTGGAGAGACAATTCAAACTCGTGACGGAATATTTTACAAACTTCCGATAAACTAGATTTAGAACTCCTAATAAATATAAAAAACCATTCTTTTTAAGGATGGTTTTTTTATGGCTATATGTTATATACAACTAATATTTTAAAAAGAAAACATTAATAATGAATGTTTTAGAAAATTAATAGACTACCTTTGACCTTTATTTAATAAATGTATATATGAACATTTTTGTAGGAAGTCTTCCTTGGAGTATCGAGGAAGCAGATTTAAGAGAGTCTTTTGAGGCTTACGGAGCTGTAGAATCAGTAAAAATTATCACTGATAAATTTACAGGTAGAAGTAAAGGTTTTGGTTTTGTTGAAATGCCAAACGACGAAGAAGGTCAAAAAGCTATCGAAGAGTTAAATGGTGCAACTGTTGACGGTCGTGCTATTGTGGTTAACAAATCAGAGCCAAAACCAGAAGGTGAAAGAAGAAGCTTCAATAACAGCCGCCCAGGTGGAAGTTATAGTGGTGGTGGAAATAGCCGTGGTGGTGGTAATGATCGTGGTGGTTACGGTGGTGGAAACAGCCGTGGCGGAAATGACCGTGGTGGAAACAGAGGCGGATACTAATCTCACTATTTTCAAAATATTTCAAAACCCATTCGTCTCGGCGAATGGGTTTTTTTGGTTTTGTTGATAACTAAAATTGACTTTCAGTAACTTAAAATGTACTTTTGTTTCTGTCTAAATTTGCTTATGGTTTACTGCCTAAAGCCTAAAGCTCAGCAGAATGTATTTAATCTTCGATACCGAAACCACTGGTTTACCACGCAGTTGGTCAGCTCCCATTACCGATACGGATAACTGGCCTCGTTGTATCCAAATCGCTTGGCAGTTGCATGACGAAATGGGAAATCTTAT
>JBDTNG010000094.1:0-4349 GCA_039933895.1 Flavobacterium sp. | reverse complement strand
AAGAGAAGTCTTTAAAATGCTTTTTGTAAACATATTTTCATTAGTTTATTAAGTCTTTATTATTGCTCTTTTAAAATAAATTTACAATTGTATTGTAATATATTAATTAGTTATTTATCAATTACTTAACTAATCTAAATTAAACTTAAAGATTAGCTTTTATTTACTATTTACAAATGTAAAATAGGTTATTTCATTACTTTAGTTTACATTTGTAACTCTTAATAAGTTTTAAAAGAATTTACAATGGTAAACATAGATGATTTCATAAAACGTCTAGAAATTATATTGGATTATTACAGTTTGTCAGCCTCTGCTTTTGCAGATAAAGTAGGTGTACAACGCTCCAGTTTGTCTCACCTACTCTCTGGTAGAAACAAGCCAAGTTTGGATTTAATATTAAAAATTGTGGAGAATTTTCCGGATGTAGATCTGTATTGGATCTTAAATGGAAAAGGTAATTTTCCGAAATCTGATAAAGAAGACGATTCTAATTTTATTGTACCGAGTTCAATTCCTGAAACTAAAAATTTTATTGAGGAAGAGAAAATTGAAATTCAACCTGATTTATTTTCCACTGAACCAAGTGTCGAAAAAAATCGCGTAAATGAAAATTTTCAAAATAATTTTTCAAATACGCGAATTTTAGAGCATCCAAAAAACAACTCCGATATAGATAGAATTGTAGTTTTTTATAAGAATGGAACTTTCAAAAATTATTATCCCGAATAAATTAATTTTTAGGTACAAAAGTGTTTTCAAAAACCTTCCCTACTACCCCAATATAATTTTGTTGCAGCGTTTTGAAATCTGCCTCAATGTTTCCTGTTGGGAAAAATGGTAAAGCAATTGTAACTTCTTTTTCAGCAAAATCGAAAGCAACAGGAATTATAGGCACATTTGCTTTCATAGCAATGTAATAAAAACCCGTTTTCCATTCGGTTACTTTTTTGCGGGTTCCTTCAGGAGCAATAGCCAATCGAAAAACTTCTTTGGTTTCAAAAACTTTTGCAATCGCATCAACTTTATTTTCATTTTGTTGACGATTTAACGGAGTTCCTCCCATCCATCTGAAATAAGCGCCAAAAGGAAATTTGAATAATTCTTTTTTAGCCACAAAATTCATTTCTAATCCAACAACACCTCTGGTTAAAAGTCCCAAATAGAAATCATGCCAACTGGTGTGAGGCACAACAATTATAATGCATTTTTTTATATCTGATGGAAATGTCCCAGTAATCTTCCAGCCCATTAATCTGAAGAAAATAAATTCGTAGATAATTTTTTTCATATTAAAAATTTGGTCAAAAATAGCATTATATTTACTAATAGAAAATGGAATGCAATGAATATTAAAAGACTTTTAAGCTATTTTATACCTATAAATATACACCAAAAAAAATCTTCAATCAATAACAACCTCGAAATCACCTGGAATAACGGAAAGTTGGTTTTAGACTCAAAAAACACTAATTTCTCTTATGGCAGTTTACAAAAGGTACTTCGGAAAGGTCTTCATGAAATTGGTTTAGAACAAATTAAAAATTTAAAAAGCATATTGATCCTTGGTGTTGCTGGCGGCAGTGTGATTAAAACTTTAGTCGAAGAACTTAAATTTGAAGGCAAAATTACTGGTGTTGAAATTGATCCTGATACCATAGAATTGGCAAATGACTATTTTGGTTTAAACAAAATTCCAAATCTTGAAATTATTATCGACGATGCTGAACAATTCGTAGAAACTACAATAGAAAAATTCGATTTAATCGTAATTGACATTTTCCAAGATAGTACGATGCCTGATTTTCTGTTTGAAGAAACATTTGTGAAAAATTATCTAAACCAATTAAATACAAATGGTTACGTATTATTCAACACCATAATAAGTGGCAAAAGAGCAGAAAATAGAAATGACACTTTTTTAACACTGTTTGATTCTTCAAAAATTAATATCAGGCGACTATCAAAAATTGAAGGGAATAATGAATTATTGATTTTGAGAAAATTATAGCATTCTCCTCGCTTTTTCTAAATCTTCAACTGTATCAATTCCAATACCAACATGCGTTGTTTCTACCATTTTGATACGTTTTCCGTATTCTAAATAACGAAGTTGTTCCAATTTTTCGGAAGCTTCGAGAGATAACATCGGTAAACGGTAAAAATCTAATAATGCTTCTTTTCTAAAAGCATAAATTCCAACGTGTTTCATATAACGAACACCTACATTTTCTTCTCTTGGAAACGGAATTACCGAACGGGAAAAATACAATGCAAATCCTTGTTGGTCGACAATTACCTTAACATTATTAGGGTTTTGAATTTCTATTTTATCAGTAATTTCAAACATTAAAGAAGCTAAATCTACTTTTTTATCAATATCTTTTTTAAAGACTTCAATTACTTTTTCAAGAGGTGCTGCATTGATAAATGGTTCATCACCTTGCACATTGATTACGATATCAACATCCATGTTTTCAACAGCTTCAGCAATTCGGTCGCTACCACTCTCATGTTCTTTGACACTCATAATGGCTTTACCTCCATTAAAAATAATTTCCTTAAAAATTAAATCAGAATCGGTTACGACAAAGACATCATCAAATAATTTGGTTTCAATCGCCGCTTGATATGTTCTTAAAATGACTGTTTTTCCACCTAAATCCTGCATTAATTTGGCTGGAAATCTTGTAGAGGCATATCGTGCGGGAATTACTGCGATTATTTTTTGGGTCTTTATCATTCTTTTATTTTTTCATTGTGGACTTACACAAAACTCTCGTCTTTAAATCCAATCAAATATAACTTATCTTTTGCTCTTGTCATGGCGGTGTACAACCATCGGATATAATCTTTGTCGATACCATTTGGCAAATACGGCTGCTCAATAAACACAGTATTCCATTGACCTCCTTGCGATTTATGGCACGTTATGGCGTATGAAAACTTGACTTGTAATCCGTTGAAATACTCGTTTTCCTTTACTTTTTGGAACTTTTTGTATTTGGTGCTTTCATTTTCATAGTCTTTCATCACTTCCTCATACAATCGGTTCGATTCTTCATACGATAATGAAGGAGATTCGCTCGAAATGGTATCCAATAAAAGGACGGTATCAAACGGTTTCTGATTGGGATAATCAACCATTCTTATTTTTACAGAAGCAAATTTAAAACCGTACAATTCTTTTATGTTTCTGATTTCCAGCACTTCAATAATATCACCATTGGCAATAAAACCAGCTTCATCCGTGTCTTTTAACCAAAAGTAATTATTTTTCACGACCATTAAAAAATCTCCAGTAGAAAGTTCGCTTTCTTTTCCTAAAATTTTGCTTCTAATTTGCTCGTTATACTGGTTGGCTCTTTTGTTTGAACGTACAATAAATGCAGTATCTTCAATACTAAAATTACTATAAGCCGAATCGATCGCATCCTGAATATCATAACCATCGGTTAAACGAACAATGTCTTTAAATCCTTTCAGCTGAAATTTAAAACTATCGAAAAAAACATCTTTTAATAATTCTCGTAATTCGGTGGCATTGTACAAAATTCCTGAATTTTCTTCCTGTCGCATGACTTCATCAAATTCGATAGAATATACATCTTTATTGTAATGCAAACTCAATGTTTCGGTATTTAATGCTGGTGAGATATCCAATTGAACTGGAGGTAATTGAGCCGTATCTCCTAATAAAATCATTTTGCAATTGTCACCAGAATACACATAAGAAATCAAATCATCTAATAAGGAACCGTTTTCATATAATTTTGATTCGGTATTCACATCCGAAATCATAGAAGATTCATCAATAAAAAAGATCGTATTTTTATGCTTGTTGGGTTGCAGAGTAAATGAAACACCTCCACCGGAAGATTTCTTTGGAAAATATATTTTCTTATGAATAGTAAAGGCCGGTTTATTGGAATAATTAGCAATTACTTTTGCTGCACGACCTGTTGGCGCTAATAAAACATATTTTTTATTGACTTCGATTAGATTGTTGACAATAGTAGAAATCACGGTAGTTTTCCCTGTTCCAGCGTAACCTTTTAGAACAAAAAGCTCATTTTTATTCGTGTTTGTGACAAACTCCGAGATTTTTTGAAAAAAAATGTCTTGTTTTAAAGTGGGTTTAAACGGGAATTTTTTTTGTAAAACACTGTAAAACAATTGGGAACTCATTTTTATTTTGGTAAGAAATTATATTTCAAATATACGTATCAAAATCATCAAGCGTGTTTAATAAAGTAAAAAAAATTGTAGATTTGCTCATCAACGAATCAAAAGTATGATGTCCACAGCTAACGCTACTATTCTGGAAAAAAAATATAAAAATTTAGTTC
>JBDTNG010000093.1:0-5440 GCA_039933895.1 Flavobacterium sp. | reverse complement strand
TTGGCGGTTGGCGGTGATTTATCGACAGAGAGACTGCTTTTAGCCTACCAAAGCGGAATTTTTCCTTGGTTTGAAGATGGCGATCCTATTTTGTGGTGGTCTCCAGTACTAAGAATGGTCTTGTTTCCCGAAGAATTCAAAGTATCGAAAAGCATGCGAAATGTCACCAATCAAGGGATTTTTAAAGTAACCTTTAATACCGCGTTTCGGGAAGTGATGTTGAGTTGCCAAAGTGTGAAGCGCGAAGGTCAATACGGAACTTGGATATCCGATGAAATGATTGAAGCCTATTGCACACTTCATGATTTAGGAAAAGCAATGTCAGTTGAAGTTTGGCAAAACGACCAACTCGTTGGCGGTTTGTATGGCGTCGATATGTTTCCGGTCTTTTGTGGCGAAAGTATGTTTTCCCGAGTGAGCAATGCTTCCAAAATGGCGTTTATTGCTTTGGTCAATTATTTAAAAAACAATAATTATGCCTTGTTAGACTCTCAAATTTATAACGAACACTTGGATAGTTTGGGTTGCCGAGAAATTCCAAGAACCGAGTTTTTGTCTTTTCTGAAATAAAAAATTAACCGCAGATTTCTGAAGTATTAAAATCTACGAATCTGCGGCTATTTAAGTTTTACTTCTGAGTTTGATGATTAACCATCCAATTGATGCCATATCGGTCGGTGAAAGAACCAAAGAAAGCACCCCAAAACATATCCTGTAATGGCATTGTAGTGTTTCCACCCGATGATAATTCGTCAAAAATACGTTTGGCTTCCTCCCTCGTGCTTGGTTCTAACGAAATGTGCATGTTGTTTCCTTGTGTCACCGTAAAACCCATCTCTTTAGGCGCATCCGTTCCCATCAAAACATGATTTCCAAGGATAGGTAATTCGATGTGAAGCACCATTTTCTTTACTAAATCAGACAGTGGCGGATGACCAGCTTCGGCAGGAATGTCACCAAAACGATGAATGCCATCTCCACTAAATTCAGTTTTAAACACCGATTTGTAAAATTCAAATGCTTCTTCAGTATTTCCTGGGAAATTCAAGTAGTTGCAAACCCTTTGAGCGTTGTCTGTTTTTAATGCTGCTCTCAATTTGAATTGTGATTCGATGTATTGATCCAAATTACTCAATGCCATTGTGAATCCTTCTTTAAAGCCCATTTCAATAATTTTTTCCAAGTCTTCCAACTTCTTGTATTGAATGACAATATTTACTGTGGTAGATTGTCCATTTGGAACAAAAGAATTGGTCCAATGTGAACGAGGAAAATCATGATTGATATCGCCGTCTTCATCGCAAAAAGCATCCAAAGCCGCAAAGCTTTTTAACGGTTCTATTTTGTCATAATCGGCCCTGCACCAATGTGCCACGTTTTCTGGACTTACCATTGCGTAAAACCAATAACCACCCACACGGAAATCCATTGATTTGGTTTTTGTTTGATACGGTTTTGGTGCCCACCATAAATCAAGGAGTTCCGGTTTTGTCCATGCATCCCAAACTAAATCCAATTGGGCAGCAAATTCTCTTTTGACTGTGATGTTGTGATTTTCCTTATTTACAGAAAAATCAAATAGAAGATTACTGTTCATTTTTTTTATTTTTTAATGTTGCTAATAGTTTATCGAGTTCATTAAAGCGGTTTTCCCAAATCTTACAGAATTGAGCGAACCATTTGTCAATTTCTTTCATTTTTGTCGGATTAAATTAATAGAATAATCACTTTTTATTTTTTATTAATTAATTACGCAACCAATCAGTTGCAAATGTACAAACAGCTATTCTGTTTTCCAAATTTTTTTTAATTTTTTTTGACTGGAAGAGGAATTTATGGGTTAAGTACATTGCTTAGTACTTGAAAAATTTGAATTAATCGACGGTTTGAGTACTATTTATGCCCGAGATTTAGTTCTTTCATTTCAAAATAACATTTTTCACAAACGACTTTAATTTCTGCAAATGTCATTGCATCTTCACTCCAGCTAACTTCTTTTTGTCTTATCGCTTCACAATCATTGCACCAAGCTTGAAAATCATCATCATCTCCGAGTTCCATGTTTTCATAAGTTTCAAACGCTTCTTCAAAGCCTACTTTCTCTTTCTTGGTTATATGCTGACAAACAAATGCCAATCTATTTGATTCGTGTTTTTCACAGTCAACATATTTGTCTTTTATTTTCTGTGCAGTTTCATTGTCAACTAATTCAGTAATTACTAAGAAAATTTGTAATTGGTTGTCATTAACAGGTCTGTAAACTCCAATTCCATTTCCAATCTTAAAAGCAATTGCTGTAAGTTCCCAAGCTTCAATCTCGTCACTTTCAAAATAGCCATCTGTAAGCTTCGAGAAATTTGATTTAACACCGAAATTTTTAATAATTGCTATATTAGCTTTCACTTTCTCAAGAGTAGTATCATTGTCCCACGACCATTTCCAAGTATTTGATTTTGTAGAAAAACTTCCAACGTCAAAATACTTAAAGTTAATCTGTTCACTTCCGGTTGAAAAAGTTAAAAGTCCTGTCGCTTGGTTGTAAAACCAATTCTCATACCAATTTAAGTTGAAGTTTTCCTGAAAATTATCTTGTGAGACTTTCAGCTCTTCTACACATTTTTCCGCATAGGTTGTGTAATCTGAGGTTGCTGAATTTAATCCGAATATGTTTTTAAAAAATTTACGCATAATTCTGAGTTATTCTCTCGTCCAACAATCTTCCACATGATCGTTAATCATTCCAGTAGCTTGCATGTGAGCATAAACAACTGTGGAACCCACAAACTTAAACCCACGTTTTTTTAAATCTTTGCTTAAAGCATCTGAAATAGCGGTGGTTGCCTGAACTTCTTTTAAGTTTTTAGGATTGTTATCTATGGGTTTTCCATCTACAAAACCCCAAATATATTTGGAAAAAGTACCAAATTCTTTCTGAATTTCCATAAAAGAAATGGCGTTTGATACGGCCGATTTCACTTTCAGTTTGTTTCGGATGATACCAGGATTTTGCAACAATTCTTCCTGTTTTTCCTCCGAATAACCAGCGATTTTTTTATAATCGAAATTGTCGAATGCTTTTCTGAAGTTTTCCCTTTTGTTTAAAATAGTAATCCAACTCAAACCTGCTTGAAAAGTTTCCAAAATCAGGAATTCAAAAATAGTGGGATCATCATAAACAGGTTTACCCCACTCGTTATCATGATATTCTTTGTATAAGTCTGAGGATAAGCACCAAGCACAACGATTTTTCATATTTTTGATATAGTTTGAATTCAAAATTAGGGAACAATTTTAATTCTAACTAACGATTAAAACGTAATTTTGTATTTTAATTTGAATAAGCATGAAAACAACTACAACCATAGCCAGTAGTTTTTTAAACAGTATTTCTTATACAGAATACCGACACAGAGTTACTAAATTACTAATGGAAGGGAAATCTTCAGGGAATGAACAGTCTGATGATTTGTTGCATTATAGTGAATTGAACGAAACCAGAATGAATCGTTTAGACAAAACTATTCATGTGGGAAAAGTAAATTCACAAGCTTTAAATGATCTTCGAAACCATTATTATTGGTTGGTTTTGGCAGAAGGGTGGTGTGGTGATGCCGCACAATTGTTGCCTATTTTTAATAAAATGGCGAACACTACGGAGAAAATAAAACTTAAAATTCTCTTTAGAGACGAAAATGATGCTTTAATGAATTTGTTTCTGACGAACGGAAGCCGATCGATTCCTAAAGTGTTAATTCTTGAAAAAGAAACCATGCAACTAAAAGGCACTTGGGGACCAAGACCCGAAGGCGCAACAAACCTCATCAAAAGTTATAAAAGACAATATGGTGTTGTAGATGAAACAGCAAAAACAGAATTGCAACTTTGGTATTTACACGACAAAGGATTGAGTACCCAAAACGAATTGCTTAATTTGATGATTCATTTGGAACAATTGAATCCTCAAACAAGGTAACATCAATAGCATCTTTTACATCGTAGTTACCAATTTTTGTTCGGCGTAAAGCGGTTAAATGTCCTCCAGAATGCAATGCTAATCCAAAATCATACGCTAACGAACGAATATAAGTTCCTTTGCTGCAAACGACCCTAAAATCGATTTCTGGCAAGGCTATTCGAGTGATTTCAAATTCATGAATTGTGGTTTTTCTGAAAGCAATTTCAACCTCTTCACCAGCACGCGCATGTTCATATAATCTTTTTCCATCTTTTTTAATAGCCGAAAACACAGGAGGTTTTTGGTCAATTTCACCAATAAATTGCTTTACTGTTTCGTGAATTAAGGCTTCGGTAATATGTTCGATTGAAAAAGTTTCATTGACTTCGGTTTCCAAATCATACGAAGGTGTTGTAGCGCCAATATGAAAAGTTCCCGTATATTCTTTGGCTTGGCCTTGAATTTCAGAAATGCTTTTGGTGAATTTTCCAGTACAAACAATCAACAAACCGGTTGCCAATGGATCTAAAGTTCCGGCATGGCCAATTTTAAACTTTTTTGGAAGTTTTAATTTGTTGATTAACGTGTATTTTAATTTATTCACCGCCTGAAAAGAACTCCATTTCAGTGGTTTGTCAATTAATATGACTTGTCCGTTTAAATAATCTTCGGGATTCATTAACTAACAGATAACGGATGAATAAAGAAATGGATGAAAAGCAAAACAAGTCCCAAAGCAATTCGGTAATAACCAAAAATTCTGAAACCATGTTTCGTTAGAAAACCAATCAAGAATTTGATGGAAGCAAAAGCTACAATAAACGCGACTATATTTCCAATCACCAAAACATTTATATTATTGGTATTAAAAACCTCAGGAGTGTCTTTATAAACATCATAAATACTTTTAATCGTTGCCGCCAACATCGTTGGAACAGCTAAGAAAAAAGAGAATTCAGCAGCCACTTTTCTGGTTAAACCCTGTTGCATTCCACCAATAATGGTTGCGGCACTTCGGCTTAAACCTGGAAAAATAATGGCTAATGTTTGGTAACAACCAATCGTGAATGCTTTTTTATTGGTAATCTGATTTTCGTCCACAATAGTGCTGCCGGTAAACCATTTGTCTACAAACAAGAGAATGAATCCACCTCCTAATAAAACCACCGCAATCACAATTGGGGTTTCCAGCATGGCTTCGATATGTTTTTTAAATAAACCACCAACAATTAATGCCGGAATAACAGCAATAATTAGTTTGATAAAGAATTGAATTTTGGTAAAATTAAAAAACTTTTTCCAATAAATTACTACCACAGAAAGGATAGCTGCCAATTGAATTACAATTTCGAAAAGTTTGGTAAAATCGTCTTTGGCAATCCCCATAAAAGAAGAAGCAATAACCATGTGTCCTGTAGACGAAATTGGTAAAAATTCAGTTAGCCCTTCAATAATGGCCAGAATGATAGCTTGAATGATACTCAT
>JBDTNG010000092.1:0-7474 GCA_039933895.1 Flavobacterium sp. | reverse complement strand
ACAAAATGTAGCTTTTACTGAAAAAAACAATTTGTATTTCTTGAATAAAAACAAAGAAAAAATTGCCATCACTAATTCTGCTAATGAAGGAATTGTTTCTGGGCAATCAATTGCAAGAAATGAGTTTGGTATCAACAATGGTATTTTTTGGTCACCAAAATCAAATTTCATTGCTTTTTACCAAAAAGATCAAATTGATGTTGCCGATTATCCATTGTTAGATGTTACCGAAACTCCTGGAAAATTAATCAACATCAAATACCCGATGATTGGGCAAAAATCTGAAAAACCAAGAGTTGGAATTTACAACATCTCAAACAACATCACCGTTTACATTTCGCCAAAAGGAAATCAAGACGATTATTTGACTAACGTTTCTTGGACACCAGATGAAAAATATATTGTGATTGCCGAATTAAATCGTGGTCAAAACGATATGTCTTTGAATCTTTATGATGCCAATACTGGTCATTTTGTAAGAACCCTTTTGAATGAAAAAGGTACAAAATGGATCGAACCAGAACATCCTGCATATTTTCCAAACAACAAATTGGATAATTTTGTGTGGATTTCTGAAAAAGACGGATTCAATAATTTCTACTATTATACTATTGAAGGAAAATTAATCAAACAATTGACTTCAAATAAATTTCCAATTCGTGAAATTATAGGTTCAAATGCAACTGGAACTGAAATTTATTTCAAAGCTACAGGCGAAAACCCAATGAACATGTTGGTTTATAAAATAGATTTAAAAGGAAAACAAACGTTAATCACGAAAGATGCTGGAGTGCACAATGTAGTTTTCAGTAAAGATGGAAATTGGTTTTTCGACGAATATTCAAATCACACTACTCCTTCAAAATCGTTATTATATGATAAAGGCGGAAAAGCCAAAACACTTTTAGAAAGCACTAATAAGTATGTAGGTTATGACATGGGAACGGCTGAAATTAAAACAATTAAAGCTGCTGATGGAACAACGGATTTATATACTCGTTTGATTAAACCAAGTAATTTTGATTCAACTAAAAAATACCCTGTTTTAGTTTATGTATACGGTGGTCCTCATGCACAATTAATTACAAATACGTATTTAGATGGCGCAAATCTTTGGATGTATTGGATGGCTGAACAAGGTTATTTGGTATTTACAGTAGACAATCGTGGTTCTGACAATCGTGGATTTGCTTTCGAAAGTGTAATTCACAGAAGATTAGGTGTCAACGAAATGGACGACCAATTGAAAGGTGTGGACTATTTAAAATCTTTACCTTATGTTGATGGCAATCGTTTAGCAGTTCACGGATGGAGTTTTGGTGGTTTCATGACAACTTCATTAATGTTGCGTAAACCAAATACGTTTAAAGTTGGTGTTGCTGGCGGACCAGTAACTGATTGGAAATATTATGAAGTAATGTACGGAGAGCGTTATATGGATACGCCATCGGAAAATCAAGCAGGTTTTGACGAAGCAAGTACTTTAAAATACGTTAATAATTTACAAGGAAAGTTGCTTTTAATTCATGGAACAAGTGATGATACTGTAGTGATGCAACAAAATTTATCTTTAGTAAAAGGATTTATTGAAGCACAAAAGCAAGTAGACTTTTTCCCTTACCCTATGCACAAACACAATGTTTTAGGAAAAGATCGTGTTCATTTGATGCGAAAAGTTTTGGATTATGTAATTGAATATAATAAGTAATATCAAAGTCAAAGTGAAAAGCCAATCATGATGATTGGCTTTTTTTTGGCTGAAAATGTCCTTTTATTGACTAAGCAGTGAACAAATAAGTACTTATATTTGTCCTGTAACTTAATCATTAAAAGAAATGAAACTAAAATTCGTATTTCTAGTTTTACCACACATACACCTTATGGATTTGGCAGGACCTGACCAAGCCATTCTTGAAGCAATAGATTTTGGTGCCGATTTTGAGATTGAATATTGCAATCTAGAAAACAATGTAATCACTACAACTGGATTACCTATAGGCAATTTGAAGCACTTTTCAGAAGTACAATTTAATAAGGGAGATTATTTAATTATACCTGGTTCCAATTCAGACTATCTGAGTTCTGATACATTTAAAAAGCAAACCAAATTATTAAATTGGATTATAACTAATTATAATTCAGGAGTAAAAATAGTTAGTATTTGTACTGGAGCATTTGTTTTGGCTGAATCTGGCTTATTAAATAACATTCCGTGCACTACACACTTCAAAAGGACAAAACAATTACAGGAATTGTATCCAAAAGCTAAGGTAATCGACAATATTCTATTCACGCAACAGGATGGTATTTATACCAGCGCCGGAATTGCATCGGGTATTGACGTAACCTTGCATATTATTGAAGAACTGAAAGGGAGTCATTTTGCCCATCTTGTCGCCCGTGAATTAGTGGTTTACAACCGAAGAAAAGGTTATCAGAAACAAGAAAGCGAACTGTTGAGCTTCAGAAATCATATTCATTCCGGAATTCATAAAGTTCAGGATTGGATCATCGAAAACATCGATCAGAAAGCAAATCTGAATGAATTGGCAGAAATAGCCTGCATGAGCGAGCGTAATTTTACTCGAATATTTAAAAAAGAAACAGACGTTACCGTAAATGATTATATCACGCTAATCCGCAGGGAAAAAATAAAAGAATTTCTTAAAAACCCTGATTTAACAAGACTTCAAATAGCATCACATGTTGGCTTACAAAGCGAAAGGCAGTTAAGCAGATTAATCAATTCCAATTAAAATCATCATCATAACCCGAGCCAAAGGCGAATTGGCGAAGCAATCAAAAAATGAACAATCATCAAAAAAAAATATGCAACAAGTAAAAACTGAAAAAGTAAAAATGTTAGATATTAAACCATCGATTACCTCTTCCGAAAATGATTTCGATTTTCTACAAGGAAAATGGAAAGTTCACAATCGAATGCTAACTTCTAGATTAAATAATAGTGATGAATGGATTGAATTCGACTCGGAATTACACATGAAAAAAATGTTGAAAGGATTTGGCAATTTGGAAAATTTCTATTCTGAGAATAACTGCAAACCCTTTGAAGGAATGGCGATTCGACTGTTCAACAAGGAAACAAAACTCTGGAAAATATATTGGATTGACAGCAATGGTATGACTATGGATGAAAAACCAGTAACTGGTTCTTTTGAAAATAAAGTTGGTAAATTCTACACTAACGATACTTTCAATGAAATGCCTATTGTGGTTTTATATCAATGGGACGCTACGAATCCTGAGCATCCGAAATGGTCACAGGCTTTTTCTAATGATAATGGAAAAACTTGGGAATGGAACTGGAAAATGGAACTAACCAAAATAGAATAATCATCATCAAAAATAATTTAACATGAAAAAATCCGATATTCCAAAAATGCCAGAATATTTTGATCGCTACATTAATTTAACTGAAGACCTTCCTTTTATGGAAGTACAGCAAAAAAGCTTGAAAGAACTTGAAGATTTACCCATTGAGAAATGGAAAAGTTTAGGTGACAGCGTTTATGCTCCTGGAAAATGGACAGCAAAAGATTTGTTGCAACATATGATAGACACCGAAAGAGTTTTCACTTATCGAATGACTGCCTTTGCTCGCAGTGACTCTCAAAAAATGTTAGCTTTTGATGAAGATTTATATGCCAATAATGCTGACGCAAACAGACGAACGATCGAAGATTTAGTGGCCGAACTTATCTTAGTCCGCAAGAATTATATCGCATTATACCAATCTTTTTCACCAGAAATGTTACTAAAGTCTGGCAAAGGATTTAATGGTGCAGAATATTCCGTGTTGGCTATAGCATTTATGATTCCTGGACATCAACTTTGGCACTTCAAAGTCATGGAAGAACGATATTTTCCTATGCTTCCAGAATTAAAAAACCAGTCTTAGTGATTGGTTTTTTAATTAAAATACTGACATTCCTGTTTTTGTGGTTAATAGTTCCAAAGCATTCATGCCCAATTCGGAATTTCCTTTTTCATTGAGTCGTGGTGACCAAGTGGCTACTACAAAATTTTTTGGGTATAATGCGGCAATTCCTCCTCCAATACCACTTTTTCCTGGCAAACCAACTTTATAGGTAAACTCTCCAGATTCATCATAAAAGCCACAGGTTTGCATCAAAGCATTGAGCCTTTTGACTTGACTTTTGGATAAAATCTGTTTTCCGGATTGTGTTTTACCTTCGTTAGCCAAAAAGAAAAAAGAATGAGCCAATTCTTCACAGGTCATTTCAATAGCACATTGGTGAAAATAAAAGTCTAAAACGGTTTCCACATCGTTATCAATATTGCCAAACGATTTCAAAAAATTAGCCAAAGCGGCATTTCTAAAACCGGTTTCTTTTTCAGATTGCGCTACTTTTAAATTAAAATCAATCGTTGGACTACCAGAAAGTATTCGGATGTAATTTAAAAAATCTTGTTTTGGATTTTTTAAATGAGAGATTAAAATATCAGCAATCACTAATGCACCTGCATTGATAAATGGATTTCTTGGAATTCCTTTTTCGTATTCTAATTGCACTAACGAATTGAAGGCACTTCCAGAAGGTTCTACTCCTACTCTTTCCCATGTTTTTTCATCCAAAAACGAAAAAGCCAGAGCCACTGTTAATGCTTTTGATACTGATTGTATTGAAAATTTTTCTTTATGATCTCCAATTCCCAAATCTTCACCATCGATAGTTGTGAGATGAATGCCGAATTTGGCAGGATCTATTTTAGCTAATTCTGGTATAGTGGTTGCAACATTTCCAATTACTGGAAGTGCTTTTGCTTCTTGGTATATTTCTTCTAAAATAGAATTATAGTTCATCTTATTTTTTAACTTACAAACAAAGATAAAAAGAAAGGCTTCGATTTCCCGAAGCCTTTGATAATTTATAAAAATAATTTAACTCTTAAATACTTTACTCGTAGCACTTCCTTTATCAGAATTTACTTTAAACAAATATATTCCTGATGATAATTTATCAATATTAATCTTATTTGAGTTATAGTTTAATTCTTGAGTAAATATCTTTTTGCCATTCATATCATATACTTCAATATTTGAATTATCTATTGATAACAAATCAATATTTATAGTGTTTGTTGCAGGATTTGGATAGATTTTGAAATTTGAATTATTGTCAAAACCTACAGTACTCAAAAATGGAGTACATGTATTTCCCGTTGTAATTATAGAACCCGACAACCAGTTTGAAGTTGTACTTGTTAAACTAAAATTAATCAACGTTCCGTTATTCCCCATAACACTGCTATCTGTCAATGAGGTTACTGCTGTATTATTTGTCCCATCTACACCTTGATTAAATTGATAATAAGTCAATAATCCGATTTGAGTTGTTGGTGTTGATAATTCGCAATTCATATTATTTTGTATTTCGACTATTGGCAAAATACGATTCCAAATACGAACTTCGTCCAGATTTCCGTTTAACCAACCATCAAAACCAACTCGTTGACGTACACCTATGTTGGCAACATTTACATTAATACTTCCTGGATTTGCAAACGTAAAATTATCAGTATTTACTCCATTGATATATAAGCTTGCCGTTGTTGCTGAAGTTCTCACAAATGCAACATGAGTCCAAGTGCTTGATTGTACATAGCCGGTAGTAGTAGATACTACAAGCCCTACGCTTGCTGAGTTTCGTAAAACAATTTCAAAACCTGCTGTATTAGGCATTTTGGTTATTGAAAACATAGGATTATTGTCTGATACATTCCCCTCTGCATAAATCGTTTGATATGTACTTGCGGCAGTATACACCCATGCTTCCAGAGTAAAATTATTAAGGTTAGAGACGGGTTGAGTAGGAATGGACACTCTATCATTTACGCCATCAAAATTTAAATGACTTGCAGTTGCAGTTGTTCCTTTGGCATTAATATTAGAATTTAAGCCTTTCTGAGTTTGAGCCTGAATATTTTCTAAATTGAGAAATAAAGATAATAAGACAATAAAAAAAGTGTAATTTTTAATCATAGTTAATTTTTTAAATTAAGCTGCAAAGCTAGAAAAAATAAACTAGGAAACTTAGGTATAAATACCCTTAGATAATAATTTTATTGAATAAAAAGCAGTATTAGATTTCAAGATCGCAACTAAATAATTAGGTTTTTTGTGGTTTCTTTCTAGCCGCTGGAAATAAAACGTTATTCAAAATCAAGCGAAACCCTGGAGAATTTGGATGTAAAGCTAAAATAGTAGGCTCGTCACCAACACGATGTTGAAAATCTTCAGGATCGTGACCGCCGTAAAAAGTAAAAAATCCTTTCCCTTTTTGACCATGAATGTAGCGGGCTTCCCCATTAATTTGATTTTCTCCTAAAACCAATACGTTTGATTTAATCAAATCTCGGTCAAAAGCAGTAGTTTGTCCCATAAATCCTTTGATTAAAGAAGTATGATTTTGACACAACATACTTGGAATGACATCCCATTTTGCTGAAAATTCCATCAAGGTGAAATAATCTTTTTCAAATGGAACGGATCTTTTTTCGGTCATATCAATATTGGAGAACTCGTATTTTTCAGGTCTTCTTTCCAAAATAAAATCTTTGAAAGCAAAAGTCTTATTGTAATCGATTTTGGATTGGTAATTGGATTCGCTTTCATCCCCATCAAACATAGGTTCGCAAATGTCAACCCCTTCGGCAGAAAGTGCAATGTCGAAACTATCGGTTGCAGAACACATGGCAAACATAAATCCGCCACCAATAACAAAGTCACGTAATTTTTTGGCTACAGCTAATTTTTCCTGAGATACTTTTTTATATCCTAATTTTGTTGCCAAAGCTTCAGCCTCTTTTTTTTGATCGATATACCAAGGCGCATTTCGATAAGCTCCAAAAAACTTGCCATACTGACCCGTAAAATCTTCATGATGCAAGTGCAACCAATCGTACAATAACAACTGATCGCTTAATACTTCTTCATCATAAATGGTAACAAAAGGAATTTCAGCGTATGTTAAAACCATGGTGACAGCATCATCCCAAGGTTGCTTTCCTGGAGGAGAATATACGGCAATTTTGGGTGCTTTTTCAAGCACAACGGTTTCCATATTTTGGGATGGACTTGATATTTCTTCTAATATTCGATTGGTTTCACCATCGGAAAGTACTTCAAAACTAACACCTCGAATTTGACATTCTTTTCGAATTTCTGAAGCATCGGGCAATAAAAAAGAACCACCACGATAATTTAATAACCAACTGGCTTTGTATTGTTTGCTCAGCGCCCAATAGGTAATTCCGTAGGCTTTTAGATGATTTTGCTGCGTAGTTTCATCCATTGGAAGCAAAATAAAATTTGCTTTCACAGAAAAAGACAAAAGTAATAGAATGATATATAGTGACTTTCTAAAAGGCATTTTTAAAAAATTTATAATCAAAGATACTCGATTTAATGTGAACAAAATGATAAAAATTC
>JBDTNG010000091.1:0-13018 GCA_039933895.1 Flavobacterium sp. | reverse complement strand
GCGTTTTTTTATCCTCAGAAAGAATGCTTACAAAAAACTCTCCCAAACTTGGGTTAGGATAAATCCCCATTTTTAAAGTCGGTTCCATTTCCTTTTTTATAATTTCTTCCGAATTGTTTTTTTGTATTAAGGCCGAATTAAAAGTTATTGTTCCAGTAGCAATGGTCACATTATCTGGGTCAAATTGTACTGTGCTTGGTGTAAATGGTAAGCTAATCGTAATTTTATTGGTTCCTGTACCCGTGCCAATTGTACCATTTCCAGCAACAGACAAATTTCCACCATTATCATACAGCATAATATTCTGAACAGTTCCTGTAGCACTTTTCACTCTAATCGCAACAGGCATTCTGAAATAAGTAACATTAGAATTGGAACTTCTGGTCTGGGTTAATTTTAAAGTAATGCTTGACCCCACATTATTCCATTCCACTGCGTAACTTGGCGTTCCAACACCATTGACCCAATCCGTAAAAAATCCAGTCAGATTTGCACCTCCCAACGCCGTTTCAAAATGCTGTCTTAAATTGTCTGTATTCGCTGAACTGTAAGCTAAATTCGGATCTGCAATATAGTTTCTGGTTGCTTCAAAAAACTTGGTATCTCCCGAAAGTGCTCTCAACATAGAAACAATCATCGCACCTCTGTCATACACTGAGGTGGTATTAGGACCCGTCCAAACCGTATTTGAATTGCTTATATTGGCAATATAAACCGGCACCGTTGTAGTTCTGGCGGAGCTTTTAAGAGACGTTCTTCTCGATAAGGCACTTGCCCCTAGTGAAGGAATTTGTTCCGCTGCTAAAACCTCCATATAAGAAGCGAATCCTTCATTAAGCCACAAACTATTCCAGGTCTTACAAGTTACAGCATCTCCAAACCACTGATGCGCGACTTCATGGGCAATGGTAGACCAGCTCGTTAATCCTCCCGAGCTTAATCCAATGTTGGTTTGGTGCTCCATTCCTCCTGAAAACCCAAATTCATAGACGCCAAATTTTTCATTTTTAAAAGGATAATCACCAAATTTTGAACTAAACAATTGCAATTCCAACTTACAGAAATCCAATGCTGTAAGTAACGAAGTATAAGAACCTCTGTTGAATAATTGATAGATAATTGGAACACTTGTGGTACCGATAGTAACAGGAGTTCTGGTAAATTCGGTAAATTTAGCTACACAAACACTCACCAGATAAGACGCAACCGGATATTGATGTCTGTACGTGTATTTTGTATTGGTTCCACTGACAACGGTTTTGAAAAGTTTTCCTTGCGTAGCCACTTTAAAAGTCGATGGCGAACTCACTGTAATGTCCATGGATTCAATCTTATCCTGCATATCGGCTTTACATGGCCACCAATCTTTGTCTTCATAGGATTCCGACAATGTATAAATATAATTACTGCCATTAAATGAGGTTTTCTGATAACCCAAAGCCTCGCCACTGGCCGCAGGAGGAACACCTTTATAGGAAATGGTTACGGAATCTAGTACGTCATTAGCTAATGGTATTGGTAAAGTTATGGTCAATAAATTGACATTTCCGCTACTTGGGAATGATTTAGAAATTGTACTTCCATGGTATTTAACTATCAATCCGGTATTGTTAAAAGAGGTTTTATTCAAATCGAAAGTAATGGTACTCACATTGGAAACCTTGGTTAAAAATTTTGTGGTCACAGTACCCCGGATGTATTTGGTTGAATCTGGATTAATCCGCCAATAAATGTTATGGTGTTTAACATCGATATTGGCTCCGGAACCACTAGTGCCGGAAGTTTGTCCCCAAACGGGTGCAATCGCTGTTCCCAGAAATAAAAAAAACAGGTTTGCTTTCATAAATAAATTTTTCATCATATTGGTTTTTAAGTTGTTATGATAAAAGTAACGAAAAAAGTATTTGTTGAGAATATTCTTACAATTTATTTTGATATGATGAAATTAATGTTATGAAAAAGCCCATATTACAACCCTTTCATATTGAAAGCATTCTTACTATCTTTGTCCTCGCATGAAAAACACCTATCCAAAACACGAAAAGCTCAAAAGCAAAACTACTATTGATTTACTTTTTTCAGAAGGGAAATCAGTATCTAAATATCCGTTGCGTTTGGTGTTTGCACCCATTGCATTGGAAGATGGTGAATCTATAAAAATGGGAGTCTCAGTATCTAAGAAATACTTCAAAAAAGCGGTAGATCGAAATTATTTCAAACGTGTATTACGTGAAACCTATCGTCTGAACAAACAATTAATTTTAGAGAACTTGGATAAACCTTATGCCTTTATGTTTTTTTACCAAAGCAAGGACCGTTTGACGTATCAGGAAATCAACGAGAAAACGATTCAATTGTTTGAGAAATTTGTCGCTTCGATTCAAGAACATAAATAAACATTTTTATTTTCTTGGTGGAAATTTAAAAATTAAAGTTCGAATTGAGTGTTCGCGTGAGTGATAGAGCCAAGTACCTTGTACAGGCGAAAGCACGACCCGAATTTGATGCTGAGGTGACGAAGCGTGAAAAAGGGTCACGCCAAAAAAAAGAGCTGCCTTTCAGCAACTCTTTAATAATATTTTAAATCGGTTTTGTTTACAATTGAGGACCAGCGTTAACTAATTTCTTCCCTTCCTCGTTGTCAGTATATTGAACGAAGTTTTTGATAAATCTTCCAGCTAAATCTTCCGCTTTTGCATTCCATTCTGAAGCATCAGCATATGTATTTCTTGGATCTAATATTTCTGAATTTACTTCATTTAAAGAAGTTGGCACTACAAAGTTGAATGTTGGAATCACTTTTGTTTCTGCTTTTTCGATAGAACCATCTAAAATAGCATCAATAATTGCACGTGTATCTTTAATAGAAATACGTTTTCCAGTACCATTCCAGCCTGTATTCACCATATAAGCGGTAGCGTTGTGTTGCTCCATTTTCTTAACCAATTCCTGTCCGTATTGTGTTGGATGCAATGATAAAAATGCTTTTCCGAAACAAGCAGAGAAAGTTGGTTCTGGTTGTGTTACACCACGTTCTGTGCCCGCTAATTTAGCAGTAAATCCTGAAAGGAAATAATACTTAGTTTGCTCAGGTGTTAACTTCGATACTGGAGGCATAACACCAAAAGCATCGGCAGTTAAGAAAATTACTTTCGTTGCATGACCTGCTTTAGAAACTGGTCTTACGATATTGTCAATATGATTGATTGGGTATGAAACTCTTGTATTTTGAGTTACAGAACCATCTTTGAAATCTATTTTTCCGTTGGCATCAACCGTTACGTTTTCAAGCAAGGCATCTTTACGAATAGCACCAAAAATATCTGGTTCGTTTTCTTTACTTAAATCGATAGTTTTAGCATAACAACCGCCTTCAAAATTGAAAACACCGTCGTTATCCCAACCGTGCTCATCGTCACCAATTAATTCACGTTTTGGATCAGTTGATAAAGTAGTTTTACCAGTTCCTGATAATCCGAAGAAAACAGCAACATCACCAGCAGCACCTTTATTGGCTGAACAGTGCATTGAAGCCATTCCTTGTAATGGTAAGTAGTAGTTCATCATAGAGAACAACCCTTTTTTCATTTCACCACCGTACCAAGTACCTCCAATTAATTGGATTTTTTCAGTCAAATTGAATGCGACATAAACATCTGAATTCAATCCGTGTGCAGCATAATCTTTGAAACTTGTTTTAGAACCATTCATTACTACGAAATCTGGCTCTCCGTAAACTTCAAGTTCAGCATCTGTTGGACGGATGAACATGTTTTTTACAAAGTGAGCTTGCCATGCAACCTCAACAATAAAACGCACTTTTAAACGGGTGTTTTCGTTGGCGCCACAAAAAGTATCTACAACAAACAATCTTTTTTCTGATAATTCTTTAACTGTAGTTTCTTTTAAAGCATTCCAGGTGTCCTGAGAAATTGGTTTGTTATCATTTACTGCTTTGTCTGATGTCCACCAAATTGTGTTTTCTGTAATGGCATCTTTTACAATGTATTTGTCCTTTGGAGAACGACCAGTAAATTCACCAGTCATAACATTTACAGCACCAAGTTCAGTCAGTTGTCCTTTTTCAAAACCTACAAGCGCAGGATTTAATTCTTCCTGATATAATAATTCGAAAGAAGGATTATAAACAATCTCCTTAACGTCCTTTATACCATATTTTTCTAACGAAATTGAATTCGAAGATTTGGTGTATGATTCCATAAATAACTAGATGTGTTGAATACTAATATAACAGCAAAAGTATAAATATTATTTTAAATGCTTCACAGATTACTCTTTTTTTGTGATTACATAATAAAGCGCTAACAACCAAGAAGTTATTAAAAGCAAGCCACCAATTGGAGTAACGGGACCTAGAAATTTTAAGTTCATTCCCATTACATTACTAGTCGATAATAAAAAAATAGAGCCTGAAAATAACAAAGTTCCAAAAAAGGTCAGATAGTAAATGCGCTTTTTTTGTTCTGGTAAAAAAATTTGTGTGGTGCCAATGAATAACAAAAACAAAGCATGATACATCATATATCGAACACCAACTTCAAAAGAAGCAATTTGGTCAGGATTCAGAACTTTTTTTAAAGCATGTGCTCCAAAAGCACCTAAAACAATTGTAACAAAACCTAAGGCCAAAGCGGTTAGAATGATTTTCTTATCCATTTCTTTTTGAATAATTTCAACACTTTATGTAATGCTGAAAATTTCATCCAAAAGTATAAAATGTTACTTAATTTTGAAGTTTAAAAAACATTTACATCGAAAAATATAACAATTTACTACATTTGTGTGATTTTTTACAAAACCTAAAATGAGAAATGTACTTATTATAGGAGCTGGTCGTTCGGCTTCATCGCTTATAAAATACCTTTTAGACAAGTCTGAAAGTGAAAATTTACACCTTACAATTGGCGATTTATCTTTGGAATTAGCCCAAAGAAAAACCAACAATCATAAAAATGCTACCGCTATTGCGATAGACATTCACAACGAAACACAACGTGCTGAAGAAATTCAAAAAGCAGATATTGTGATTTCTATGTTGCCGGCTCACATGCATCTTGAAGTAGCCAAAGATTGTATCAAATTCAAAAAACACATGGTTACTGCTTCATATATTAGTGATGCCATGCAAGAATTGGATGCTGCCGCAAAAGAAAATAATTTGGTTTTCATGAACGAAGTGGGTCTTGATCCTGGAATCGATCATATGAGTGCGATGAAAGTCATTGATGAAATCCGTGAAAAAGGAGGAAAAATGATTTTATTCGAATCGTTTTGTGGCGGATTGGTTGCTCCTGAATCAGATAATAACTTGTGGAATTACAAATTCACTTGGGCACCAAGAAATGTGGTACTTGCTGGTCAAGGTGGTGCTGCGAAATTCATTCAGGAAGGGACTTACAAATACATTCCTTACCACAAATTATTCCGCAGAACTGAATTTCTTGAAGTAGAAGGTTACGGAAGATTTGAAGGCTATGCCAACCGTGATTCGTTAAAATATAGAAGTGTTTATGGTTTAGATGACGCTTTAACCGTTTACCGTGGAACTATTCGTCGTGTAGGTTATTCTAAAGCTTGGGATATGTTTGTACAATTAGGGATGACTGATGATACTTATATTATTGATAATTCTGAAAACATGAACTACCGCGAGTTTGTCAATTTATTTTTGCCATACCACGCTACAGATTCAGTTGAAATTAAATTACGTCACCAACTAAAAATTGATCAAGACGATGTGATGTGGGACAAATTGGTCGAACTTGACTTATTCAATGCCGATAAAAAAATCGGTTTAAAAAATGCTACTCCAGCTCAAATTTTAGAAAAAATATTGACGGATAGTTGGACTTTACAAGCCGAAGACAAAGACATGATTGTGATGTACCACAAATTTGGCTATGAAATTAATGGTGAAAGAAAACAGATAGATGCTACCATGGTTTGCATTGGAGACGATCAAACATACACTGCCATGGCAAAAACAGTAGGATTGCCTGTGGCTATGGCTACTTTGCAAATCCTAAACGGAAATATCAAAACACCAGGCGTGCAATTACCTATCAAACAAGAAGTTTACAATCCAATTCTGAAAGAACTCGAAGAATACGGTGTTATTTTTAAAGAAAAAGAAGTTTCATATAAAGGTTACAACTAACAAAAAAGCCCAACGATAAAGTTGGGCTTTTTTTATGAAGCTTTCATTTGCCCAAATTGCTTTTGTTTGTTGATTTCGTCCTGCAACTGACGGCTTATTTTTTGTTCACGTTCAATAGAACGCCTTTTATATTCTTGGTATTCATCTTCCAAATCGACTAAAACACTTTTAGCATTTTGCGTTATTTCATTCGATTTATTAAATCTTATGGCAAAAATAGCCGCTGTTATCAATGATCCGAAAAAGAGAATGCTAAACAGACTTCCAAAAACCGTTTCGTTGAATTGAATTCCTAAAAAGGTAACTGTTGGGCCTATATTGGTATATTTTGAAAGCGAAGCATTGGTTAGATTAAGTTTCTTTTGTAGTTTTCCAATTTCTGCTTTCTGAGTATTAACAACGGTTTTCGAGTTCGATAGTTGCCGTTCAATTACATTATAAGAAGTGGTGACACTCTCCTTGAGGTTTTCAATCCATTTTGTTTTAACAATCTTTAAATCCCTGTAATTTTCGGATTTATTTAAGATGTAGTCGAACTGACTTCCAATGTTATTGGGGTTAAACGTTGCTTCCTGAGCATTAATAGCAGTTGTTGCAAATAGTAAAAATAGTACTATTTGCAATTTTTGAATTGCATAGCTTTTCATTTTTTCAGATTTGAGGGTTAAACATAGTAGGTTGATAATGAAAACGATAAGTATGTCTTTTTATTGTATGTCTGAAAAAAATTATTATTTTGCACTAAAAAATCAATTATTCTTTCAATTCAATTGAAAATTGTACATTTATCTTTAAAATTGTTTCTCAATGAAAGTAAATCAGTTACAAATTGAAATTGACGGCATCGATAAAGAGATTTTGCGTTTCTTAATGGAGGATGCCAGAAAACCCATTCTTCAAATCGCCAATAAAATTGGAATTTCAGGTGCTGCCATTCACCAACGTCTTCGAAAACTGGAAGAAGCCCACGTGATTTCGGCTTCAAAACTTATTATAAATACTAAAGTTTTAGGGTATAGCACGATGGCTTTTGTGGGAATTTATTTGGACAAAGCCGCTCGAAATCCTGAAGCAGTTCGGGAATTAAAAAAAATACCAGAAGTTTTAGAATGTCATTACACCACTGGAAATTGGTCAATTTTAATTAAAATCATCTGTCGAGACAACGAACATTTGATGAACTTACTCAACACCAAAATTCAAGCTATTGAAGGCGTTTCAAGAACAGAAACCTTTATTTCGTTAGACCAGCAAATCGAAAGACAAATTCAGATTTAATAGCTCTTCTCATTTGTGAACCGCAGCTTAAATCATTTCAATTAAACCGATGAATAACTTATTTTCTAAATTATTATTTTTTCTGAATCCAAAAGATGAACTCAGTGGCGAATGGCACACCGAAGACGGAACTGGATTTTCTATGATAATGGGCTCATGGATTGAATTTAAACCCAATGGAGAAGGAAAATATGAAAGCTGGAGCAATAGTGAAGAAGACGATGGATATAGTTATAACGGTGAAATCATTTGGCAACACATTGGTGAAAATAAAATTGAAATAACTAAAATCGGCGAATCGAAAAAAGAAACTATAATTTATAAATTAAAAAAAATCAATAACCGCCTTGAGCTTAGTAATTTAAACAAGAAAAAAGTGGGCAGTATAGAAGTTGATGGCTTTTGGCATTTTTCCCAAGTCATGTTTAAATTAAAATAAACTACTTATAATAACGATTTACTTCGTTCCTCGCAATGACAAAATATCAAAAAAAAACCGCTTCTTTCGAAACGGATTTGAATTATTTTGAATTTGAATTATCTTCGATTCATATAAATCGACACATAATACAATAAAGTGGCAATTGACCCTAAAGCCGCAACTACATAGGTTCTGGCAGCCCATTTTAAAGCATCTTTGGCACCTGCTTGTTCTGCTTGATTTAACATGTGTTTGTTTTCCAACCATGCCAAAGCTCTGTTACTTGCATCGTATTCGACTGGTAGAGTAATGATTGAAAATAAGGTTGTAGCAGCGAAAATCACAATTCCAACAAGCAACAAACTCGGAAAAGTTCTCACCATCAAAATACCAGCCAACAAAATCCACTGCATGTATGTTGATGCAATGTTTACTACTGGCACTAATTTTGAACGCATTGTCAACCACTCATAACCTACCGCATGTTGTACAGCATGACCACATTCGTGCGCCGCAACGGCAGCAGCAGCAGCATTTCTCTGATTGTAAACCGCTTCGCTTAAGTTGACTGTTTTATTCGCGGGGTTGTAATGGTCTGTCAATTGACCTGGTGTTGAAATTACCTCAACATCACGGATTCCGTTATCGGCCAACATTTTTTCGGCAATCTCTTTACCCGACATTCCGTTTTGCAGTTGCAATTTAGAATAAAATTCAAATTTGCTTTTTAATCTCGAGCTCACCAGCCAACTTACTAGCATAATGGCACCCATCAATATAATACTTGGTAAACTATACATATTTTCTTTTTTTTAATTATTGTTGAACTTATAAATATTCATCAAAATATGAGCCAAACTTGTAAGATGTCATTTTGGCAATCATTGAAAAATAAAACCACAGATTCGCAGATTTTTAAAACAATAAATCTGTGAATCTGCGGTTAAAAATATTAGTTTGTCATCCCACTAAGTTGATAATCTTTCCTGGAACAATAATTACTTTTTTAGGTTGATTTCCTGCCAACTGCGTGATGGTTCTTTCATCTTTCATGATGATTTCTTCAATTTGAGCCGCCGTTAAATTCAAAGGTAAATTGATGGTGAAACGTGTTTTCCCATTAAAAGAAACTGGATATTCTTTGTCGCTTTCCACCAAATGTTGCGCATCGAAAACTGGGAACGCTACTGTTGAAATAGACCCTTCATTCCCTAATTGTTTCCATAATTCTTCGGCAATATGTGGTGCATACGGAGAAAGAATAATCGCCAATGGTTCCAAAATCGCTCTTTCATGACAATTTTGCGTAGACAATTCATTCACACAAATCATAAACTGTGAAACCGACGTATTGAAAGAGAAATTCTCAATATCCTCTCCTACCTTTTTGATGGTTTTGTGCAATGTTTTCAGGCTGTCTTTTGACGGTTCGTTATTGGTTGCGATCAAACCATTATCGTCAAAATACAAACGCCATAGTTTTTTAAGGAATCCGAAAACACCTGTAATTCCGGCAGTATTCCAAGGTTTTGCTTGTTCCAAAGGTCCAAGAAACATTTCGTACAAACGCAAAGTATCCGCACCATATTCGTTACAAATATCGTCTGGATTGACAACGTTGTATTTTGATTTAGACATTTTTTCGACTTCGCGACCAACAATGTATTTTCCGTTTTCTAAAATGAATTCAGCATCTTTATAATCAGAATATAATGGATGATTTTTGAAAGCCTCAATATCTAATTCATTAGTAACATCATTGATTACTGCTAAATCAACATGAATTGGATGAACATTTAATTCTTTGATTAATCCTTTTGAATATAGTTTTTTAGAGTCTTCACTTCGATACACAAAAGCACTCATCCCCAAAATCATTCCCTGATTAATCAGTTTCTTAAATGGTTCTTCGGTTGGTGCAAAGCCCATGTCTTTTAAGAATTTGTTCCAAAAACGAGAATACAATAAATGACCCGTCGCGTGTTCGCTTCCGCCAATGTATAAATCGACGCTTTCCCAATATTTTAAAGCCTCTTTGCTTGCAAATTCGTTCTCATTGTGTGCATCCATGTAACGCATCCAATACCATGAACTTCCCGCCCAACCTGGCATGGTGTTTAATTCCAAAGGAAATACAGTAACGTTATCAATCAAATCATTGCTCACTACTTCATTCGTCTGCACATTCCAAGCCCAGTTTGTGGCATTTCCTAAAGGCGGCTGACCGTCTTCTGTTGGCAGGTATTTTTCCACTTCCGGCAGTACGATTGGCAAATGTTTTGCCTCTATCATTTGTGGCAATCCATTCACATAATACACCGGAAACGGCTCTCCCCAATATCTTTGACGAGAAAAAACAGCATCACGCAAACGGTAATTTGTTTTTCCTTTTCCATGATGGATATTTTCTAATTCAGCAATTACTTTTTTGGTTGCTTCTTTGTAATCCAATCCGTTTAGGAAGTCAGAATTTACCAGTTCAAAACCACTTTTCTCCCCATAAGCAGCTTCTGATATGTCTTTATTGAAGATGTTTTTAATTTCTGGCATTCCGTTTTGTCCTTTGAAGAAATTCGCAAACGCATAATCCCTTTCGTCTCCACAAGGAACCGCCATAACGGCACCCGTTCCATAACCTGCTAAAACGTAATCGCCAATCCAAACCGGAATAGGTTCTTTTGTAAACGGATGTTCAGCATAAGCGCCTGTGAAAACACCAGAAATGGTTTTAACATCAGCCATACGCTCTCTTTCCGAACGTTTTGCAGTTGCTTCAATATAATTTTCAACGGCTTGTTTTTGCTCAGCAGTAGTGATTTTAGCGACCAATTCGTGTTCTGGTGCCAAAGTCATAAACGTCACACCAAAAATCGTATCAGGACGGGTCGTGAAGACTTCAATTTGATGAGATTGCTTCACTTCGTTCGCAATGACGTTAAAAGAGACCGAAGCTCCAACTGATTTTCCAATCCAGTTTCTTTGAGATTCTTTGATACTTTCACTCCAAACGATGGTTTCCAAACCTTGAAGCAAACGTTCCGCATATGCAGAAATTCGCATGCTCCATTGTGTCATTTTTTTACGAATTACAGGATGTCCACCACGTTCTGAAACGCCATTTACAATTTCATCATTCGCTAAAACTGTTCCTAAAGCAGGACACCAGTTGACTTCTGTTTCTGCCAAATATGTTAATCTGTATTTTAATAATATCTGTTGCTTTTTCTCTTCCGAATAAAAACTCCAATCTGACGGGAAAAATATTTCAACATTATCGTCGCAAACTGCTTGAACTGTTGCATTTCCGGCCATTTCAAAAATAGTAATCAAAGTTGAAATGTCTTCGGCTTTGTCGGTTTTTTTATTGTACCAAGAATTGAACAATTGAATGAAAATCCATTGCGTGTGTTTGTAATAATCGGCGTTTGAAGTACGTACTTCTCTACTCCAATCAAAAGAAAAACCAATTTTGTCTAATTGCTCACGGTAACGCGCAATGTTTTCTTTGGTTGTCGTATCAGGATGTTGTCCCGTTTGAATCGCATATTGTTCTGCTGGCAATCCAAAAGAATCATAACCTTGTGGATGCAACACATTGAATCCTTGGTGTCTTTTATAACGAGCAACGATATCCGAAGCGATGTATCCTAACGGATGTCCAACGTGCAATCCCGCTCCTGATGGATAAGGAAACATGTCCAAAACATAATATTTTGGTTTTGTTGAATTGTTTTCGGCGGCAAAGGTTTGATTTGCTGCCCAATACTGCTGCCAGTTTTTCTCGATTTCGTTCGGAGTATATTTCATTATATAAAGATTCAAAATTGTATGGTGATAAGATTTGGATGCCTTTCTCACTAAAATAGTAAGCGGCAAATTTACATTTATTATAAGAAATAGGAAACTTTGGTCGTTATTAACTTTAAATAAAGAAATACTTTGTTATTTTTACCCAATAATTATGTTACTATGAGTTCTTCTTTTGATAAGTTTCAAAAACGCAGACTAATTACGTCTTATTTTTCGGTAGTGTTGAGTGTATTCTTGGTGTTGTTTTTACTAGGAATATTGGGTTTCTTTATTGTTAATTCCAAAAAAGTATCTGACGATTTCAAAGAAGGAATCGCGATGTCAGTTTATTTTAAGGATGAAGCAAAAGACACCACATTGACAAAATTTACCGAAGAATTAAAAGCGGCTAAATACACCAAAACCTTCAAGTTTGTTTCAAAAGACGAAGCGGCCAAAGAACATACGGATATTATTGGCGAAGATTTCATGGCTTTCTTAGGTGTAAATCCATTGCAAAACTCATATGACATTCACATCAAAGCCAATTATGTAGTCGGTGATAGTATCATAAAAATTGAAAGACAATTGCGTGAAAACAAACTGATTTCTGATATCGTATACGACAAGCAATTGGTTAATATGGTCAACGATAACGTGAAAAGAGTGAGTTTGTGGATTCTGATTATTAGCGGATTCTTAGCTTTTATTGCGGTTTTATTAATCAACAGCTCGATGCGTTTGTCTATTTATGCCAACCGATTTATCATCAAAACCATGCAAATGGTGGGTGCAACCAAATCTTTTATCAGAAAACCATTTATTTGGAGAAGTGTAAGATTAGGGATGATTGGTGCTGGGCTTGCTGTTATAGCCTTATTGGGTGTTTTGTTTTATTTGGATTCTGCCTTTCCAACTTTAGGAATTTTGAATGACAAATTAACCATTACAGCTATATTATTAGGCGTTTTTGGCGCTGGTGTTTTAATCACTTGGTTGAGTACGTATTTTGCGACACAACGTTTTTTAAATTTAAGAACGGACGATTTATACTAGTTATTAGATTAAATAAAATTCAGCATAAAAATGGAAAATAAAGACGGACAAGGATTTCTTTTTGAAAAAGTAAATTATAAAATTCTTTTAATCGGTATTGCAGTAATTGCTGTTGGATTCATCTTGATGTCTGGTGGTGGAAGTGACAATCCGAATGTATTTAACGAAGAAATCTTTAACTTCCGAAGAATTCGATTGGCACCAACTGTAGTGTTGATTGGTTTTGGAATTACCATTTATTCGATTTTAAAAAATCCAAAGAAATAGATTTCAGTTTCCTTCCAAAATCGAATAAT
>JBDTNG010000090.1:0-8706 GCA_039933895.1 Flavobacterium sp. | reverse complement strand
CCAAATAAAAGTAAACAAAAAATAACATGAGCAATTCACAATTTGGTTTTGAAACGCAAGCCATTCGCACACAAACCGAACGTTCTCAATTTTTAGAGCATTCGACGCCTTTATATCTTACGTCAAGTTTTATTTTCGAAGATGCGGAAGACATGCGTGCTTCTTTTGCCGAAGAAAAAGAGAAAAATATTTACAGCCGATTTACCAATCCTAACACTTCCGAATTCGTAGAAAAAATTTGCAATATGGAAGATGCTAAAGCTGGTTATGCCTTTGCAACGGGAATGGCCGCTGTATATTCAACTTTCGCTGCTTTGTTAGATTCTGGCGATCATATTGTTTCCGTTGGAAGTGTTTTTGGTTCTACGCATACCTTGTTTACCAAGTATTTTCCAAAGTGGAACATCACCACGAGTTATTTCGATATCAACAAACCGGAAACAATCGAAAGTTTTATTCAGCCGAATACGAAAATCCTTTTTGCGGAATCGCCAACAAATCCTGCGGTAGATATTATCGATTTGGAATTATTGGGCCAAATTGCCAAAAAGCACAACCTGATTTTAATTGTCGATAATTGTTTTGCTACACCATACATTCAGAATCCAATTAAATTTGGTGCCGATTTGGTCATCCATTCTGCTACAAAATTAATTGACGGCCAAGGACGGGTTTTAGGTGGAATCACAGTTGGTCGTGAAGATTTAATTCGTGAAATTTATTTATTCGCAAGAAATACTGGTCCGGCTTTGTCTCCATTTAATGCTTGGGTATTGTCGAAAAGTTTAGAAACATTACCGGTTCGTGTCGAGAAACATTGCGAAAATGCTTTGAAAGTAGCCGAATTTCTAGAAACGCATCCAAATGTAAAACAAGTCAAATATCCTTTCTTAAAATCTCATCCTCAATACGAAATTGCAAAAAAACAAATGCGTTTGGGCGGTAATATTATTGCGTTTGAAGTCAAAGGTGGTATCGAAGCGGGTAGAAAATTTATCAATAAAATTCAATTGTGTTCTTTGTCGGCAAACTTAGGTGATACACGTAGTATTGTTACACATCCAGCATCAACCACACACAGTAAACTTTCCGAAGGAGAGCGATTGGCGGTAAGCATCACAGATGGTTTGGTTCGTGTTTCTGTGGGATTGGAAACGGTAATCGATGTTATTAATGATTTAAAACAAGCATTAGACTAGTTATTTTTGAAATTAAAAACACAATTAAACAGGAATAAAATTTATAAAAAACAATTTCAATAGTTTATAATTCTGTTTTTTGATTAAAATATATAGTATGGTAGATAATATTTCAGAATAGAATTTTTATCCTTACATTTGCTGCGTTCATAAATGTATTGATCGTTATCACGAAAGCCGGAGGGAATAGACCCGTTGAAAGCTTAGCAACCCTTTACCACAAAGAAGGTGCTACATTCTATCTCGTTTTTTGGAACGAGTACAGATAACCTTGAGAAATTCTCTCACTTTCTACGATAACTTATTATATTTTTCTGAAACGAATGGCTTCAATGTCATTGTGAGTTTGCAAAGCAAACGCAGCAATTTCATTCCATTTCTGCCTGTCATAAGACAGGACTAGTTAATAATTCATTTTTATAAAATATACTTAGCGCCTTTGTGCAAGAAAAAAATATGACAAAAATTCAAGAAGCAATAAAAGAAAGAATTCTTGTTCTCGACGGAGCAATGGGAACCATGCTGCAACGCTATAATTTTTCGGAAGAAGATTTTAGAGGCGATCGTTTCAAGGATTTTCCGCATTCCTTAAAAGGGAATAATGATTTATTGTCTATCACTCAACCCAAAGCGGTCAAAGAAGTACATCGCCAATATTTTCAGGCGGGTGCTGATATTGTTGAAACCAACACATTTTCTGGAACTACTATCGGAATGGCCGATTATCATTTGGAAGATTTAGTATATGAACTGAATTATCAATCGGCTAAAATTGCTCGTGAAGTGGCAGACGAATTTACCGACAGACCTCGTTTTGTTGCTGGTTCTATAGGGCCAACGAACAGGACGGCATCTATGTCGCCTGATGTAAACGATCCAGGTTATCGTGCTGTCACTTTCGATGATTTACGTATTGCCTACAAACAACAAGTCGAAGCTTTACTGGATGGAGGAAGTGATGTTTTATTGGTTGAAACTATTTTTGATACCTTAAATGCAAAAGCGGCATTGTTCGCTATTGAAGAAGTTAAAGAAGAAAGAAATATCGATGTGCCTGTGATGGTTTCAGGTACTATAACGGATGCTTCGGGCAGAACTTTGTCTGGACAAACGGTTGAGGCTTTTTTAATCTCAGTTTCCCACATTCCATTGTTGAGTGTTGGATTCAATTGTGCTTTGGGAGCCGATTTGTTAAAACCGTATTTAAAAACATTGGCACACAACACTTCATTTAATATTTCAGCACACCCCAATGCAGGTTTGCCGAATGCCTTTGGAGAATACGACGAAACACCGGAACAAACTCAGGCGCTTATCAAAGAATATCTCGAGGACAATCTCATCAATATCATTGGCGGTTGCTGCGGGACAACGCCTGAACATATCAAGTTAATTGCCGAAATAGCAAAAGAATACAAACCAAGAAAAGCGCAAATACTTGCCTAATGAAAGAGAATCAGGAAAGAAAAAATCTAGTGTTATCAGGGTTAGAGCCTTTAATCATTACACCCGCCAGTGTTTTTGTAAATGTTGGTGAGCGAACTAATGTTACGGGTTCAAGAAAATTCCTGCGATTAATTAAAGAAGAAAAATATGATGAAGCACTTTCTATTGCCAGAGAGCAGGTAGAGGGTGGAGCGCAAATCATCGATATTAATATGGATGAAGGAATGCTTGATGGCGTTTATGCCATGACAAAATTCCTGAATCTAATTGCTTCCGAACCCGATATTTCCAGAGTGCCTATCATGATTGATAGCTCAAAATGGGAAATTATCGAAGCTGGTCTTAAAGTGGTTCAAGGGAAAAGTGTTGTAAACTCGATTTCCTTGAAAGAAGGGGAAGAAGCTTTTATTCATCACGCCAAATTAATCAAACGTTATGGTGCTGCCGCTATTATTATGGCTTTTGATGAGGTGGGTCAAGCCGATAATTACGAACGCCGAATCGAAATTTGCCAGCGTTCGTATGATATTTTAGTCAACAAAGTTGGATTTCCTGCACAGGATATTATTTTCGATTTAAATATATTTCCCGTTGCTACCGGGATGGAAGAACACCGCTTAAATGCTTTGGATTTTTTCAGGGGGACCAAATGGGTTCGTGAAAATTTACCACACGCTCACATTAGCGGGGGTGTAAGTAATGTTTCGTTTTCGTTTAGGGGTAATGATACTGTTCGTGAAGCAATGCACTCGGTTTTCTTATACCATGCCATTCAAAACGGTATGACCATGGGAATCGTAAATCCCGAAATGTTGTCTATTTATGATGATATTCCAAAGGATTTATTGGAACATGTGGAAGATGTAATTTTAAATAGAAGAGATGATGCCACCGAAAGATTACTTGATTTTGCCGAAAATGTAAAAGGGGATGTCAAAGGAAATGAAAAAGCAGTTCAGGAATGGCGTTCTGGTTCTGTTCAAGAGCGAATTACACATGCTTTAGTTAAAGGTATTGACCAGTTTATTGAGGAAGATGTCGAAGAAGCGCGTTTAGAAGCTGCTAAACCTATCGAAGTCATCGAAATCAATTTAATGACTGGTATGAATGTCGTGGGCGATTTATTCGGAAGCGGAAAAATGTTTCTACCGCAAGTAGTAAAATCAGCACGTGTAATGAAAAGAGCTGTTGCTTATTTATTGCCTTTTATCGAGGCTAGTAAGGAAGCTGGCGACAAACGTGGAAACGGAAAAATATTAATGGCTACCGTAAAAGGGGATGTTCATGATATTGGAAAAAATATAGTGGCCGTAGTATTGGCATGCAACAATTACGAAATTGTCGATTTAGGGGTAATGGTGGCGCCAGAAAAAATTATTGCAGCCGCTGTCGAACACGAAGTTGATATTATTGGTTTGAGTGGTTTAATCACGCCGTCATTAGACGAAATGGTTTATTTGGCTAAAGAATTAGACAGACAAGGGCTTAAAATCCCTGTGATGATTGGTGGCGCTACAACTTCTCGTGCGCATACGGCCGTGAAAATTGCACCGCAATATAGCCAAACCGTTATTCACGTGAACGATGCTTCGAGAGCAGTAACTGTTGCTGGTAACCTTTTAGATGGTAACAGAAAAATATATGCTAGCGAAATTCGTGCAGAATATGATGCGTTTAGAGAAACCTTTTTAAGTCGTTCTCGTGATAAAAATTTCTTAACCATTGAGCAGGCTAGAGCCAATAAATTAAAATTGGATTGGGATAACTTCGAAGCTGTGAAACCTAGTTTTATTGGAACAAAAGTGATTAAAGTTGAGCTTGAAACTTTGGTGCCTTACATCGACTGGACACCATTTTTCGGTTCTTGGGAGTTGTATGGTAAATATCCGGCTATTTTAACAGATGAAATTGTAGGAACACAGGCAACCGATTTGTTTGCCGATGCTCAAAAAATGTTAGAGCAATTGTTGTCTGAGAAATGGCTTGAAGCCAAAGGGATTTACGGCATTTTTCCAGCAAATCAAGTGGGTTATGATGATATCGAATTATACAGTGAAGACGGAAATACGTTAGAAACATTTCTGACTTTACGTCAGCAATCTCAAAAAACAAAAGGTGCACCAAATATCGCTTTGGCCGATTTTATCTGTCCTAAGAATTCAAATAAGAAAGATTATATGGGCGCATTTTGTGTGACCACAGGTTTTGGTGTCGATGAAAAAGCTAAAGAGTTCGAAGATGATTTAGATGATTATAATTCTATTTTAGTCAAAGCACTTGGAGATCGTTTCGCCGAAGCTTTTGCCGAATATTTACACGAAAGAATCCGTAAAGATATTTGGGGTTATGCTTCCGATGAAAACCTGTCAAATCAAGATTTAATTAAAGAAGAATACAAAGGAATTCGCCCTGCGCCCGGTTATCCGGCTTGTCCCGACCATTTAGAAAAACCAACGATTTGGAAATTATTAAATATTGAAAAAGAAATCGGTGTGACCTTAACGGAAAGTATGGCCATGTGGCCTGCTTCATCGGTTTCAGGTTATTATTTTGGAAATCCCGAGAGTAAATATTTCGGTTTAGGAAAAATAAAAGAAGACCAGGTAATCGATTACGCCAAAAGAAGAAATATACCAACAACAACCGCCTCAAAGTGGTTAAGCCCAAACATAGCCGATTAAGATGAAAGTAACGCAACATATAGATAACGCCTTAGGAAGATCACTTTTTTCTTTCGAAATATTACCGCCACTAAAAGGACAAAACATTCAATCTATTTTTGATAGTATCAGTCCTTTAATGGAATTCAAACCGCCTTTCATCGACGTAACTTACCATCGTGAAGAGTATGAGTTTAAAGAATTGCCTAGTGGTTTGCTACAAAAGAAAATTGTAAAAAAACGTCCGGGAACTGTTGGAATTTGTGCAGCAATTCAAAATAAATATGCTGTAGATGCCATTCCTCATATTTTGTGTGGTGGTTTTACCAAAGAAGATACCGAAAATTTATTAATCGATTTAGATTTCCTAGGTATCGATAATGTCGTGGCTTTACGTGGCGACGCACTCAAAAACGAAACGTATTTTAAACCGGAAAAGGAAGGGAATCATTACGCTACCGAATTAGTGACGCAAATCAATAATCTGAACAAAGGGATTTACCTTGATGAAGATTTGCAAAATTCAGCTTGCACTAGTTTTTGTATTGGTGTGGCGGGTTATCCTGAAAAACACATGGAAGCGCCAAGTTTAGATAGTGATATTCATTTTCTAAAACACAAAATTAAAAATGGTGCAGATTATATCATCACCCAAATGTTTTTCGACAATAAAAAATTCTTTGATTTTGTGGCCAAATGCCGAGCGGCTGGGATTACAGTTCCAATCATTCCAGGACTGAAACCTCTTGCGACTAAAAAGCAATTAAACTTAATCCCACACCGATTCAGTTTAGAATTACCAGACGATTTAATCATGGAAGTGGTTAAAGCAAAAGACAACGACGCCGTAAAACAAATCGGAATCGAATGGTGCACCAAACAAAGTAAAGAATTGGTTGCCGCAGGAATCCCCGTATTACATTATTATTCTATGGGCAAAGCTGACAATATCAAAGCGATTGCCAAAGAGGTTTTTTAACAACATCTTCGGTGCAAAGTCTTAAAAGGTCGGTGCAATTCGTTTCTTACCCGGTGCAAAGCATTTTTGAGTCGGCGCAAATCAAAAACTAGCCGGTGCAAGTCGTTTCTTACCCGGTGCAAAGCATTTTTTGGTCGGTGCAAATCAAAAAATACCCGGTGCAAAGGGTTTTTGAGTCGGTGCAAGCCGTTTTTTAGGAGTTTTTTCCAGCTATTGCTACAATCTTTTGTTTTTTAAAGAAAAAAACAAAAGGATTTTTGCTGCTATCTGGGCTAAAACAAAAACGCGATACTAAATCAAATCTAATTTAGTATCGCGTTTTTGTTTTTATTTAGATTTTTACTTCGTCATTTCCCTGAAAATTGCTTCCAGGTTTTTGTTTTTCAAATTCAATTGTAAAGTCTTCAAGCCATTCTCATGCGCAAAATCGAAAACCGCCGGACGCATATCATTCTCAGTATTAAAAGTCAATTCCCAAATGTTATTGTTGGTATTCACCACCAATCTAATATTCGGTAACTGATTCAATAATGCTGGAGCAACTACTTTGTCAAATTCTACTTCGATGATTTGTGTTGTGTCCTCAGAAACCAGTTTTTCCAATTGTGTATCCGTTACAATTTTCCCATGATTGATAATAATCACACGATCACAAATAGCTTCTACTTCCTGCATGATATGAGTTGATAAGAAAACCGTTTTGTCCTTACCAATATTCTTAATCAAATCACGGATTTCAACCAGTTGGTTCGGATCCAATCCTGTGGTTGGTTCATCCAAAATCAATACGTCAGGATTGTGTAAAAGCGCTGTTGCCAACCCCACACGTTGACGGTATCCTTTAGATAATTGTCCTATTTTTTTATGACTTTCAGGAGCTAATCCTGTTAGTGTAATGACTTCTTCAATACGAGATTTTGCTACTTTATACACATCAGCGTTAAAAGCCAAATATTCTCTCACGTACAAATCCAAATACAACGGATTGTGCTCCGGCAAATACCCAACCGATTGCTGCACGGCCTTTTGTGCCGAACTCACATCGTGACCATTCACATTCGCCTGACCTTCATCTGCATTGATGTAGGTTGTCAAAATTTTCATTAAAGTCGATTTTCCAGCACCATTTGGCCCCAAGAAACCAACAATCTCGCCTTTTTTTACCGAAAAAGAAATGTTATCCAACGCTTTTTGTGCGCCGTAATTTTTAGAAATATTTTGAACTTCGATTGACATAATTCGTGATTTACAGCAAAAGTAAACAGAAAATAAATTAATCAAATAATTTTTGGTAAATAATAACAGATAAGCTTATTTTTACTGAAAAAGGATTCCATTTTAAAATTAAAGTTTATGAATAAAAGTGTTTTTGTTTTCTTCCTGTTGGGTCAAATAGTTTTCAGCCAACAGAAATTAAATATCCAAAAAGAAGAAGTAAAGAGAATCGAAGCAACATTGTCCTCTGATAAAATGCAAGGCAGAGAGATTTTCAAGCCGGGAATAGATTCTGCTTCTGTTTTTATAGAAAAAGAATTCAAAAAAATCGGCCTTTCTTATTATGGTGACCTAAAGAATTACCGACAGGAATTTATTTCCCAAGGTAAAAAAGCCAATAATGTGATTGGTATTTTACCAGGAAAATCTAAACGTAATGAGTATGTGGTTTTTTCAGCACATTACGATCATTTGGGGCTAGAATCTTCAGGAGACGATAAAGTATATAATGGTGCCAATGACGACGCTTCAGGTGTTACAGCAGTGATTGCTTTAGCAAAACATTTCAAAGAATTGCATGATAACGAACGAACTATCATTTTTGTGGCATTTACAGGAGAAGAAGTAGGTGGTTTTGGCTCCAAATATTTCTCTCAAGATATAAATCCAGATACTGTTGTAGCCATGTTCAATATCGAAATGATTGGGACAGAAAGTAAATGGGGTAAAAATTCAGCATATATCACTGGTTTTGAAAAATCAAATTTTGGGAAAATTTTACAAAAGAATTTAAAAGGTTCTAACTTTTCATTTTATCCTGATCCTTATCTTTCAGAACAACTTTTTTATAGATCGGACAATGCCAGATTAGCAGCAGTCGGTGTTCCTGCACACACTATTTCAACTTCAAAAATGGACTCAGAACCCAATTATCATAAATTAAGTGACGAAATTGGAACACTTAATTTAGACAATATGACCGAAATTATAAAATCAATTGCCATTAGCTCCAAGAGTATAATTAAAGGAACTGACACGCCTTCAAGAGTAGAAAAACTCTAATTTCGTATTTTTTTTTGAATTATTCTGAAAAAAAACGTGTTTTACACTTTTTTTTATTATGTTTGCCATTCAAATCGCTCAAATAAAGCAATGATCACAAATAATACATTTTTTAGCAACAATTCTTTTTATTTCTATTGGAACA
>JBDTNG010000089.1:0-5956 GCA_039933895.1 Flavobacterium sp. | reverse complement strand
ACAAGGAAAACCATGGATAGGAGTAGCTTGTCAAGGCTTTGGAGCTAGTGCGTGGTATCCCGTTAAAGATTCACAAAGTGATGAACCTGATTATGGGTCAACTATAAAAGTTGCAGTGCCAAATGGTTTGATGAATGTTTCCAATGGAAGATTTTTAGGTAGCCAAAATTTAAAAGATGGTTACACGCGTTGGGATTGGGAAGTAAAAAGCCCAATTAATACTTACGATATTACGGTCAATATTGCCGATTATGTTCATATTCATGACAATCACAAAGGACTGGATTTAGATTATTACGTTTTGCGTGAAAACGAAGACAAAGCACGCAAACAATTTGAAGAAGTAAAACCAATGATGGATTGTTTTCAATCGAAATTTGGAGATTATCCTTTCGCTCAAGACGGTTATAAGTTAGTGGAAACTCCATATTTAGGTATGGAACATCAAAGTGCTGTTGCTTACGGGAATCATTATCTAAAAGGATACTTAGGAAACGATCTATCAGGAACAGGAATCGGAATGTCTTTCGATTATATTATCATTCATGAAAGCGGTCACGAATGGTTTGGTAACAGTATAACAAGCAAGGATATTGCTGATATGTGGATTCATGAAGGTTTCACAATGTATTCTGAAGTTGTGTATGTCGAATGCCAGCAGAGCAAAGAAAAAGGAATTGAATACATCAACGGAATGAAGGGTAATATACAAAATGATGTTCCTATCATTGGACATTATGGTGTAAATAAAGAAGGTTCTGGCGACATGTACTTCAAAGGAGCATTAATGCTAAACACCATCAGAAGTGTCATAAATGACGACGCAAAATGGTGGAGCATAATATTGAAGTATTCAGAAAAATACCGTCACCAAATTATTGATACCAAAACAGTTGTCGATTTCTTTAATACCGAAAGTGGAATCAATTTAACGCCGGTTTTCAATCAATATTTAAGATATACAGTCATTCCAAAATTACAGTTGAAAAAAGAATCTAGCAAACTGTCTTACCGTTGGGAATCATCAGAAAAAGAATTCAACATGCCTGTAGACATTACTGTTAATGGTAAAAAAATAAGACTTTCTCCAACTAATTCATGGACAAAATCTGATATAAAAATCAAAGCGTTGGCTCAAGTTAAAGTCTTAGAAGATCATTTTTATATTGAAGTTGAACTAAATTAAACGCTATTAAAATATTGATTTTTAGTAGTTTAATTCCGTGTTATTTAGTAAATTAGTCAATAATTTAAAACTGAAATAATATGGCAACTGTAAAAAGCTTAAACAAATGGGCTAATGCTCATACTTATTATTCATTAGATATTTTGCGAATTGTTGTTGGTGTGTTTTTGTTCACAAAAGGAATTTCTTTTATTACAAACACAGAATACTATACACAATTGGTTGAGCCAATTAAAAATATTGGCGGAGGAATGCTTATTGTTCATTATGTTATTGCGGCTCACATGGTAGGAGGGATTATGATCATTTTTGGTCTCCTTACCCGATGGGCAATTATTTCACAACTTCCTATTTTATTAGGAGCATTCTTAATTAATTTTTTCGGAGAAATGCATATTGGAAATTTAGTTTTATCCTTGTTACTCTTTGTAATCTGTCTGTTTTTCTTATTTTACGGAAGTGGAAAGCATTCAGCGGACTATTATTTTAAAATGGAACAATAGAAATAATTGCTTTTTTTTTAGTTTTATTTCATAATGTTTTGTAGATTAGATAAATTTTTAACCTTCAGGTTATGAATAAAGTAGAGAAATAAATAGATGTTTGTTATTTCTCTTTTTAGAATGCAAACATTTTGAAAATTGTAATTTTTAAAATGCAACAGAAGTTAGTTATATAAAAAAACCCAAAACAACTTGTTTTGGGTTTTTCTTTTTATTTTTCTTCTCTTTGGCCCATCATCATTAAATAAGCTTTTAAGAATTCATCTAGGTTTCCATTCATTACACCATCTACATCACTAGTTTCATAACCAGTTCTCACATCTTTAATCAATTTGTAAGGATGCATCACATAATTCCGAATTTGTGAACCCCATTCAATTTTCATTTTTCCGGCTTCAATATCGGCACGTTGCTCTTGTTGTTTTTTTAACTCAATTTCATACAATTGCGAACGAAGCATTTGCATGGCTCTTTGTCGGTTGTCTTGTTGCGAACGTGTTTCCGAACACTGAATCTGAATTCCAGTTGGTTTGTGAAACAACTGTACTTTGGTTTCTACTTTATTAACATTTTGTCCACCTGCACCACTTGATCGTGAAGTAGTAATTTCAATATCTGCCGGATTGATTTCTATTTCAATTGTATCATCTACCAACGGATATACATACACAGATGCAAACGAAGTATGACGCTTGGCATTACTATCAAACGGTGAAATTCGAACCAAACGGTGTACACCATTTTCTCCTTTCAAATACCCAAAAGAATAATCACCTTCAAATTCGAGTGTAACCGTTTTAATGCCGGCAGCTTCTCCTTCTTGATAATTCAATTCTTTAAGTTTGTAACCGTTTTTTTCGCCCCACATCATGTACATACGCATGAGCATTTCTGCCCAATCACAACTTTCGGTACCACCGGCACCCGCAGTAATTTGTAACACAGCGCTTAAACTGTCTCCTTCATCGGAAAGCATATTTTTAAACTCGATGTTTTCTAAATGCGTATTAGCAGCATCATACAATTCATCTAATTCGGCTTCAGTAAGTTCACCTTCTTTATAGAACTCGTAGGCAAGTTGTAATTCGTCAGATAAGTTGATGCCCTTTTCATAGTCTTCAACCCATTTTTTCTTCGAACGAAGGTTTTTTACAATGATTTCTGCTTCCTTTGCATTGTTCCAAAAGTCTGGTGCAAAAGTTTTTTCTTCTTCGTTTGTAATCTCAATAAGCTTAGCATCAACGTCAAAGATACCTCCTCAACGCACCAAGACGCTCCACAATACCTTTTATTTGTTCGGTATTTGTCATAAATAATGTATTTTTGATAAAAATTTATTAGAAGCTATTCCCGCTTTCACCTTTATCTCGCTTCGTTGCACTACGCGAGGATATCGGCTCAATCGGGGCTATTTTCTGAAACAAAAGTACTATTTCATTTTAATATTATGGAAATAAATTTAGTGAGTGATACCGTTACTAAGCCTACGCAGGAAATGCTTCAAGCTATGATTAACGCTAAAGTAGGGGATGATGTTTACAAACAAGATCCAACGGTTAATGCCCTAGAAGAAAAAGTAGCCAGTATGTTCGGTATGGAAGCCGCGTTGTTTTTTCCGTCGGGAACTATGGCCAATCAAACTGCGATCAAATTGCATACCAATCCCGGTGAACAGGTAATTTGCGATAAATGGTCTCACATTTATCATTATGAAGGCGGTGGTGCTTCTTTCAATAGTGGTGTTTCCTGTAATTTGGTAGATGGAAATCGCGGTATGATTACTGCTGATATGGTTAAAAGTGCGATTAATGATCCTGAGTTTTACCATGCGCCATTAACTAGTTTAGTCAGCATTGAAAATACCACAAACAAAGGTGGCGGTGCTTGCTATGACATAGCTCCTCTTAAAGAAATCAAACAAGTTTGCGTACAAAATAAATTAAAATACCACTTGGATGGCGCCCGATTATGGAATGCCTTAGTGGCCAAAAAACAATCGCCAAGACAATTTGGTGAATTATTTGATTCCATTTCAGTTTGTTTGTCAAAAGGATTGGGTGCTCCCATAGGTTCTGTTTTGGTTGCAGATGCTGAAACAATCAAAAGAGCATTACGCATCAGAAAGATTTTTGGTGGCGGAATGAGACAGGCAGGATATTTGGCAGCCGCCGGAATTTATGCCTTAGACAATCATATCGAGCGTTTGTCAGACGATCATCGCAGAGCGAAAGAATTAGGGCAAGTACTTCAACAATTACCTTGGATAGCTTCCGTTGAGCCAATAGAAACTAATATTTTGATTTTCTCAATACAATCATACTTGGAAGAAAAGATAGTTATAGAAAAATTAAAAGAAAAAGGAATTTACATCAGTTCTATGGGACAAGGAAAATTGCGTATTGTAACACATTTGGATTACCGTCAAGTAATGCACGAATATGTGTTGGAAATTTTGCGAAAAATTCAAGTCTAAATTTCAAATTTAACAAATTAAAATCATATATTGTATCTCCAAGTAATTTGGTTCAAATTACTTTTGCAATTTTCTGAAAAAATTAAAAAACAAAAATGTCAAAAAATACAATTGCACCCGTTGCAACAATAAAAGCGCATACTTTAGAAAAACACAAAGACGTTAGAATTGACAATTATTATTGGTTAAACGATCGTGAAAATCCGGAAGTTATTGATTATTTGAATAAAGAAAATGCGTATTATAACGAAATGACGGCGCATACTAAAGATTTTCAGAAATCACTTTTTGAGGAAATGAAATCGAGAATCAAAGAAGATGATGAATCAGTTCCATACTTATACAACGGTTATTACTACATCACACGTTTCGAAAAAGGCCAAGATTACCCTATTTACTCTCGAAAAAAAGAAAGTTTAGAAGCTGCTGAAGAAATCATGTTTAATTGCAACGAAATGGCAAAAGGAAATGCTTATTTTCAATTGGGAAGTCTTAGCGTGAGTCCAGACAATCAGTTTGCTGTTTTTGCAGTCGATAAAATAGGACGAAGAATTTATACTATTCAAATTAAAAATTTAATCACAGGAGAAATCCTAACTGATATCATTGAAAATTCCAGTGGCGGTACGGTTTGGGCAAACGACAATCAGACTGTTTTTTATGTTCAGCAAGATTCAAAAACACTGCGTTCGGATAAAATTTACAAGCATAAAATTGGCACAGATTCAAAAAATGACATATTAGTTTTTCATGAAAAAGACGATACGTTCAATACATTTATTTACAAAGAAAAATCTAAAAAATATTTGGTAATTGGTTCGTCAAGCACATTGACGACAGAGTTTCAAATTCTGAATGCCAACACACCAGATGAAGAATTTAAAATATTCCAACCCAGAGTAAGAGAGTTAGAATACAGTATTTCGCATTTTGGAGAGCATTTCTACATCACAACCAATAAAGATGACTCTACCAACTTCAAACTAATGAAGACGCCGGAAACGGCCACTTTAAAAGAAAACTGGATTGATGTTATTCCGCATCGCGAAGAAGTTTTATTGGAAGATATCGAAATTTTTAAAGATTTCTTAGTTGTAGAAGAGCGTACCAATGGTTTAACACAATTGAGAATCATGCCTTGGTCTGGGGAAGGTGAATATTATTTGCCTTTTGAAAGCGAAACCTATTCAGCGTTTACTTCGACAAATGTCGATTTTGATACGGATATTCTTCGTTACGGATATCAATCGTTAACGACACCATCTTCGGTTATCGATTTTAATATGAAAACTAAAACCAAAGAAGTTAAAAAAGAACAACAGGTTTTAGGTGGCAAATTCGATAAGAATAATTATATTGAAAAAAGAATTTGGGCAATAGCCAAAGACGGAATAAAAGTGCCTATTTCGATGGTTTACAGAAAAGGAATTGAACTTGACGGAAATAATCCGTTGTTGCAATATGCTTACGGTTCTTACGGTTATTCCATGGATGCAACCTTTTCAACTTCAAGGCTGAGTTTGTTAGATAGAGGATTTATTTTTGCTATCGCGCACATTCGTGGAGGAGAAGATTTGGGAAGACCTTGGTATGATAACGGAAAATTGTTAAAAAAGAAAAACACATTTACGGATTTTGTAGATTGTTCTGAGTTTTTAATTTCTGAAAAATATACTTCGGTAGAGCATTTGTATGCTGAAGGAGGATCTGCAGGAGGTTTATTGATGGGAGCAATAATTAATAATGCCCCACAATTGTACAATGGAGTGATAGCTCAAGTGCCTTTTGTGGATG
>JBDTNG010000088.1:0-12148 GCA_039933895.1 Flavobacterium sp. | reverse complement strand
CCAAAATCATCTTCTATTCGAACATCCAATCGAATTCTTTCGCTAGCGATTCCTGATAAATTTTGCAGTTTTAATAAAATATTTAAAGCACCTCCCGAAACAACACTTTCTAATTCATTTGCTCCAAAGACTCTTACTTCTTCAAATTTAACTTTACCATTCCCTTTTCTACCTCGTGTTTCAATTAATTTATTTGAAAAAGCATCTCCTTGAAGATATCGTGTAATTGTTTCGTTAATTTCTCCATGAAAGGCTAAATTACCGTTTTCAATTAATAACCCTCTAGAACATAAGTTTTGAACAGCAGCCATGTTATGACTTACAAATAAAACCGTGCGTCCTTCTCCTTTACTAATATCCCCCATTTTACCGAGGCATTTTTTTTGAAATTCTGCATCACCAACAGCAAGTACTTCATCGACAATAAGTATTTCACTTTCTAAATTAGCGGCAACAGCAAATGCTAAACGAACATACATTCCTGATGAATATCTTTTAACAGGGGTGTCAATATATCTTTCAACACCTGAAAAATCAATAATTTCATCTAATTTTCTTGTAATTTCTTTTTTACGCATTCCAAGAATTGCACCATTTAGATAGACATTTTCTCTTCCTGATAATTCTGGATGAAAACCTGTACCAACTTCAAGCAAACTGGCTATTCTACCTTTAATTTTTACACTTCCGGTTGTAGGGCTTGTAACTCTAGACAGTAATTTTAATAATGTACTTTTCCCTGCTCCATTTTTTCCAATAATCCCAACAGCATCTCCTTGATTGATTTCGAAATTAATATCTTTTAATGACCAAACAATATCACTCTGCCCTTTGACACTTCTATCATTGGCTTCACCGATTTTAAGAAATGGATCTTCTTTACCCATGATTTTAGTCGTCCAAAAACGCTCTAAATCACGAGAAATTGTTCCGGTACCAATTTGCCCGATTTGATAGGCCTTGGATAAATCTTCTACTTGTATAACTGGCTTACTCATTAAATTGTATCTACAAAGTTTTTCTCTGTTTTATTAAAAATTAAAATACCTATAAAAAGAACTATTACGGTAACTAAGGAAGAATATGCGATACTGTAAATCGAAAATTCTCCTTTACCAAGAAAAGAATAACGGAATGCTTCTATTATTCCTGTCATGGGATTTAGCTCAATATATTTCTTATATTTTTCAGGCGCAGCACTCAAAGGATAAATTACTGTTGTGCCATACATTAATAATTGTACCCCAAAAGTAATAAGGAACGTTAAATCTTTATATTTAGTGGTAATTGCAGTTATAATCAATCCACATCCCAGTCCTAAAGAAGCCATCAATACAATTAAAAAAGGGAAGAGCATTATCGCATTAGTAATTTGAAAACTAGTATTTGGTACTGGAAATATCCAAAAATAGAGCATCATTAAAATTAGTAACAACATTTGAACGCCAAAACGGACTAAATTACTCACCACAATACTTAATGGCATAATTAATCTAGGGAAATAAACTTTACCAAAAATATTGACATTGTCCTTAAAAACTGTGCTGGTTTTAGTTAAGCAATCAGAAAAATAATTCCATGCTGTGATACCTGTCAAATAAAAAAGTTGTTGAGGAAGTCCATCTGTACTAATTCCAGCCAAATTTCCAAAAACAAAAGTAAATACAATTGTGGTAAAAATAGGTTGAATAAAAAACCACAAAGGGCCTAAAATGGTTTGTTTATAGAAACTCACAAAGTCTCTCTTTACAAACATTAGCAACAAATCTCTATAGCGCCAAATATCCTTAAATTTCAAGTCAAAAAGTGATGTTGACCCTTCAATTATTAAATCCCAGTTTTCAGAATCTTCCTGTTTTTTCATTATAAATTATCTTCTCTTTTCTGTTTCTAATAACACTTAAATAAACTGTGAAATAATTCGGTAAATCTATAAATTTAATTCGACTAGATAAATAAAAATGCACTAAAAGTACGTTAAATCATAACATTTGTATAAATATAAATATTACTTTAGCAATCCAAATTCAAACCAATAAACTTTGTTGTTTTTAAAGAGAAATAAATTCGCCCTCAAAGATTTGATCCCTGATAATCACGTCGATATTCATTCGCATTTATTGCCTGGAATTGATGATGGTGCCCAAACTATTGATGATTCTATATTTTTAATTAATAGTTTGAAAAATATGGGAATTACAAAAATCATTACAACACCCCATATTTTCAGTGGATTTTGGGACAATACCAAAGACAAGATACAAAAAACTGAAGTAGAAACTGTTTCTATTTTAAAAGAAAATGACATTACTATTCCTATTCAAGCAGCTTCGGAATATTTATTAGATGATCATTTTGTTTCTTTATTTAAAAAAGGAGAAATTTTGACTTTAAAGGACAATTACGTTTTGGTCGAAATGTCTTATTTAAACGCCCCTATTCAACTGTATGAGATAATTTTTGACTTACAAGTTGCCGGATACAAGCCTGTTTTAGCACATCCTGAAAGATATGTTTTTTACCATAACAATTTTGATGACTATTTAAAATTGAAAAATGCTGGTTGTGCCTTTCAATTGAATTTATTATCTGTTGTAGGATATTATGGTACTGCAGTAGCTGACGTAGCTAAAAAACTATTAAAAACAGGGCTAATTGATTTTGTTGGCTCCGATGTGCATCACAAAAAACACATTGAGTCTTTTGACAAAAAAGTAATGCTAAAAGATTTACAACCACTTAAAGAAGCGATTCTAAACAATCAATTTTTTAAATAATGAAATAAAAAAAGAGGCAATTGCCTCTTTTTTTATTATCCGAATATTCCAAATATGGAAAGACTGAAAATTTTCTTGTACCACGGTTTTTTAATTACTTCTTGTCCGTAACCATAACCATAACCATTTTTGGTATCTGTATCATTTAATAAAACAGACATATTAGGTAATTTACGTTCTCTATATAAAGACTCAGGGATCTTCAAGAAAGATTTGTCAAGATAATTAGCACGAACAACATAAACAAATGCATCTGCATTTTTAGAAATTAACAAAGTATCCGTTACTAAGCTTACTGGAGCTGTATCTACAACGATGTAATCGTATTCAAACTTCAATTTTTCAAACATCGCTTCTACTTTTTTGCTCATCAACAATTCTGCTGGATTAGGTGGAATAACACCAGCTGGAATAATATCAAAACTTTCGTAGCCTTTTTGTTTCACTATGAAATCTTCGATATCAACATCTTTAGTAGATAAGAAATTTGTTAATCCTCTTGAAGGTAATTTAACATATTCATCTAATTTTGGATTTCTAATATCCATTCCTATCAACAATACTTTTTTACCTGAAATTGCAATGGTTGCCGCAAGGTTAATAGCAATAAAAGTTTTTCCTTCTTTAGGCAATGTCGAGGTTAAGAATATCGTTTTGGCTTTATTTTTTTCAACATCATTTAGAATAAATTCCAAATTGGTTCTAATAATCCTGATGGCTTCAGCAGAACTTGTTCTACTCGAAGACTGAATAATTTCATTATTATCATCCGAATGAGGCACATCCCCAATAAATGGAATGGAAAGGTGCGTTTCAATATCATGACGACTTTTAACTTTTGTATCTAATAAATCAATAAGATAAATAATTAAAAAAGGAATCAGCAGTCCTAAAATCAAGCATACTAAATAAATTAGACTTGTTTTTGGTGATATTGGAGTATCGTAAGAATAAGCATAATCAACTACTTTAGATATTGGAGCAGTTGCTGCTAAAGTAATAGCGGTTTCTTCTCTCTTTTTAAACAAATACAGGTATAATTCCTCTTTAATTTGTTGTTGTCTGAAAATTCCTCTAAATTCTCTTTCTTGTCTTGGAATTTGGGAAATTCTACCACCAACAACATTTCCTTGGCTAGTAATTGCATTGTTTTTAATTATTAATGAAGCTTTTAATTTATTTAAGCTTTCAGAAATACTTGATTTTAAAGAACTTATTTTATCATTAACACGAATAACAACTGGATTTTCAGTAGTAGAGCTTTTAAGCACTCTATTTCTTTCTATTACCAAGTTATTGTATTCAGCAATTAGCGCAGACGAATTATTATCATCCGGAACAATATTTGCTGGTATAATATCATCAGTAGTGTTGTCTTTCATGTAATCAATCATGATACCAACAACTTTAAGTTGTGCTCCTAGAACAACTTCTTCTTTTTTCGACTCACTAGAATTTTTAAGATACAACTCTGCTTCCGTAGGAAGATCTGTAATTCCGTTTTTGTTCTTATATTTCTCTACGTCTTTTTCGACACCATCTAATTCATTTGTAATAATGCCTAATCTTTCATTGATGAAATGAGCTGTTTTTTCAGAAATTAAATTCTTGTCAACTATTGCATCGTTGTTATAGATTACAACTAATTTATCTAAAAAATCTTCTGATTTTTCTTTAACAGGATCGGTAAAAGAAATTTCCAAAACGTTGGTAAATTTAGTTACCGGTGATATTGTTAGTTTGCCTTTAAATTTATTGGTAGCATTTTTTAGCGACTCTAACCTTATAGTAATATTGTAATTAGTGCCTTTGGCATTTTCAGGATTTATATTGATCACATAATTCCCTAATTCTTTTGAAGAAATGTTTTGTCCAAAATTAAAACTACCAACCGAATTATTATTTGCGTTAAATAGTTCGAATTTTTTTGGAGATAAAATTTTAACCTCTAAAGTTGTATCTTTTTCAAAGAATTCTTTAGTTGTTTCTTTAAAATCGATATCTATAGGATTTTGTTGATAGGCTTCAGAAGATTTAATACGTCCTTCAATAACGTATGAAATATTAAATTTCCCTTCTTTAATTGTTTTTTCGATAAGCGATCTGGACTTTAAAACTTCTATTTCGTCATCTATATCTTTTTTCGGGCCGGAGAACAAACCTAAATCTTCAAAAGCAGCAAGCTCAGAAGTTACACTTCCTGATTCGTCTCTTTTAATTAATAACGTTGTTTGCGATTTGTATTCCGGAATTGAGTAACGTAAATATAATTTAGCCAGAGACAAAAAAACAAAAACGCCTAGTAAAAACCATTTCCAATGAGCTAAATATTTAAACAACTGTTCACGTAAGTTTAAAGAGTTATCCTCTGCTGAATCTATTGTATTATTTAACATTGTAAAATTTAATTTTTATTAATTAACAAAATGGATAAAACGGCAGATGAAACCAACGAAGCAATTGCAATCCAAATAGGAGCATTTTGATTAAAACCAGTTGCCGTTCGGGTTTTGGCTTTATTTGGCTCAACATATATTAAATCATTTTGAGATAAATAATAATAAGGTGAGTTTATAAAATCGGCTTTGGAAATATCAATTCTATTAAATGTTTTTCTGTTATTTACTTCTCTAACCAAGATGATATTTTCTCTTTTTCCATAAATGGTCAAATCACCTGCTAAACTTAATGCTTCTGGTAAAGTTAGACGTTCGCTCGCAATTGTAAAGCTTCCAGGTCTTGCAACTTCACCTTGTACAGTAACTTTAAAATTTACGATACGCATGTTCACAATGGCATCATTAATGTATTTTTTAAGTTTGCCTTTAAGAACTTCAATAACTTCAGATTTTGTTTGTCCTGCAGTTTTTATTTCACCCAAAACTGGAAACTGAATAAATCCATTGGCATCTACTAAATATAATTGTTGTTGTCTTTGTGCCTGCATTGTTTGCCCTATTGGTGTTGGCGCAGAAACTGTTTCAAGATTAAATGGTGCTGCAGCTTCTGGATCTGGAGTAGAAACTACAATCATTAACAAATCGTCTGGTTGAATTTTAGATTCAAAGCTAGTAGACTGCGTTGATTGCATCTGTTCAATATTCTGATAATAAGCAATATCCTTCTTTTGTTTGCAGGAAGTTGATAAAACAACTACAATTAATAACAAAATGATATTGAAAGGGCACTTTTTCATAGTATTTGGGTTGAATCTGCAAAGATGCAATTTTTGTGAAAATGACAGCTTGCTTTACTCATTTTTTTTTTAATTATCTAAAATCTCAAAGGTAGAGTTCATACTCTTAAACTCTGGAATTAGTTTTTTCATTTTGGCAACAATCAAATGATTGTCATATTGGTTGGAAACTATAAGAATTTCTTGCACTGCCTTTTTAACAATCTCATGATTATCAACTTCTTCCTGAGCAATCATTATTTTTTCATGATGAGTAGGTAATGTTTTAGAATTGTCATTTAACAATTCTTCAAATAATTTTTCTCCAGGTCTCAATCCAATAACTTTTATTTTGATATCTTTTTCAGGCAGATAACCCGCTAAAAGAATCATTTTTTTTGCCAATTCATAGATCTTAACAGGTTTTCCCATATCAAAAATATAAATTTCGCCTCCATTTGCCATAGCTCCAGCTTCTAATACAAGTTGGCAAGCCTCGGGAATGGTCATGAAATAACGAATAATTTCTTCATGTGTAATCGTTACAGGACCTCCTTCAGCAATTTGTTTTGAAAACAAAGGAACAACAGAGCCATTTGAGCCCAAAACATTACCAAAACGCGTTGTGATAAATTTTGTTGTGTCTGAATTATTTTTTAATTCACTAAAATACAATGACTGCACATATTTTTCTGCAATACGTTTACTAGCACCCATGACATTGCTTGGATTAACCGCTTTATCTGTGGAAACCATTACAAATTTTTCGACACCAAATTGCAAAGCCAAATCGGCCAAATTTTTAGTTCCTAAAACATTTACAAATATGGCTTGTGACGGGTTTTCTTCCATCAAAGGAACATGCTTGTACGCCGCAGCATGATAAATCAGGTTGGGTTTGTATTCTTCAAAAATTTTCTCCAATCCATTTCTATCTCTGATATCCGCTATAATAGAAACTACTTTGGTTTTACATTTTACCTTTTGCATTTCTAAGGTTAAATCGTGCAATGGCGTTTCGGCTTGGTCTAGTATTATGATCAATTCTGGAGCAAAATCGATAACCTGTCTGACAATTTCACTTCCTATAGAACCAGCTGCTCCCGTAATTAAAATGGTTTTATTTTTAATTTGGGTAGTAATTGATTTATTGTCTAGCACAATTGGTTTTCGATCCAATAAATCTTCAATTTGGAAACTTTTAATTTTTTTGGAAATTTCTTTTTGATTTTCCCAATCGGAAATAAGCGGAACTGTATATATTTTTAAATTGTGCTCCAAACATTCATCAACAAGCGCCAATTGTTCATCTCTTGACAAACTTTTATCAGCAACAATCAAAGCCTCGGCATTCATAGAACGCATGATAACCGAAATCTTCTTTTTTTGATTGATAATAGGTAAATCCAGAATTCTTTTAGACTCATTTAGACTATACTTGTCGATAAAACCTAGTATTTTAAAACGAGTAGGTACTTCCGAGATTAAGGCATTGGTTACCGAAATAGCATTAGCATCGGCTCCGTAAACCAAAGCATTTACAAGTTTCCCATTTTGAATACCTTTAAAATAAACTTCAAAAATCTGCTTTACTAATACCCTATACAAAAACAGCAGGCAGAACGAAAAAATAATATTAATTAATAAAGCTGTAGACAAAAACAGGTTTTTCTTTAGAAAAATGGTAAATCCTAAATTAATAATAACCAATACAAAGAATGTAATCGTTTGTGCAAATAAAATTTTGATGGCATCAATAAAAGAAGAGTGTCGAATAATGCCTGAGTAGGTCTTCAACCACCAAAAGAAAAAGATATTAACCCCAAAATATAAGAGTATTTTCCAGCCTTCATCATTAGCAGCAAAGTACTGAAGTCCAATACCTTTAAACAAATAAAACGTAATAAAACCAGAAAAAGTAATCGCAAAGATATCTATTAAAAGTATCATCCATCTCGGTAGATACCCTAAGTTTTTAAGACTAAAATCAGATCTAGTATTGAATTTAAAGACCTGTTCTAAATCAGATTTTATTTTTGCTTTTTCTTCTATTTCCAAAGTAATTACACTTAAAACTTATTTTTTTTAAAACCGTCCCACATAAACAAACACTCAACATGCATTATAAAAAACCAGTTTACTTGAATTAAGGTTGTGAAAATACTAAAAAAATCGTTGTAGTTCGGCAATTATTCTGTTTTTTTCACCTTCCGTTAGATTGGAACCTGAAGGTAAACACAATCCGTTTTCAAATAAAGTAGCTGAAACTTGAGTGCCATAAAAAGGATATTTCTCAAATACAGGTTGCAAATGCATTGGTTTCCACAAAGGTCTACATTCAATATTTGCTTTTTCAAATGCCAATCTCAAATCTGTGCAAGTTCTTCCACCAGTCAATTCTGGATTCACTACAATTGCACTTAACCAATGATTTGAAAAATAATCTGAAGTCGGCTCTGTAAGAACACTAACACCTTCGATATTTGCAAAAAAATCGACATACACTTGGTGCATTTGTCTTCTAAAACCAACGTGTTTATCTAGAACTTGCATTTGTCCACGTCCAATTCCTGCACAAACATTACTCATTCGATAGTTATAACCCACTTCACTATGTTGGTAATGTGGCGCATTATCACGCGCTTGAGTGGATAAAAAAATTGTTTTTTCTTTCACTTTTTCATTCTTGGCAACCATTGCACCTCCTCCAGAAGTGGTGATGATTTTATTTCCGTTGAAAGATAGAACACCAATTTCTCCAAAAGTCCCACATTTTTGTCCTTTGTAAGAACTTCCTAATGCTTCAGCACTATCTTCCAGAATTGGAATGTTATATTTGGTTGAAATGGCTTGAATTTCATCAATTTTATAAGGCATTCCATATAAATGAACTGGAATAATTGCTTTTGGTTTATTCCCTTTGGAAATTCTATCTACAATAGCTTCTTCAAGTGCTTTTGGACACATATTCCAAGTATCTAATTCGCTATCAATAAAAACTGGTATAGCACCCAAATACATAATAGGGTTGGCAGAAGCTGAGAATGTCATACTTTGACAAATTACCTCATCTCCGGCTTTAACGCCTAACAATATCAATCCTAAATGCAGGGCCGCTGTCCCAGAACTTAATGCTGCAACATGAGAATTTTCCCCAATATAATTTTCTAAGTCTTTTTCGAAATTAGTCACATTAGGCCCTAGTGGTGCCACCCAATTGGTTTCAAAAGCCTCATTGACAAAACTTTGTTCGTTTCCTCCCATATGTGGAGAAGAAAGCCATATTTTTGAATTATTACTCATTATTAATGAAATTTTATTGGTTTTGCAGGGATTCCTACCGCTGTACAATTGTCTGGAATTGACTTTGAAACAACAGCTCCCGCTCCTATTATTGAATTTTGACCAATCGTTAACTGATTGATGATTTTTGCTCCTGTACCTACATAAGCGCCTTCTTCAAGCACCACTTCACCCGAAACATTGATTCCCGGCATTAATGAAACGTAATTTTTAATAATGGTATCATGTCCAATAGTACAGGCTAAATTGATAATTACATAATCCTGTATGTCGATATTACAAGTAATTATACAACCTGCACAAATAACCGTTCCTTTCCCTATCGAAACAACATCGTTCCCAATAATAACTGAAGGGTGGATTAATGTTTCAAAAGAGACGTTTACATTATTTAGCTGACCCACTACCCTTTTTTTGTGCATTGGATTACCAAGAGCTAAAGCTACTAGGATTGGTTCTTGGATATTATTTAAATCAGTTGTGCTTCCTAAAACTGGAAAGCCATTAATTTTTTCTCCTTTTTCTTTTCCATCGTCGTAATATCCGATGAATTCGTATTTATTTTCTACGGCATTAATCTGATCGATAAGCATTTTTACTTCTCTACCAAACCCTCCTGCTCCTAAAATTGCAATTTTCTTCATATTTAATATTGCCCTTGAAAGGGTTCCATTGTTGCAGAATCTTCCGCGTTAATACCTTCTCTAATGATTACTTTTTTTAAAGTTAAAAATAATATTTTTAAGTCCAACCCCAAAGAAATATGATTCACATAATATACGTCCAATTCAAATTTTTTATCCCATGAAATTGCGTTTCGACCGTTTACCTGTGCCCAACCAGTAATTCCTGGCTTTACCTCATGCCTCCGGTTTTGAAAATCGTTATACAAATGCAAATAGTTTGTTAGCAAGGGTCTTGGTCCTATTAAACTCATATCTCCTTTTAGAACATTAATCAGTTGAGGAATTTCGTCAAGTGATGTTTTGCGTACTATTTTACCAATAATGGTAAGTCTTTGTTCATCGTGCAAAAATTGTCCGTTAGTGTCTTTTTTATCATTCATCGTTTTGAATTTAATGATTGTAAAGACTTTACAATTTTTACCTGGTCGTTTTTGTAAAAAAAAGGGTTTACCTTGATTGGCAAAAAAGAGTAGAATAGTGATTAATATAAAAATCGGTGATGCGATAACCAATCCACAAATTGCGGCGGTTATATCAAAAACGGGTTTTATTATTTTTCTATACATTGCTGCTTTTTGAATTAAACCTGTTGGCTATCAATTGATAACTTTTCTCAACAGTATATTCTTTTTGCAATAGTTGCCAAGCATTTTCTTTCATGATGGCAAATTTTTCTTCATCGTGACACAATGCTTTGATGGCGTTTTGAATAGCTATTCCATCACCAGACAAAACCTTATAACCACATTGGTATTGTTCGATAACATCTCCTATATCTGTATTAGGATCGGTAGCTGAAATGACAGGCATTTTCATTTCCAAATAAGATAAAAGTCTGGAAGGAAAATTAGGAATGGTAAAATCTTTGTGTAAAAAAACCAGTCCAACTTCGCAGGCACTTAACAACAAATCGTAATCATTTTTCGGCAAACCTTTCAACAATTTAGCGTTTGTTGGTTGGTTGGTTTGAAACCAAGTATTTATTTTTTCATACTCCGTGCCCGAACCAACGATTAAGAAAAAAGCTTTTTCTTCCTTGCATTCTGCAATCGTTTCCAGCAAGAATTCTAAGCCTTGTGGTTTACCTAAATTTCCACCATAAACAAATATTCTTTTATTTTCTGGCAGATTATATTTAGTAATAATCTCTTGCTTTTGTATTACCGAATAGTTCAGTGTTATAGGCTCGATGGTGTTGGGATTGACTTCAACTTTTTCTTTGGTGAGCCAACGATTGTGTTGAAACAAGAAATCATAATTCGCTGGTGATAAACAACCTATAGTATCTGAAACCTGGTATAATTTTTTTTCTTTTGCTAAAAAAAAACGGTGTATTAAACTGTTTTTTCTTATCATTTTAATATCTACTGCATTTTGAGGAAATATATCTTTAAGAAGCAAATAACTATAAGCGTCATCCTTCTTTTTAACATAGCTGATTACTTTTGTAAATGTTATAGGAGGTGTAGAATACAAAACCAAATCAAACTTTATATCTGAAAAATAAGTCTTTATAGCTCTTAAAAAAAGATGTTCAATGGTTAAAGTCGCTAGGCCTTTTTCAATTAATTTTACTTTTTGAATATTTAATGTTTTGACCCTAAGTATCTCAACATTTCCTTCTTTAACGAGGTTTGTCGTTTGTTTTTCCCTTCTTTCTATAGGACTTACAACATATATTTCATCGCCAGCATCTCTAAATTTTCGCAATAAATCAGTATAGATACCCCTTTCTTCTAAAGTGGTAATTTTGGCTAACGTTAAAAACAGTATTTTCATAATTAGCTTTTATTATAAATATACTTGTCGCTATTTGAAGTAATCCAATCTTTCATTTCAACAATCATTTGTTCATATTCTAAAGGCGTATAATCGAAATCAGTTCTCGAGCTATACATGCTTTTATCTACTTTGTAATCTGATTTGGGATTAATGATAATTTCATTATTCCTAAATATTTTATTGAACAAATTTAACAAACTATATTTATCAATTTTACCTTTTCCGGTAACAATAATCAATCCGCTGATATTTTGTGTAATGGCCTTGTCAATTATTCTAGCCAATTCGATAGTTGTAACTCCGGACCAAAAAGCACTTGTGAATCCGTTTACACTATCATTTTGATGCATAAACCAATGGAATAGTCCTGATCCATTACCAATTTGTGGGCCAATAATTGAGGTTCTTATCGTTAGATCTTTGTC
>JBDTNG010000087.1:0-2196 GCA_039933895.1 Flavobacterium sp. | reverse complement strand
AAAAAGCTTCTCCTAATCGAGAAGCTTTTTTTATATTTGCTTACTATCAAATAGGAGGTTAGAGGTAGATTTTGTCTAAATCTGTATTCCCAATAAATACTTTATGAGTAAAAACGTTATTTTTTTAATAAACAAATCTGAAATTACAGCAGGTACCAGAGGTGCTTCTTTAGGTCCAGATGCTATAGTAACAGCAGCCCGGAAAAAGGGAAGTTATATTTTTGGAGAAAACGAAGTTCAAAAACTTCAAAACGTCAATAATTTTTTAGACAGACCCACTCAGTTTCCATTCGCCAAACGAATCGACGGATTACTACACATCTACAATGAACTCAATACTGCAGTTTCTACTATTTTAAATAATAAATCATTTCCCCTTTTATTAGCAGCAGATCACGGCTCAGCCGGAGGAACTATTGCTGGCGTAAAATCGGCTTTCCCAAATAAAAGATTAGGTGTTGTTTGGATTGATGCTCATGCCGATATTCATACACCTTATACCACACCATCGGGCAATATGCACGGAATGCCTTTGGCAACAGCCTTAGATGTTGATAATTTAGAGTGCAAAACCAATAATGTTGACGATGAAACGATCTCTCTTTGGAATCAATTAAAGCAAGTTGGAAATATCGTTCCTAAAGTAAATCCTGAAGATATTATTTATATTGCAGTCCGGGACACCGAAGCTCAGGAAAATTCTATCATGGATCGTTTGCAAATCATGAATTGTAAAGTGGCTGAAGTCCGGGAAAAGGGAACGTCAGGAATTATTCAGATAATTGAAGAAAAACTTAAAGATTGTGACATTATTTATGTCTCTTTTGATGTCGATTCTATGGACCCAGAACTAACATCACACGGTACCGGAACTCCGGTTGCCAATGGGCTAAAACCCCAAGAAGCCAAAGAAATACTGATTGCTTTGGCTCAAAATCCCAAAACCATTTGTATAGAAGTTGTTGAAGTGAACCCTTGCCTTGATGAAAAAGAAAACACCATGGCAGAAGTAACTCTCGATATTGTTGAAGCGATTACCGCCACAATTAAATTAGCATAAAACCGTTGGACAATGACACAAGGTTAATTGCGAACCCCATTTGACTTATAAAAACAATAAATAACAACTTATGAAACAAACTACCAATTCGATATTGATGATTCGCCCAGTAGCGTTTCGTATGAACGAGCAGACTACGGTTAATAATTATTACCAAAAAGTATTAGACGGGTTGTTGCCAGCAACTGTAAACGCAAAAGCGCAACAGGAATTTGATGCTTTTGTTGAAAAACTTCGCAAGGTTGGTGTCGATGTGACAGTAGTTGATGATACTGAAAATCCTGACACTCCGGATAGTGTTTTTCCTAACAATTGGATTTCTTTTCATGAAAATGGAGATGTAGCTTTGTATCCTATGTTTGCTGAAAACAGAAGATTAGAACGTCGCGAGGAGATATTAGATTTATTGGAAGATAAAGGATATCAGATAGAAAATATTGTTGATTATACTTCTGCCGAAGAAGATCAGATTTTCCTGGAAGGAACTGGAAGTATTCTTTTAGACAGAGAAAACGGAAAAGCTTATTGTGCCTTATCTCCAAGAGCAGATGAAGAATTGTTTATCGAATTTTGTGAAGATTTTGAATTTACACCAGTAATCTTCGAAGCTTTTCATACAGTAGATGGTGAACGAAAATTGATTTACCATACGAACTTAATGATGACTTTAGGCGAAACTTACGCTGTAATTTGTGCAGATAGTATTGATGATAAAAAAGAACGCAAAATGGTTTTAGACAGTTTGCGCGGTGATGAAAAAGAAGTTGTTTTAATCACAGAAGAGCAAGTGAATAGCTTTGCAGGAAACATGCTTGAAGTAAAAGGAGCAGACGATAGAAGGTATTTGGTTATGAGTACTTCAGCATATCAGAGTTTGACTAAAAAACAAATCGCACAATTAGAAGAACATGTTACTATTTTAAGCTCAAGTCTAGATACGATTGAAGCTTGCGGCGGTGGAAGCGCACGTTGCATGATGGCGGAAATCTTCTTGCCAACAGCATAAATTATAACTTAAAATAATAAAAAACCCGATTCAACTGAATCGGGTTTTTTATTAAATACCTCTTACAATACTCAAGATGGAACTGATGATATATTGGACTCCAATAGCAATGGTCAGAAAGCCTACAATT
>JBDTNG010000086.1:0-2587 GCA_039933895.1 Flavobacterium sp. | reverse complement strand
AAACCTTTTTTATTTCTGCTAAAAAGTCATCAGTAGTTACATTTTTAAATTTGTATTTTTTCAGATAGTTTTTAACTGCTTTTTTAAAGTTTTTATCTCCAATTTCTGTTCTTAAAACATGGAGTGCCCATGCACCTTTTTTATAAAATGTTAGTGAACTTGCCTTCGCGTTCAATATGGGAATTGTATCTGTTTTAGCAGCATCTTTAAGTTCTTCTGCAAGTTGCAACAATTGAAAATTAAAGTGATCTTCTCCAAAAATCTCTTTCTCTGCCAAAAGCGAATAATACGTAGCGAATCCTTCTTGCAGCCAATGGTCTTTTCCGGATTTGGCAGTGACTAAATCCCCAAACCATTGATGTGCCAATTCATGAGCATTAACATTATAGTAAGCTCTATCATTAAAACCAATTTCGTCAACTACATAATCCTGAGCAAAAATAGTGGCCGAAGTATTTTCCATTCCAGCATACAAAAAATCAGTTATAGGAATCTGTTTGTATATTTTCCATGGATATTTTACGCCGATTTCTTTCTCAAAAAAATCAAATATTTCGGTAGAATATTTATAGGTTGTAGCAAATTTTTCATGATCTACCGGTTTCAAATACCATTCTAAAGGAATGCCTGATTTGGATACTGAGGTCTTCTTTACAAATTTTCCAATAGCCATCATCACCAGATAAGAACTCATTGGGTCTTGCATTTCATAACGCCAGGTCATGATGTTTCCTTTACTGTTACCAACGACATCTACTAAATTCCCATTGGAAATCACTTCAAAATCATTTCTATATTCAATCGATAAATTAAAAACTACTTTCTCATTCACATCATCAAAACTCGGCAGCCAGTAACTGGTGTATTTCCCTTGTCCTTGCGTCCAAATTTGTAAATTTTCATCTTGACCGGTAAAATATAACGTCTGACTTGGAGTCGCTTTGTATTCAAAAGTCAGTATGTTTTTCCCTTTTTTAAAGCCTTCAAACAATTGCAGTTGTTTTCCTGAATTTTTGAATTTCACTTCTTTGTTATTAATAAAAACAGAAGAAAACTCCATTTTATGGGCATCAATTTTAATGGTATCAATGACTGTTTTTACATTAAATTGATAGATTACTTTTCCTGAAATGGTTTTGTCAATCGAGTTGGGTTTCAAAAAACCTTGCATAGAAGTAAAATCTACTTTTTGCGTTTGTTGTGCAAAAGCCAATGAAGTAATAAACAATAAAAAATATTTCATACAATTAATCAGATAAGAAGCGTAAAAATACGAAGGAATTTCGGACTTTTTAGTAAGTTTACATTCAAATTAAAAGTTGTGAAAAAGAAAGCCATATTCAACTGGAGCAGCGGAAAAGACTCTGCTTTAGCCTTATACAAAACCCTTCAGAATAAAGATATTGAAATTGTTTCGTTGCTGACTAGTGTGAACCAAAAGTACAATCGCATTTCTATGCACGGTGTCCGTTCCGAATTATTAGACCAACAAGTCGAAAGCATTGGTTTACCACTTTGTAAAATGGAAGTTCCTGAAATGCCTACCATGGAAATCTATGAAAATGTAATGGCTACTACTTTGGAAACATTCAAAGAAAAAGGCGTGACTCATTCTATTTTTGGCGATATCTTTCTGGAAGATTTACGAAAATACCGAGAGGATAAATTAGCCACCATGCAATTGGAAGGGATATTTCCGTTGTGGAAAATTCCAACGAAAGATTTGATTCAGGAGTTTTTAGATTTGGGATTCAAAACGATAGTTACTTGTGTCAACGAGCGCAATTTGGATAAAAGCTTTGTGGGAAGAGTTATTGATGCCCAATTCATAGCCGATTTGCCTGATGATGTTGATGTTTGTGGCGAAAACGGAGAGTTTCATACTTTTACTTTTGATGGCCCTTTGTTTTCAAAACCAATCCCTTTTGACATAGGTGAAATTGTATACCGAAAATATGAAAAACCAAAACAAGAGTCCTCTAATACCGCTTGTGATACGAATGACTCAGCCGCTTTCGATTATGGATTCTGGTACTGTGATTTAATTCCAAAATAAAGAACAACATGACTTCGGAACTAAAAAAAATAATGACGTTTTTGGACGAAATTAAAATCAATACCATCGAAAAAGAATTAGAGGATACTACTTTTTTGCCGGGACTTGATTTGGGACCAAACTGCATTTATATTGATTTTTCGAAATTAAAATATCCTGGCGATATCTTGCATGAAGCGGGTCATCTCGCTGTAACTTCTTCTGAAGAAAGAGTACACATTGGCACCCCTAAAATGCCCAATGATTGGCCTACGCAGGGTGATGAAATTGGCGCCATGTTATGGTCGTATGCCGCTGCCGCTCATCTCGATTTGCCTTTAGATTTTATTTTCCATCCCAATGGTTACAAAGGAAGTTCAGATTGGCTCATCGACAGTTACAAAAAAGGCAATTTCATAGGTTTACCTTTTTTAGAATGGGCTGGACTTACGTTGGGTAATGACCGTGCATTAGTTGAAAACAAAGAAGCTTTCCCAATAATGCAACAATGGCTAAGAAAATAAGTATGAAAGAATTAGTACGCTCCATTAA
>JBDTNG010000085.1:0-3641 GCA_039933895.1 Flavobacterium sp. | reverse complement strand
AGAAATAACATAAGAAAATGCAGCGGCAGATTATACCGGACAAGATTTTGCAAGTACCGGAACAGCTACAAGTATTTCATCTTTAGTGAGATTGTCAGCCACAATTAGAGATATAACTGCAGTTCCTGCAAGTGGTGATCCAGATGGTGGAGATATACGAAATGCCAAAGCCAGATTTTTATTGAGAGGAATCAATCCAGCTAACAGTTCAGTAGTTGTTGCCGAATTCAGTACCGAGTGGATTAATGTTTCACTTCTAGCTTCAGATGTTAAAGTTGGTAGTATTTTAAAAGATATAACATTATCTATACCAAGTTCTTTAGATTCAGTTGTTTATGAAATAAAAGTTGAAGTAGACGGGTATTATAACTGCTCAACTGCTACAAGCATTATAGGTACATTAACATTATCTAAATCACTCAATGACTTTGTTACTTTTGGAGGTAATTTAAAAATGACTCCTAACACATCTTCTGGATATTATCCATCAAATAATGATAGTAAAATCAATTTTGGAGGTTCTGTGAAATACAATAAAAACGGAACCAACATGCAAGGAGGAATAAATATTATATGGAGAACTGGAACAAAAATTTATCAGATTAAAGGTATTGTTGGAGGTTCTAATGGCTCAATGAGTGTCAATATATCTAACGCAAACGAGTTAAAAGCGGTTGTAAACGCTAAGGCAAATGTTTATGATACTCAAACTGGACTGGCTGTGCCTAATTCAAGTGGCGCAATAGTGACTTTAAATCTTGTAGATAAAGGAGAACCAGGAGTAAATGACCAAATTAGTATTGAACTTCGAAATAGTGCGGGTACATTATTATTATCTTCTAAATGGACAGGTGTAAAAACCGATTTGTTAACTTTAACAGGTGGAAATATTCAAGTTAGAAGTACAACTAATACTGTTAGTTCTATCACGAAAGAAGACGCTGAAACTATTGCAGACGTCAAATTGCCTTTCAATGTTAAAGCATATCCAAATCCATCCAGTCAATATTTCAATTTAAACATTGAAGGAAATGATGGAGAAGAATCTGAAGTGATGGTTTACAATTCCGCCGGAATCTTAATTGATCAATTTAAAGGAAAAGTAAATCAGGAATATCAAATAGGAGACAGATGGTCTAGTGGTATGTATTTGGTTCAAATTAAAAAAGGAATGGAAATTAAAACCATTAAACTCATCAAAAGAAATTAGAGAATAGCCTTAAATAAAAAAGCTTCCAATATTTTGGAAGCTTTTTTTATACTTAATTCATTACATCAGTATCCTTCAATTTCGGATCCAAAATTTTATTGTTGTGTAATTTTACCGGTTTTTTGCTCTTGTTCATTTTCAGGTTGAGGAATTCAACCAATAATGAGAAGAAAATTGTGAAGTATAAATAACCTTTAGGAATACTGTTTACTTCTGCTCCTCCAAAGAATTTAAAGTGTGCCATGTGAGATCCTTCAGCCAATAACATCACACCAATTAGAATTAAAAATGACAATCCAAGAATTTGAATCGTTGGGTGATTGTTTACAAATTTGCTTACAGGTCCTGCAAAAATCATCATAATAGCGATAGAAATAATGATCGATAAAATCATAATTGCTAATGCACCTTCATAGCCAAAACCTCCTTCAGCAGGCGATTTCATACTAATTAGGCCCACTGCAGTTAATATACTGTCGAACGAGAAAACCAAATTTAAAACTGCAATCTGTATAATAGCAGCAGTCAATGTGTTGCTTGCTTTTCCGCTTTCCGCATCTTCGGCTCCTTCTAATTTATGGTGAATTTCAGTAACTGATTTGTATAAAAGAAACAAACCACCTCCAAAAATAATAATACTCTGACCGGTAATTCCAGCGCTAAAAAAGCCCCAATCTAAATGATATAAAACTTTTTGCAGACTTAAAACCCATGTAATTCCGAAAAGTAACACAATTCTAAAAGCCATGGCTAATGAAAGTCCAATTCTTCTGGCTCTTGGCTGGTCTTTTTCTTCCAATTTTCCAGAAACAATTGACAAGAATACGATGTTGTCGATTCCTAAAATAATTTCTAAAAAAGTTAGTGTCAATAAAGCAATCCAAGCGTCCGGGTTGAGTAATAATTCCATTTTTAAATTTATAAAGTTTAGTGATTAAACGTAAGCTAATCGATTTTTGTTACAGTTCCTTTTTGTTTTTTTTCATCTCCAACAAAAGAATACTCAAAAACATAGCCTTTCTTACTGGTTGTCAGGATTCTCATGCTGATAGCTTTTCTCTCTTGCATATTCTTTGGATGCAGTTTTTCCAAAATAAATTCACAATCGTTCACCCATCGTACTGTTGCTGTGTCTTTTTTTCCGTTGTAATTTTCAATTTGAATGGAATCATTTCGCTCAAAGGTTGAGATTTGTTTTTTACCATCAATAACTTGGGTAAATTCAAATTTTCCGGCTTTGAAAGCGGCGCAATTTCTTTCCTGATCGTAGCAAGAAATTAAAGTAAATACAAGTAGAATAAGAATCGTTTTTTTCATTTTTAGGAGCTATTTGCTTTGCCTGTTCGCTCTTTTGGAGCTCGAGTCCCACTTTCGCCTTTATCTTTGTTCGTACCTCTCAAAGGATATCGGCTCTATCAGGGCTATTTCAGTTTGTTTAGTTCGTCGTCGGTAAAGTTTCGAATGCTTTTTTCCTGTGAAAATTTATCTGAATTATAATCACCAGATTTATTTTTTGGAATAGAAAGACTGTTCCAATCACCATGTTTTAGCATTTTAGCATAAAAAACCATTTGCCCAATATGATAAGGATAATGCGCTAATTGTCTGTTGATTGCATCTGCCACAGTATGTCCTTCGTTTCGAATGTAAATGATTTCAGAAAGCTGATCTGTTGTTAAATTATTGATGGTATTGAAAAGACAATCCCAGCCTTTGTTCCAGTTTTTAAGTAATTCTTCCTTTGTTTTTATAACATCTTCAAATTCACCGTCACGATTTCTCCATTCTTTTTCGCCATCAGAGGTTAAGAAGTCTGTCCATCGTGAAATCATATTCCCTGACAAATGCTGAACAATAACGGCAATCGAATTGGTGTCTTCATTAACAGAAACGAAAAGTTGTTCTGGTTCCAATTGGTCCATTGCTTTCTCTCCAAGTGTTTTGTAATACAGAAAAAGCCTTTTAATACTTACTAAAAAATCGTTATTTATTTCCATGAAACATACTGTTTAAAATAGTTTTTAATCCCTTAAAAGTTAAATAAATGGCCAAAAACGAAATCACTATGCCAACTGCTAAAACGATATAATGCCAAGCGTTGTTTTTGTTTATAAAAGCATTGTAAATTACAGATGGTCCAATGAAATATAAAGGCAATGCCCAAGCGATGAATTTTATTCCTTTGGATAAGATGTCTTTATCGGTATGCATTTGATTTGGTTTTTAATGTTTCAATTTATGACTTATGATTTTCAATACCTTTTCTAACATTTCCATATTTTTTCAACAAAGCTTCCGCTTCTTCGTAGGTCACATTAATTTCTGCCATAATCATTCTAACACCACGGTCAATTAATTTGACATTACTCAGCTGCATATCGACCATTTTGTTGCCTTTTACTTTTCCCAATTGAATCATAGTGGTAGTAGA
>JBDTNG010000084.1:0-6183 GCA_039933895.1 Flavobacterium sp. | reverse complement strand
GTTGCGAACTTCGGAACCGATTATTTTCCACTAAGATAATATTTCTTGCGAAACGCAAACGTGAATTTTGAACAAAATTCGCAATTGCGAGAAACAGCTGTTAGCTGCTGTTTTTTGATTTCTATTATCCTTTTCCAACTTTAACTTTCACTTCTCCATTTTTTAATACGCTAATTTTAATTATATTTTTTGAGAATTCTTCGGCTCCATTTTCGCCTTCTGTCATTCCAGAATCTATTAACTTGATTTCATTTTTATTTTTTTTGAAACGCATAATATAAACTTCTGAATCAGATAAAAAGTCGTAGGAAGCTATTAAAATTTTTGCTTGTTTTGATTTTCTATTATATAATATTAAGAAGTTGAATTCTCCTTGGGCTGCTGTTTCAAAGCAAAGGCAAGTATTTTGAGAAAATTCACAACTTTGGTTTATCAAATATACTTCATATTCTCTGATATTCTTTAGCCTTCTGTTGTAGGTTTTCAATTGTCTAATTAGACTATCTTGACAAGAATTAGGTGGAAAAATTCTTTCTAAGGCTGACGGAATTGATATATATTTAAGTTCTTTAATTTCAGGCAATGGAAAAGTATTTTTTGGAACAGTTTGTCCATTTAATTGTAAAAAACTAAATAATATAAACAATATAATTATCCTCATTATTTTTCTTTCTATTTAAGATTTTCGTGCGGTAAAATAGCAGCTAACGTTCCGCTGCTTCTCGTCAGTTGCGAAGTTCGGAACGAATTATTTTCTGTTAAAGATAAAAATTCTTGCGAAACGTGAACGTGAACTTACAACAAAATTCGCAATTGCGAGAAACAGCTGTTACCAGCAGTACTTATTCTACATAAGCTTAAATATTATTAGTTTCGCGTCCATTAAGTTAACAGGATTATTTGGGTTCTTCACTTTTATATCCTTGATAATTATACTTTCGTCGCTTTCAATTTTCAATCTACTTTCTGTTGGATATGTTAAATATTTTGAAGTTGTTAAAATTGTAATAGATTGAAATTTAGCTTTTTTATCATACTCGTGAACATAATCAAATGCTTTGTATGGTGGTTGAAGCAACCACATTCCTCTAACTCTTAAATTTGTAATTTTAAGTGGGTCAACAGCGTTGATTCTTCCTATTTCATTTGTTGGAGAAAAGCTTAAGTCATTTGAATTTTCTAAAAGTTCAGAAACAGAATTTTTTAAATCTATGTACACACTTTCGTCAGCAGCGTATATTTCTCCGTGTATAAACCAAATTGATGAAAGATAATTTGATTTTGGAAGATGACCAATTACATATATAAAATCCTTTGTTTCCCATATCTCACAACTTCTGCAATGATTGTTAATCAATGTACTATTTGAGAAAAGTTTTGCTTTTGGATGCGAACTGTTGAGTTGTAATTCTGTTGTTAGAGTTTCAGTCTTTTTTACTTCAAGTGCATCGCCACCGATTAACATTAAATCAGGCGGAGTTCTTTTAGAACCTTCGTACGAAAAGTGCGTACTGTATATTTTGTTTTTCTCATTCTTGTCATTGATGTTAAATGAATTAGAAAAAGCATTTTTTACAAAACTTTCTAATCCTTCTCCCATATTAACCGCTCGATTATTCCCTAAAATTACTTCATCAATATTTAAATCTTCAAGTTTTGAAATATTGATTATTGCTTCTAAAACATTTGTCATACAGCTATTGATTGTTTATTTTCGTATTCAATGTATTGTAATCTTGCATTCATTTCAATCTGATATTTTATGGCTTCAGCCATAAATTTTGCAAGATTAACTGGAACTGCATTTCCAATCATTTTGTAACCAGCAACAACGCTTGTGTAATGAAAAATGAAATTATCAGGAAATGTTTGAATTCTTGCGCATTCTCTCACGCTTAATCTTCTATATAAGTGTTCTTCACCAGGAACGAAAACTCTAATGTTTTGTTCGATAAATTTCATTTTCGGAGCTTGTGGATGAATAGGTGCGTGTCTTCCACCAGCTTGAATGGTAAAAGATTGTTCATCCCAACTTCTAACGCGATTTCTGGACATAAAAATTGTTGAAAAATCACCAATCATATATTCGTGATTAGGAATTACACAATTACTACCATTTGTTTTATTATATGGCAATGCAGATAAAACGTTGTCTTTTAAATCAGCAATGGTTTCTTGTAAAGTTAATTTAGCAAAGTTCGGTTTTGGAAATTGGAATGTAAAATTTAAGTCTTTTCTAATTCCAATAAAGAAAACTCTTTTTCTATCCTGTGGTACATTGTAATCACTAGCGTTAACCATTTCAAAAGAAAGTTCGTAACCTAAACCCGCATTTCTAAAAAGTTCTTTTATGTTTGCTAAAGCTTCTGAATGTCTATCAATCAACATTCCGCTAACATTTTCAGCCAAGAAAAATTTTGGTTGCTTTGCTTCAAGAATTCTAATAAAATCGTAAAATAATTGACCTCGTTTATCATTAATTCCTTTCATTGCTCCAGCTTCACTCCAACTTTGGCAAGGTGGACCACCAATAATTCCATCACATTCCGGTACTTCATCGGAAGGAATATCAACAATACTACGTTTATCTAGTTTAGTTTTCGGATGATTTTTCTCGTATGTTTCCCAAATTTCTTTGTCATATTCATTTGCCCAAACAACATTAAAACCAGCTTTTTGAAAACCAAGGTCAAGACCTCCAGCACCAGCAAAAAAAGAAACTATATTCATATAAATTAAATTTTCATTATGTAACAAAAATATAACTTTTAAAATTCAATTTTTGGATATTAAATTTTATTAATCAACAATTTTATGAGTAATGTTTTTCTGCGCAATTTTGGCCGTATTGCTGGTAACGTCTTGGCGCTTGCCGAGGTTGGGGACTTTTGAAACCGAGTATTTTCGGCTTAACGTAAATGTAATAAAAAAAACGCTAATTCCACTAAATCCCCAATCTTGGCAAACGGCTGTTGGCAGATGGTTCTTGTTTTCAATTATAATTTTGTTCCGCAATTCGGACATTCACATTGTTTTCCGTTTTCTTTGTCTTTTTGCATTCTACTTATAAACGCTGAACTTATTATTCCTGTAGGTAAAGCAACAAATCCAATTCCGATTAATGCAATTACGGAACTTAAAATTTTTCCTAAACCTGTAATTGGGTAAATGTCGCCATAACCAACAGTTGTTAAAGTTGCAACTGACCACCAAAGTGATTGCCCAATATTTTCAAACTTGTCAGGTTGAGCTTCATTTTCTACATAATACATTAGGGTAGATGACAAAATCATCAAAATAAATGCAACAAATAAAGTTATTGATAATTCTGATTTCGATTCTTTTAAAACACTTGTGATTGTTTGAAGCGATTTAGATAATCTTCCAAGTTTAAATATTCTCAACAATCGGAATAATCGCAAAATTCTTAAAACTCTTAAATCGAAAGGAAAGAGTAGAGGCAAATAAAAAGGCAAAATTGCGAATAAGTCAATTAAGCCAAAAGCAGACAAACTGAATTTTAATCTTTTTGAAAAAGGCGAGCCTTTTTCAAAATCTAAATCCGCTGTCCAAAATCTTAAGATATATTCTATCGAGAAAATTATGACTGAAAACAATTCAAAGTTTTCAAAGAACGATTCATATTTAGTATAAATCTCTTTGTAAGATGCAAGAATTAAAGAAAGAACATTTAAAATTATTAAAGTATAAATGAATCTTTGGAATAGCGAATTTAGATTTATGAAATCGTATATCTTTTTCTTTAGCATTTAGTTTAGTTTTTTGAAATGTATAAATAAAACAAAAGACCAATTGATATTGTCAATGTTATACCATTAAATAAAATTCTTGAAAATTGTTGCTTTTTATGTAATTCAAGTTCTTCATCAGTAAATTTTCTGTATTCCTTTATAACAGAATTATAACGAACAATTCTTTTTCCGCTTGAATAACGATTGTCTCTTTTGTAAACAGGAACACGCTCATAAATAGGAACTTTACGCTTTAGTAATCTGAATAAAGAAATTATTAATTTTTTGAATGAAAAAAATGCAATTGTCATATAAATGAAATGTTGAAACCACCTACTTTCAGGTTCTTTCGTGTCAATTTTTTTAATATCTTCAATTGGAATATAAAGATTATCCGAATATTTATTTTTTTCGTCATAACTAAAATCGGTCATATTTGGTTTTGTCAATTTTAGGTTTGAAGTTCTTGTAAAACCAATTAAATCCTCTTTATCTGAATTTTTAATGGCGAAGCCATTAAAAATTCCAATTGCTTTTTTGAATTGAAAAGTTGAATCTACTTTCTGTGAAAGATTATAACTTACAATTGTATCTTTTTTGATTGTGTCGGTTGAATACTCATTTTTTTCACTTGCCATTTGGTAAACCGGGATTTCATCAAAGGAAAATGATTTCCAATTATTTACATAAATGCTATCATTCTTTTCTAATTGAAAAATACTTAAGTCGTTTCGTTTAGAAAAACTAAAACTAAAGCTGATAATTACAATTACTACAAACGCTGACAAAATAAAATTCCAAATATTTTTTAAAGTTAAATGGTGAGCAATTTCATCTCTATTTTCTGAATATGTTCTGTAGATTTCTCTTGCGAAAACGTATCGTATTATTGAATTCATTCGTTCTTATTTTTCGGTTTTTTTTCAGAATCTCTGCCAACTTATATATATCCGCTACTTCATAGCGCATATCTCTCTATATTTGGAACGATTGGCGCTACTTTGTAGCATAAGTCAAATATACTCTTTTCTATAAATCCCACAAATAACTTTTCCCATCCCCAATTAACAAGCACGCACCTGCAATTAGCAAACAACGACCTGCAATTAGCAAACAGCCACCAACAATTAGCAAACACGCACCTGTAAAATGCAAATGAAGACCTGCAACTTGCAATAACGTACCTGTAAAATACAAATAGAGACCTGCAACTTACAAACACGTACAGGAAATTTACAAACATGCACCGGAAACTTATAAAGATCAATCCCTATCACACTAAAAAGCAGTCAAAAACATAAAAAAATCTCGCTATAGCGCGAACCCTTTCGCGTGATTTTTTTATAATTTCTACTCATTAGTTTAATAAAATAAGATTACTTCGTAAATATAAGAATTACGAAGCCCGCACGAATACCTTCGTGCGGGCTTGGGGGATTCGTGCTGTAAACTTAAATTCTTTTAAATTCTATTTTACTATAATTAAAAAAACGATCACTAACAATAACATTAATAACAAAATCATAAAAATGGACATCCTTTTGCAACATTTATTCATCAACGATACAAGAAAATCTTTAGTTGATGTTTCCGAATTGTTCACATAAAGCCATTTATCATTGTATGAAGAAGGCACAGTAGAAGCATCGCCGCCCAAACCGTTTATTTTATCAGAAGTGGATTTGATATACCTGTTAAATATCATCCGCCACGGGTCTGTTACAGCCATAGACTCTCGAACGTATTGCAGTAAGGAAAGGTTTCTCATCTCCTTCTTAAGTATAATCTCTGCTGTACTTACCGAAATATTGAATTGAAAACTTCCAATGATGCGTCGTGTGTTTCTATAAAACCTAGCCTGCTGCACCAGCACTTTAAACAATTGTCCCTTTACAACATTGGAAGGCAGTTCAACAGTTAGCAATCCGGGAATATTTTTATTAAATCCACCGGGTATGGGAATATAACTGATGTCGGCAGTGGTAAAACTGAAACTATGTCCATCTTCCATACTGATTTTTGTGGGCGATACCCGTGTGTAAGGTTCCAACGCCAGAATATCATCAACTTTTATATCGGGCATATATAGTATAACCTTGCTGTCTCTTGGCAGATTGTTCCAATGTATCATTAAAATATCAGGCCCTGATGGCTGATCCGTGGCAACAAATGTATTTGTATTTAAAAATGATTGATTGAAATCTTTGCTGCTGAATTCCTTGGGTAAATGGAATTGTGATGGTTTTATTTCAAATGTATGCTGCACTGTATGTGTGGCAAGACTGCCAGGATTATCTGAATGAGCAATGGCAAGATTTCGCTGCGATAAATTATCGCTGGATGAAGGTGTGGCATTGTGCGGTGTGGGATCGCCATTAAAAAAGACTTCAGCAACCAGGCATTGATGAATACCCCTGATACTTGTCTGCAG
>JBDTNG010000083.1:0-7479 GCA_039933895.1 Flavobacterium sp. | reverse complement strand
AACCACCAGGAAAACGACCTGCTGCAGCAAATTTTTCTCTATAATCTACCGTTAAAGGTAAAAAATCGATACCTGGACTTGCTTTTCTTGATGATACAACTGTTCCTAAGATTACAGTTTTACCAATTCTTACTACTACAGAACCGTCAGCTTGTTTCGCTAAACGACCTGTCTCGATTGTGATGCTTCTGCCATCACCTAAATCGATTTTTTCTACAAATAATTGTGGAATCATAATTAATTCTCTAATTGATTAAACAATGGGTTCTAGTTGTGTTGTAGTTGTTGTGTGTAGTTGTTGTCTAAAACCCAATGAAAAACCAAACTTTTTATGTAAATGTGTAAAAACAAAAAGAGGCGCGTGGGCACCTCTTTTTTATATTGATTATTTTCTAATACCCAATACTTTGATAATCTCACGGTATCTGTTGATTTCCGTATTTTTCAAGTAGTCAAGAAGTGATCTTCTTTTACCTACCAATTTCACTAGTGAACGCTCAGTGTTATAATCGTGACGATTTTTCTTTAAGTGCTCAGTTAAGTGGTTAATTCTGAAAGTGAACAAAGCGATTTGTGCTTCTGATTTTCCAGTGTTTGTTGCTTCTCCGTGTTTAGCGAAGATTTCTGCTTTAACTTCTTTAGTTAAGTACATGCTAATATCCTTTAAATGATTATTATGTATAATACGTTTTTCGTATTCGAGTGCAAAAATACACTTTAATTTCGAAGTTACAAATTTTTTGTTATCCGATTAATACAATTTGGCAACTTCTTGATTGACAAACTCTAAAAATCGTTCATCTTCTTCTGTAAATGGATCCAATACATTCGAATCAATATCAATCTGACCAATGTTTTCACCATTAACAAAAAGAGGCACAACAATTTCCGATTTTACCGTAAAGCTACACGCGATATAATTGTCTTGTGCTTGTACATCAGGTACTACAAAATTCTTATCTGAAACTGCCACCTGCCCACAAATCCCTTTTCCAAAAGGAATCACAGTATGGTCTGTTGGTGCGCCAACATAAGGTCCCAAATGCAATGTTCGTGTTTCGTGATTGGCAAAGTAAAAACCAACCCATGTGTAATATTCGATATTTTCTTCTAAAATTTCACAAACTTTCAAAAGTCTTTCCTCTCTGGTGAAAGCGTTGTTGTTTGTGATTTCAGTTATTTTCGGTTTTAATGCTTCGAAAGTCATTTTGTTTATCTTTTATGCAAAAGTATCTAATGTTAACTTTAAAAATTATATAAATTTGTTAAAAAATAAACCTTGAAAAAATATTTAATAATCTACAAACCCTTTCTGCTTTTCTTAAGTAAGTTTTTCTTGGCTTACTTAGTTCTAACAATGGTTTATCAAGGTTATTTGAATCGTTTTGAAGCCCCTGAAGTTGATACAATCACCAAAACAGTGGCAGAACAAGCCAAACAGGTACTGACTTTATTCGATGCAAATTCTTCAGTTGAAGAAAATAAATCGGAACCTTTTATCAAATTAATTTACCACCAACACTATGTCGCTAGAGTCGTTGAAGGCTGTAATGCTATTAGTGTCATCATCTTGTTTATTGCTTTTATCATGGCTTTTTCAGGGAAATTGAAAACAACTTTGCTTTTTGTTCTCGGCGGAAGCTTATTCATTTATATTTTGAATATTTTGCGAATAGCGATGCTTTCGGTTCTAATGTATCACTTTCCAGAACAGGAACACATTTTACATGGTGTTGTTTTTCCGCTCATTATTTATGGAGCAGTTTTTATTTTGTGGGTCATTTGGGTTAATAAATTTTCAAAATATGCTTCAAAAAGAACTAAATAATAATGTGAGAATTGTTCAGCTGATTTTCCTTGTTGGATTATTGGTTCTGGTACGTGTGTTTGAGAATCAATTGTTTTATGATCCTTTTTTGAATTATTTTAAAGAGGAAAGTATTTCGGCATATCCGGAAATCAATTTCGTAAAGTTGTATCTGAATTTATGCTTTCGGTATTTTCTGAATACAATTATTTCATTGACCATTTTATATGTTATTTTTAAAGATGTGGCTTTGGTCAAATTTTCGGCAGTACTGTATTCATTGTTTTTTATATTGCTGTTGATAGGGTTTTATATTTACCTAAACTATTTCGACGAAAGTCATAAAATGATCTTTTTTTACATCCGAAGGTTTTTAATTCAGCCTATTTTCATACTGCTTTTTATTCCTGGATTTTACTTTCAAACTGAATCTCAGAAAAAATAACAATTCATTGGCTTTTCTCATTCAGGAAATTACGTAAATTTGTCTCGTGAAAATAAAAAAACACATAGCAATTCTTCTGTCCATGTTGATGTTGGTTTCCAATGTTGGTCTGGCATTCAATGTGCATTATTGTGGAGGGAAAATTACTGCTGTTTCTTTTGTTTCTCAAAAAACCACTGTGGAAAAAGACTGCTGTGGAAAATCAATTAAAAAATCTTCTTGCTGCAAAAACAAAAAAGTAAAACTCGAGAAGAAAACTGATAATTCGATTGTCAAATCATTCTCTTTTCAATTAGAAGTTCCATTTACTGCTTATACTTGGAAACCTATTAATAGTTTACCAATTGCTAATTTCAAAAGCAATCCTGTCATTCAATTTTCGTGCGATGCAAATGCGCCGCCGCTCTATAAATTGTATTCCCAATATATTTTCTACGCGTAAATTTTTGTTTAAATCGTCTTAATCGAATTTTAAACATTAATACAATTACAATGAAAAATATTTATGTGTTTTTTGTTGTTTTCCTTTCGTTACCTGCCTTTTCACAAGATACTTTACAAGCTGTAAAAGTAAATGGACAACGAAATAAACTGCAAAAATCATTACTCAAAACGACAAATACAACGGTGCTTTCCAGCAAAGAATTGCTTAAAGCGGCTTGTTGTAATCTTGCAGAAAGTTTTGAGACCAATCCGTCTATCGATGTGAATTTTTCGGATGCTTTAACGGGAACAAAACAAATCAAAATGCTGGGATTAACTAGTCCGTATTTGTTGATTACCGAAGAAAACATTCCAAGTGTTCGAGGTGCTTCACAAGCGTATGGATTGTCTTTTACGCCAGGAACTTGGGTGGAAAGTATCCAAATTACTAAAGGTGCCGGAAGTGTGGTGAATGGCTATGAAAGTATTTCGGGGCAAATTAATACCGAATTGAAGAAACCAAACAACGACATTCCTTTCTTTTTGAATGTGTACGGTTCTTCCGATTCCCGATTCGAAATCAACACCCATTTGAATAAAAAGGTTTCCGACAAATGGGCGACGAGTTTGTTTGTTCACGGTAACAATCGGTTTTCGAAAAACGACATGAATAAAGACGGCTTTCTCGATAATCCGTTAGCAAGTCAGATCAATGTGATGAACCGTTGGCAATATACCAATGCCGAAAAAGGCTGGGTGAGCTTCTTAAATTTCAGGTATATGAATGATGAGAAACAAACGGGACAGGTTGATTTTGATCCCAAGAAAGACAAATTTACCACTCATTTTTGGGGTTCGGAAATTAATACCGAGCGTTTCGATTTTTCTTCCAAAATCGGATATGTTTGGCCTGAAATTCCTTACCAAAGCATCGGATTTCAGAATGCCTTTACATCACATGATCAAGCGTCATACTTTGGTTTAAACCAATACAGTATCAAACAACAGAGCTATTATTCGAACTTGATTTTCAATTCCATTATAAACAATACACTGAATAAATTTGCCACAGGATTGAATTTCACTTCCGATAATTATCAGGAGTTTGTTAACACTAAAGATTACAGCCGACGCGACAATTCTCTGGGTGCTTTCTTTGAATATACTTATGATAATGCCGATAATTTCAGTATTATTTTAGGCGGAAGAGCAGATTACCACAACCGCCTTGGTTTTTTTGTAACACCTAGATTGCATGCGCGTTACAATACGTGGGCAGCTGGTGTTTTGCGTTTTTCTGCCGGAAGAGGAAAACGTTTGGCTAATATTTTTGCCGAAAACCAGCAGCTTTTTGGAAGTTCTCGAAATTTCAATATTTTGGATGAAGGTGGAAAAGCCTACGGTTTAAATCCTGAAATTGCATGGAATTATGGTTTAGGCTTTTTACAAAAGTTTCATATTTTTGATAAAAATGCAGAGGCTTCGGTAGATTTTTACAGAACCGATTTTCAAAACCAGACAGTAGTCGATTTGTTTCAGTCATCACAGGAAGTTGATTTTTATAATCTGAAAGGGAATTCATTTGCCAATAGTTTGCAATTAGAATTCAATACAGAAATTATCAAGCATCTGAATTTGAGAACGGCTTACAAATATTACGACATTAAAACTGATTATATTTCAGGTAGTTTTCAAAGGCCAATGCAAGCCAAACATCGTTTCTTTGGGAATTTAGAATTTGAAACAGCAAAGAAAGAAAAAGACCAACAATGGAAGTTTGATTATACTTTCAACTGGATTGGTGAGCAGCAATTACCAAATACGGCTTTGAATCCTGTACAAGACCGCTTGCCGGAATTTTCACCAACAGTTGTGGTCATGAATGCGCAGGTAACCAAAGTGTTTTCTGCTACATTTGAAATGTATGTGGGAGGAGAGAATTTAGGGAACTACAAACAAAATCACGCGATTTTAGGTTCAGACAATCCTTTTGGTTCTAATTTTGATACTTCGATTGTGTATGCGCCTATTTTCGGTCAAATGTATTATGCCGGATTGCGCTTTAAAGTCAAATAATTTAAAAACAATAATTAAAATATAAAAACATGAAAAATTTAATAATCGTATTCTTAATCACTTTTGCAGGTTTTTCTGCTCAAGCGCAAGACAAAAATAAAAATGCAAAATATACTTTTGAAGTCAATGGTAATTGCGAACAATGTCAAAAACGAATTCAGAAAGCAGCTTTAAGCGTTCCTGGGGTAAAATCGGCATCATGGAATGTAGAAACACATCAGTTGAGTTTAATATTGAATGAAGAAAAATGCTCTTTAATGGATGTCGAAAAGGCAGTAGCCAAAGCTGGTCATGACAATGATAAAGTAAAAGCAACAGATGGAGCTTATGAAGGTTTGCATAGTTGTTGTAAATATGACAGAAAGTAATGACAATGAACTCCTTGATGAATTTTCAAGGAGTTTTTTTTATAAATGAATGTTAATGTGTCGTGAAAAGGAAAATTAATTTTTAAATTCGCACCATGAAATTTTTGACCAAAATAGTCTTAGGGATTTTTATTTTGTTTCAGTTTTCTTCAGTGATTGCATGTGTAATCAATGAGAAAAGCGGAAATAAGATCACTTATGCTATGTCGGACGAGGAGGAACATTCAAAAGAGACAAAAGAATTAAAATCAGATTATATCATAACTGATTACAAAGTGTTTACTCCTTTTGTTGAAATCCCATCAAAAAAAATTCAAGATACTTACTTGCTCAAACACTACGTAGCGAGTTCGTCTATTTTTCTACTACCGCCTGAACAAGTTTAAAACATAAAATGTAAATCATGGATTGAGTTCTGTGATAAAATATTGTTTTAAATTTTAAAGGTATATGACAAAAAAAACAAATCTTTTTGGCAGCCTTAATTCAGATTTTCCAGCTGGATTAGTGGTCTTTTTGGTTGCATTACCCTTGTGCTTAGGTATCGCCTTAGCTTCGGGAGCACCCTTATTTTCTGGAATAATCTCAGGTGTTGTTGGAGGAATCGTAGTAGGATTTTTGAGTAAATCACATTTAAGCGTTTCTGGACCGGCAGCGGGATTAACAGCCATTGTTTTGGTGGCGATTACTACTTTTGGTGATTTTAGGGTATTTCTGTTGGCGGCTTTTATTGCCGGAATCCTTCAGGTTATTCTAGGGTTTATCAAGGCAGGAAGTATTTCCAATTATTTTCCAACGAATGTCATTGAAGGCATGCTTGCTGGTATTGGAATCATCATCTTTTTGAAGCAAATCCCGCATGCTTTCGGATTGGACAAAGACTTTTTAGGTGATTTATCTTTCCTGCAAAGCGATGGCGAAAACACCTTTACTGAAATTATGACCATCATTGGTAATATTAATTTGGGTTCGGTAATTGTCACTGTCATTTCATTGGCGATTTTAATTCTATGGAATAAAATCAGTTTTCTTAAAAAATTGAAATTAGTTCCTGCGGCTTTAATTGCTGTAATTGTTGGAATTGCAATCAATCAGTGGTTTATTTATACAGGAAGTGATTTTACTATTGGTGCTGAACATTTGGTTTCTTTGCCAGTTCCTACCACTTTTGAAGAATTTAAAAACATCATTGTAACACCTGATTTTTCAGCGATTGGAAACAAACAAGTTTGGATTGTCGCTTTTACGATTACCATTGTCGCTTCTATTGAGACGTTGCTTTGTATTGAAGCTGCCGATAGGATGGACGTGCACAAACGTTACACTGACACCAATGTTGAGTTGAAAGCACAAGGTTTAGGGAATATCATCAGTTCATTATTAGGCGGATTGCCCATGACTTCGGTTGTGGTACGAACCTCGGCAAATGCAAACGCTGGTGCCCAATCTAAAATGGCATCGATTATTCATGGTGTTTTATTGTTGAGTAGTGCTTTAGCGATTCCTTTTCTATTGAATAAAATTCCGTTGGCTACTTTGGCTGCCATCCTATTGTTAGTAGGTTACAAGTTGGCCAATCCGAAAATTATCATGCATTTTTACGAAAAAGGCAAGTACCAATTTATCCCTTTTATATGTACTTTGTTAGCGGTTGTTTTCACAGATTTGTTAAAAGGCGTAGCTTTGGGAATCATTATAAGTATTATCTTTATCTTGAAAGGAAACATGCAAAGGGCTTATATATTCAGGAAAGAAACGCTTTCCGACGGTGATATTATTCACATCGATTTGGCGCAAGAAGTATCTTTTTTGAATAAAGCAGCAATCAAATCGACTTTGGCAGCGATTCCTGGAAATTCAAAAGTTATAATTAATGCATCCGACACCGTATATATTGCGCACGATGTATTAGATTTGATCAAAGAATTTAAAAAGATAAGATCAAAAGAGCAAAATATAAAAGTAAAGCTTGTTGGTTTCAAAAAAGCCTATGATTTACGCAACACTGGTGAAGAAGAAAAACACGTTTTTGTGGAACACAAACCAGTATAATTAATTTAAAACAACAACAACATAATAATGGACGATTTTTATAAAAAAATATTAGAGAATAACAAGGAGTGGGTTGAAAACCAATTGGCTTTAGATGAGAATTATTTTAAAGATTTGTCGAAAGGACAAAATCCGCCTTTATTGTGGATTGGTTGTTCAGACAGCCGAGTGCCGGCAAATGAAATCATTGGTGCTAAACCGGGAGAAGTTTTTGTGCACAGAAACATCGCCAACATGGTCATTCATAGTGATATGAATATGTTGAGCGTTTTGGATTATGCAGTCAATGTGTTGAAAGTAAAACACGT
>JBDTNG010000082.1:0-3198 GCA_039933895.1 Flavobacterium sp. | reverse complement strand
CGTCAGCATTGTCCATGCGATTAAAAATAGCATCTATATCACGAGCCTGGTAATCGTAAAGTACCTTTTTCTCTTCAACCTCTATCTCTAATTCGTTATAGGACATATTTGCTTTTTCGATTTTTGCAAAAGTACGGCTAAAAAAGAGTTATTTGACAATTTAATTTTAAAATTCAGAAAAATTAATATTCAAGACGTTCCATAACAGCGTTAAACTCGTAAGAATTAACCCATTTTTGAGCCAAAGTTTTATTATTTATGACTTCTACTCTACCCTTGAAATCGTATAAAATTCCGTTTTGAATTAAAAAACTGATCGCTTGTTCAAACGAATTGAACATACTTTTGTAGAATAATTCTTGTTTTACGGCTTTTTCTGAAGAATAAGTCTGTGCAATTTCAATATTATAAAGCATTACATCGGCAACGACATAAGGATCAACACCTAAGGATATAAAATGTTTGATGTATTTTTGAGCCACAGAACGTCTTAATTTTGGTTTTTTGCTTCTTGTAGGGAAATACTCGTTCGAGATTTTAAGTTTGCATTCTTCCAAAAGTTTCTCTTCTTTGGGATTGAAAACAAAGTCGTAATATGTTTTTACAGGAATAAACTTTTCGTACAGTTCCATAATTTGTTCTTGAAGTTGCACTTTGTTTAATTCTGAAAGGTATTTTTTTAAATCTCGTTTGCTCATTTTGAAGAAATATATATGCAAATGTAAATTACTTTGAGTTTCTATACTTTAATTATCGATGATAATTCTTAATTTTGCCAGTCCATACACTTATTTCAAATAAAAATGCTAAAATTTTTCAAAAAACTAGCCTTCACTGAAGGTGTTTCTGCGTTATTACTTTTCTTTTTCGCCATGCCCATGAAATATATTTTTGATATGCCAATTTATGTCAAATACATTGGAATGACTCATGGTTTATTATTTACAACCTATATTATTCTTGCAACAGTTTTAAAATTCAATCAAAATTGGAATTTAAAAAAATACCTTGAAATTTGTGTGGCTTCAATACCACCATTTGGCACTTTCTATATTGAAAAAAAATATTTAAAAAATGTATAAATTCGCTGAAAAAATATTTAGCTGGGGATACAAATTTTTAATGAAATTTGACATTAACGAATCGCTCGCCGCTTATTTGAGCTTAATTGTTAATATCGCCATCCTTTGTTTTATTGCCTATATTATGTATATAGTTTTCAGATTTATTCTGGTGACTATCATGGCTATTGTTGCGAAAAGAACAAAGACAAAATTTGATGATTTATTAGTCACGAATCAAACTGCTAAATACATTTCACATCTTATTCCACTGGTTTTCATCTATAAATCGGTGCCTATAATTCTAAAGCATTTTATTTATTGGGAGGACATTTTTGGGCGATTGGTTGCCGTTTATATTATTTTATTGGTGCTATGGATTGTTCGTTCTATACTAAATGCGGTTCGTGATCACCTCAAAAATATTCCTGAATATAGCGACAAACCTATTGATAGTTATGTTCAGGTAATTATGATTACACTTTGGATTCTTGGTATGGTGGTTATTGTGGCGAAAATATTTGATATTGATACAGATACTTTAGTTAAAACCCTTGGAGCTGTTTCTGCCGTATTATTATTGATTTTTAGAGATACTATTCTTGGATTCGTAGCCAGTGTGCAGGTTTCAGTTAATGATATGGTACGAATTGGCGATTGGATTACCATGGATAAATTTGGTGCCGATGGAGACGTAATCGAAATCAATTTGGCCACTGTAAAAGTTCGAAATTTTGATAATACTACCACGACCATTCCAACATATAGTTTGATTTCAGATAGTTTCAGAAACTGGAGAGGAATGATTAATTCTGATGGAAGACGTATCAAACGCCATGTTTTGATAAAATCAAGCAGTATCCATTTTATTGAAGAAGAACATTTAGAAGATTTTAAAAAGATCCAACTATTAAAAGCATATATCGAAAAGAAACAAGGTGATATCAACAAGCACAATCAAATGAATGAAATTGACAAATCGCTACCTATTAACGGTAGAAATTTGACAAACTTCGGTTTATTTAGAAAATACTTGACCAATTATTTAGCCAATTATCCGGGATTAAATAAAGATATGACTTTGTTGTGCAGGCATTTACAGCCTACAGCACAAGGAATTCCTTTGGAAATTTATGCTTTTTCAACTGATAAAAGATTTGTGAATCATGAATACATTATGAGTGATATTTTCGATCATATTATAGCTTCGGTTCCTTATTTTGATTTGGAACTTTTCGAAACGCCATCCACTAAAAATGCAGTCTCACAAGCTTAATCTTCGTTTTTGATTCTGTTTCTAACGTATTCTACTTGAGTTTTTCCATGAGCTGTTGGTTTTCCTTCTGCGTTTAGGTTTACCATAGTTATAGAATCGACTTTGAGTATTGTTTCGCGCGTCATAATGTTGCGAACTTCACATCTTACAATCATTGAAGTATGACCAAATTTGACCACTTCTATTCCAATTTCAATGATGTCGCCTTGTTTTGCAGAGCTTACAAAATTAATTTCAGAAATGTGTTTGGTGACTACTTTTGGGTTTTCTAATTGAACAATGCAGTATAAAACAACTTCTTCGTCAATCCATGCTAAAAGGCGTCCACCAAAAAGTGTATGATTGGCGTTTAAATCTTCGGGTTTTACCCATTTTCTTGTGTGAAATCTCATAATTGGAACATTTTTAAAGCTTTTTGAATAATTTCTTGATGGTCGAATGCTAAAGTTGGTAAGTTTTGAATAGAAAACCATTGTACTTCTTTTGCGTCATCGGAAGCCACAGCAATTGCATTTGCAGCAACTTCTCCGAAGTAAGCTATAGAAACCATATGGCCTCTTGGATCGCGAAATGGTTTACCAAAAGCGCCAAATTGTTGCAATGAATCGATTTTGATTTGTGTTTCTTCTTCTAATTCACGTTTGGCAGCCGTTTCTAAGTCCTCATTTTCATCAACAAAACCACCAGGTAATGCCCAGCAATCTTTATAGGGTTCATTCTTTCTTTTGATTAGAAGTAATTCATAATCAGTAGTTTTTTTGATTATGACAGCATCAACAGTAACAAATATTTTAGAAATTCTCATAAAGTATGTTTTCAACACTAAATTACTAATAACTTTTTTAATTACAGCCGAATTTC
>JBDTNG010000081.1:0-7800 GCA_039933895.1 Flavobacterium sp. | reverse complement strand
ACTTTTGATATTGATGCTAATGGTATCATCAAAGTTTCTGCAACTGACAAAGGAACTGGAAAATCTCATGACATTCGTATCGAAGCTTCTTCTGGTTTAACTGCTGAAGAAATCGAAAGAATGAAAAAAGATGCTGAAGCTAATGCTGATGCTGATAAAATCGCTAGAGAAAGAGTTGAAAAATTGAACGAAGCAGATGGAATGATCTTCCAAACTGAAAGCCAATTGAAAGAGTTAGCTGATAAATTAACTGACGAACACAAAACAGCTATCGAATATGCTTTGACTGAGTTGAAAATGGCGCACCAAACGCAAGATTTAACAGCAATTCAATCTGGATTAGATAACGTTAATGCAGCATGGAAAACAGCTACTGAAGCTATGTATGCTCAAGGAGAACAAGGTCAACAAGCTGCTCAACCACAAGCTGATGCATCTGACAATACTCAAGACGTAGAATTCGAAGAAGTTAAATAATACTTCTAAGTTATAAAGAAAAACCACGCTGAAAAGCGTGGTTTTTTTATGGATAAAATTGAAATAAAAATTACTGAACAGCAATCATTGAAATTTCAATATTTACATTTTTAGGCAAAGTAGCTACCTGAACCGTTTCGCGTGCAGGAGCAGAGTCTTCATTAAAATACTTTCCGTATACTGCATTAATTCTGGCAAAATCTCCCATATTCATAATAAAAATGGTTGCTTTTACCACATTGTCAAAAGTCATGTTAGCCGCTTCTAGTATTGCTTTTAAATTCTGCATTACTTGCTCTGTTTCAACTTCAATAGAATCTAAAACGAGTTCACCATTAGCAGGATTAAACGCTACCTGACCTGAAGTATATAAAGTAGTGTCATTAATTAATATTGCTTGGCTGTAAGGGCCAATAGGAGCAGGAGCTTTGTCTGTAAAGATTATCTTTTTAGTCATGAGTTTTATTTTATGATGAATGTATAAATCTAAAGTCTTCGGTCGATAGTATTGTGCTTGTCCCACTTAATATCACTCAATACAGAAGAACTTATTCCAATAAAGAAATACCAAGAAGCTCTTGTTCCATATGGATTCCAGTTAAAATCCATTCTCCAGCTTAACAAATCACGCTCAAAACGCAATTGAGTATAGGTAACACCTTTTTGTACAAAATCATAACCAGATGAGATACCGGCTTTCCACTTTGGACTAATATCAACATTCCCTGAAAACATCAAAGAACTATTTGTGATTTCATTTTCACGGTTTGTGTTGGAATACGTAAGTGAATAGGCTAGTTTTAAATCCCACGGTAATTTGGCATTAAAAAATCCTGCGAATTTATCATCATCATCATCATCTCCAAATTGGCTTTTTCTTGGGTCACTAAAATCAGTAGAAGTACCAAATAAATCATCACTTCGACCACCATTTCTTAATCCATTATTGTTGAGTGAATTGTCCTTGTTCTCTTTACCACCTTTCTTATTCTTGTTTGATAAAGAATAATTTAAAGTCATATTAGCTCTTGTCAGTCTGAATAAACTTCCTCCATTATCGATATTGAAAACGTTAATTGTTGTTCCATTACTATTTATGGCATAAGGATCTAAAGTAGCGCCAAAATTCACATTCATCTTATCTTTAAATAAAACCGTTCCACCAGTAATACTTAATGGACTCCAAGCGGGTTGATCTTTTCCAGCAGAAAGGTTGTAACTGGTTTGAAAACTCAGGTTGTTGAGCAACATAATTTTTCTTGGTTCCGTTTTTGTCGAATCTTTATCACGAACTTTTGCTTCAAAAGTATTATTCAAACCAATACCCATTATATTAGAATAAGTTAAACCTGGAGCTCCAAATATGCCACTTTCAAAACGAGTATAATTCTTTATTGTACCACTAGCGTCAGCAACATAAGTGTCATAATATCTTTTGAAACTTGGCGTATAGGTATAACCAACATTTGGCGTCATGACATGACGGATGGCTTGTAGTTTTTTATCTTTACTAATATTGAATGTACCATAAATTGTAGTACCGATACTTGATGAAAAATTATACGTTCTAAAAGCATCAAAGCCTCCTTTTTGAATGTCTTCTACTTTATCTGTTACTGTGTTGTATTTTCTCTCTATGGTTTTAAGGTACCACACTTCATTGTAATTCGTTGCTGCAGTAACACTAAAATGCTTAAATATTTTAAAGTTTGTGGACAAAGGTATAGTGTGTTGTAATCCGTTTTTGGCCTCTTTAAACATTTGAGGTTTAAAAAATAATGAATCAACAGTGTTAAATCTATTTTCTCCTCTTAAACTATATTGTAAGTTGATGTTTTTTATAATCCCTTTTTTCGCTCCATTTTTAGAAACAAAAGGATAAATTCTGTCCACATTGACTTGCAATGTTGGCAAAACCATATTAATTTGTCCTGTATTTGTATTTTGAGTATGCGATGCTGTCAGCGACATGTTTACCTGTGGAACACTATTAAATGTTTTAGCATAGGATATCGATGAACTTAGTGTGTTGTTTAAAGAACTGGAACTATTGATCTGACTGAAGGAATTTTGAAAATATTTTTGGCTCCCTAAATTTACCGAAGCTGAAAATCTTGAATTAGGTGTTGCGTGTGAATCAGGTGAATGCGACCATTGAATATTGTATATATTGGTTTTACCATAGCCGGGCAAACCACGTTCGCCAGAAATTTGATTTTCAAATCTGAATCTGAAATCTCCTTTGTATTTATAGCGTTTCGCATAACTAGTTTCGGCTCTAAAACCATAACTTCCATTCGTATAATAATCTCCTGATAGTGTCAAATCATAATTTTGGCTCAAAGCAAAATAGTAACCACCATTTTGTAAAAAATATCCACGGGCATTTGTGTCACCAAATGTAGGAGGTATAATACCCGAAGTGCTCTCTTCTGTCATTGGAAAAAATGCAAACGGTAAACCCAAAGGAGTAGGAACATCTGCAATCACCATATTGACTAAACCAGTAACCACTTTTTTTCCTGGAACTAATTTAATTTTACGTGCTAAAAAGTAATATTCAGGGTCTTCAAGATTTTTTGAAGTGGTAAAACGGGCATTTTTAATAAAATATACCGAATCGTTTTCTCTTTTGGTGATCTCTCCTTTTATTTTAAAATCTCCCTGATCAGTTCTCGAATTCCAAATCAAAGCTTTTCTGGTTTTGAAATTAAATCGAATTGAATCGGGTTCTACAATGTTATTACCTTGTTTAAAAACAGGGTATTGTGATAAAACACCTGTTGAATCCTTAATACGACCGGCATAAACCTCGTTTTTATTGTAATCAATAACAATAATTCCAGATTTGAGTTCGATGTCTTTATAATACACTTCTGCACCATCAAATAGTGTAGTTTGTCTTTTTTTCTGATCTAATTTGGTATATTTCTTAGCTTTATGCTTTATCTGCCCTTCGAGAAATGGCTTTTTTTTAAGAATGGTATCTTTTTTTATAGTGTCATTCGATTTTATAACGTTTTTTAGTCCTACATTTAAGCTATCTTGCTGTTTTTCAGAAGAAATAGAAGTACTTTTTTTAGTTAACTCTTGAGAATATAATGATGAACTTCCAAAAGTTAATAAAAAAGCTAAAAAAACGATATGAAATAAGTTTGTACGCAACGCTATAAATACTATTTTTGTAAAAATATGGCTTAATTTTTGAAGTGACAAACTTACATCTATTTTTAAAAAAAAATAAGCCTTTAGTAAAATTATAACCTTTTTAGGTCTTTATAAAAAATATACAAGTATGAAATATACATTGAAATTGAAGCATTTTGTATTAACTACATTAGTACTATTTTCTGCAACTATCTCTGCTCAAACTAATTCCAAATATAAAGTAACTTTAGACGCAGGTCACGGTGCTCATGACTTTGGAGCAACATATCACGGATTTGTTGAAAAAAATATCACATTGGCTATTGTTCTTAAGGTAGGTAAAATCCTTGAGCAGGACCCGAGCTTTCAAGTTATCTACACTAGAAACAACGATACTTTCGTCGATTTAGTTGAAAGAGCTAATATTGCAAACCGTGCAAATGCCAACTTATTTGTGTCGATTCACTGTAATGCAAACAAGAAAACTGAAGCCTATGGTGCCGAAACTTACGTGATGGGACTTTCTAAAAGTGCTTCAAGTCTTGAAGTGGCTAAGAAAGAAAACTCCGTAATTACGATGGAGGACAATTATAAAACAAAGTATGCAGGATACAACCCTAATTCTCCTGAATCTTTAATTAGTGCCACCATTGCCCAAGAAGAAAATATCGATTTAAGTATTGAATTAGCAAGTAAAATTCAAGAAAACTTTGATGTTAAATTGAATAGAAAAGTTCGTGGCATTCACCAAGCGCCTTTCATGGTATTGCACAAAGCATTTATGCCAAGGGTATTAATTGAAACGGGTTTTATTTCAAATCAAGAAGAAGGTGCTTATTTAAATTCGGAAGAAGGACAACAAAATGTTGCTAAATCTATTGCAGATGCTATTTTTAGAATGAAAGTAGAACACTTTGGTGGAAATATGCCTGTTATTGACATTCAGAAATCGGAAAAAGTAATCATTAAAGATTCTACACCAAAAACTGTTACGCCAAAAACAATAACTACACCAATCCTTAAAGATACTCAAAAGACACCTGGTATTAAAACGGGTACTAAAATGTTGGATTCAAGTAAAGTTATTTTTAAAATACAATTAAAAGCCAGTAAAACTAAAGTGGAACTTGTGCCATCAAACTTTAATGGATTAGATAAATTGTCATCAACTTTTGAAAATGAGTATTACAAATATATGTATGGAGAAACAAACGACTACAATGTTTCTAAAATGCAGTTACTTGAAGCCAGAACCAAAGGTTACGAGTCTGCCTTTATTGTTCCTTTTAAAAACGGAATCAAAATCTCATTAAACGAAGCTTTAAAACAATAATCTGTTACTAAGTTTAATTTATTAATTTTGTTTAAAACAATTTATTTTGAAAATCACTAGAGAAATCAAAACTGCCATATTAGTAATTGCCTCCATTTTGTTATTTATTTGGGGATACAGCTTCCTAAAAGGGCAAAATTTATTTAATAACCACAAAAAGTTATATGTAGAATATGAGAATGTTGAAGGTTTAGCAACTTCGGCACCTGTTACAGTAAGCGGTAAGGTGATTGGGAAAGTAAATTCTATAGAATTAATCAAAAACGGAAAATTAAAAGTGGAACTTCAAATTAATGAAGACGATTTTCCTATTTCGAAAACAAGTGTGGCACAAATTTATGAACCAAGTGCTATTGGTGGTAAGCAAATTGCCATCATTCCAAATTACAAAGACAGTAATATGACTGTTGATGGCGATACACTAATTTCTGGAATTAAATTAGGTTTAACAGATGCCTTAGGAGAGAAATTAGCGCCGCTTCAAGAAAGATTAGATAAAGTACTGTCAAATGCAGATGCTTTATTAACGAATGTGAATTCGGTTCTGGATGCTAAAACACAAAGTAATCTAAAGAATGCTATTGCAGAATTAGATAAAACGCTTTCTAATTTTACTAAAGTTTCATCAAATATTGATGGCATATTAGTAGAGAATAAAGATAAATTAGGAAGTGCTGTAGCGAACCTAGATAAAACGACTCAAAATTTCGCCAAAATATCTGATGATTTAGACAAAGCAAATTTAGGACAAACAGTAAAATCACTTGATGCTACTTTAGCTAATGTCAATAAAATTATGACCGAATTGGAATCTGGAAAAGGAACCATGGGTAAATTGATAAAAGACGAAACAATGTATAACAACTTGTCAAAAGCTTCTAAGGAATTAGAATTACTATTGCAGGATGTTCGTTTGCATCCAACACGCTATGTGAATGTTTCATTTTTTGGAAAAAAAGAAAAACCTTACATTGAACCTGCTACTCAAAAATAATAAACAACAAATAACCATCTATGAGCTATTTAGATAATATATTATTCTTCATTATTCTTTCAATTGGAAGTGGATACTTTGCGATTAATGTAAAAAAAATTATTCGAAATATTAAATTAGGAAAAGATGTTAACCGCTCTGATAATCCTTCTGAAAGATGGAAAAACATGGCTATGATTGCGCTGGGACAATCGAAAATGGTTAAAAGACCGGTTGCAGGAATATTGCATATTTTTGTTTATTTAGGTTTCATTATCATCAATCTTGAAGTTCTTGAAATTGTAATTGATGGATTGTTTGGTACACACAGGGTTTTCTCAGGATTGGAGATATTTTATAATATCTTAATTGGTTCCTTCGAAATTTTAGCGGTTTTAGTATTAATCGCTGTTATTACATTTTGGATTAGAAGAAATATAATCAAACTAAAACGTTTCATTCACAATGATTTGAAAGGCTGGCCAAAATCGGATGCCAATTATATCTTGTATTTTGAAGTTATTTTAATGTCATTATTCTTATTGATGAATGCTGCCGATTATCATTTACAACTTTTAAATTTTGGTGAATATCATAGAGTAGGAGCATTTCCTATTTCTCAATATATTGAACCTATTTTCAATGGAATGTCGGAAAGTTTGGTCATGATGATTGAAAGAGGCGTTTGGTGGTTACACATTTGTGGAATTTTAGTTTTCTTAAACTACCTGTATTTCTCTAAACACTTGCATATTCTATTAGCTTTCCCAAATACTTATTTTGCCAATTTAAATCCGCAAGGACAATTTGACAATTTAGAAAGTGTGACTAACGAAGTTAAACTAATGCTTGATCCAAATGCTGATCCTTTTGCACCACCACCTGCTGATGCCGATGCTGTTCCAAGTAAATTTGGTGCTTCAGATGTACAGGATTTAAATTGGGTTCAGTTATTAAACGCTTATACATGTACCGAATGTGGTCGTTGTACTTCTTCTTGTCCAGCAAATCAAACGGGTAAAAAATTATCACCACGAAAAATCATGATGGATACTCGTGATCGTTTGGTGGAAGTTGGAAACAACATCGATTTAAATAAAGGAATTTTTGTTGAGGATGGAAAATCACTATTAAACGATTACATTACTCCTGAAGAACTTTGGGCTTGTACATCATGCAACGCTTGTGTGGAAGAATGTCCAGTAAATATTAGCCCATTATCCATTATCATGGATATGCGTCGTTACTTGGTAATGGAGCAGAGTGCAGCACCGATGTCGCTTAATGCAATGATGACAAACATCGAGAACAATAGCGCACCATGGCAATACAGTCAACAAGATAGATTAAATTGGAAAAACGAATAACAACAACACAATGATTACCGAAGATTTAGATAAAAATTTAGTTTCCGCTTCAGAAAACGGACAAGCAATTAGCCCCATTTTAGCAGAAGGTGTAAAAAACTACCTGATTGATATCGATGGTACTATTTGCGATGATATTCCAAATGAAGAACCGGAAAGAATGCTTACCGCAGAAGTTTACCCAGATGCTTTAGTGACTTTAAACAAATGGTATGACGAAGGACATATTATTTTCTTTTTCACATCAAGAACGGAAGAACATCGTGAATATACTGAAACTTGGTTGAAAAAACACGGTTTCAAATACCACGGAATGGTCATGGGAAAACCTAGAGGAGGTAATTACCATTGGATAGACAATCACTTGGTAAAAGCTACTCGTTACAGAGGAAAATTTACAGATTTAATTGATAAAGATGTTACGATTCAAGTCTTTGATGACGGAAAAGAATAATTTTTTAAAATAAAGCATAACCGAATTAACATATATAAGTATGTCAGAA
>JBDTNG010000080.1:0-11130 GCA_039933895.1 Flavobacterium sp. | reverse complement strand
AAAGCTTCCTGTGGATTCTTGTTTTGAGAATAAGCATCTCCAATAGCTCCTTTTGCCAAAGCACTTAATAAAATATCATCCGATTTAAATTTGCTCAAATAATCAATTGCTTCAGTAAATTTACCTGTATTCAAATACGCAATTCCCGCATAATAATTAGCTAAATTTCCAGCATCTGTTCCAGAATATTTGTCTGCGATATCTACAAATCCAAATTTTCCTTCAGCTCCTTTTAATGATAATTTATATAGAGAATCACTTGAAACTCCGTCCGTAGCTTGTTGAAAATATTGTTGAGCTTGAAACATTTCAGCAGCGGCTTCATCCTGTTTAGGTGCAGCAACAAATTTTTCGTATGCTAAATATCCAACTAACACAACTGCAATTGCAGCAACAACGCTAATGATAATTTTTTGATTTCTTGCAACAAAATCTTCTGTTTTTGTAGCGGTTTCATCTAATGTTGAGAACACTCCAGCAGTTGCACTATTTTTTTCTAATGCACTTATATCTTCTGTAACTTCTTTTTCTTCTTTTTCTTTTGCTGGTTTATATCCTCTCTTATTATAAGTAGCCATTTAAATTTTATTTAGTGAGTGGCAAAAATATAATATTTATTCAAATCTAAAACCTCTTTTATCGATATTTTTCAATAATTTGCACCCTCTTAAAAAAAACTCCTCAAAAGGAGCCGCATTTCCAATACCAGCAAGCCTTAAAATGTATTTAAAAAAAATTTCATTATTCAATTACAAGAATTTTCCAGAGGCAAATTTCGAATTTGTAAATAAAATAAATTGTTTTGTAGGCAAAAACGGAGTTGGAAAGACCAATGTTCTGGATGCAATCTATCATTTATCCTACGGAAAAAGTTATTTCAACCCTCTTGCTGTTCAAAATATAAAACACGGCGAAGAGTTTTTTGTTATTGACGGTGAATTTAAAATCAACGAAAGAAACGAACAAATTGTTTGCAGCCTAAAAAAAGGACAAAAAAAAATACTAAAACGCAATGGAAAAATCTATGATAAATTCTCAGAACATCTAGGATTTATTCCGCTAGTAATTATTTCACCAGCCGATAGAGATTTGATTATCGAAGGAAGTGAAACACGAAGAAAATTCATGGATAGTGTGATTTCGCAATTGGATTCTAATTATCTAAAGCAGATTATTCAGTACCAAAAAGTAATGAGTCAACGCAATGCTTTGTTGAAATATTTTGCTGTGAATTATGTTTTTGACAATGATACTCTTGCCATTTATGACGAACAACTCGACAGTTTTGGTAATTATATTTTTGAAAAAAGAAAAGAATTCATCTCACAATTTATTCCAATTTTCAACAAACATCATCAAGCGATTACGGGTTCAGAAGAAACAGTGCAATTGGTTTATGAAAGTCATTTATTTGGAAATGATTTATTGACACTGTTAAAAGAAAGCATCAATAAAGACAGAGCTTTAAATTATACCAGTGTTGGGATTCACAAAGACGATTTGTCTTTTGAAATTGATAATTATCCCATAAAGAAATTTGGTTCACAAGGACAACAAAAGTCGTTTCTAATTGCGCTGAAATTGGCTCAATTTGAGTTTTTAAAAAATCAAAGTGGTAAAAAACCCATTTTGCTTTTAGATGATATTTTTGACAAATTAGATGAAAATCGAGTAGCAAAAATTATTGAAATGGTAAACAATGACACTTTCGGACAACTTTTTATTTCGGACACCCATCCAGAACGCACCGAAAATATTGTAAAATCGACCCATCAGAATTACAAAATATTCAACTTATGATTCAAATACGGTAATTTAACCTCAATTTTAAGCATACGCATCTATAAAAAACACATAGAAATTTCATATTTTAGCCTTTTGTATTTAAATCCTTAAAACCATGAAATTTCGATCCTTTTTATTTCTAATATTCCTAGTTACCATTAGCTCTTGCAACGGACAAACATCAAAGAATATTGAAAGTGTTTCTCCAGAAATTTTCGCTAAAAAAATAAATGAAACTTCAAAAGCCCAGATTCTAGATGTGAGAACCCCTGAAGAATTTGGCTCAGAACACATTGACAACGCAACAAATGCCAATTGGCTTGGCGACAATTTTGTTACTGATATAGCAAAATTAGACAAAACAAATCCTGTTTTTGTTTACTGTAAAAGTGGAGCAAGAAGTGCCAAAGCAGCCGAAAAATTAGAAGAATTAGGTTTCAAAAAAATCTACCAACTCGAAGGAGGATTATTAAAATGGAATGCTGCAGGTCTAGCCAAACCAGATGACAAAATAATTGGGATGTGCAGTCAGGAATTTGGAGAATTATTAAATACTAATAAAAAAGTATTAATTGATTTTAATGCTAAATGGTGTGCTCCTTGCAAAAAAATGGGGCCTTATCTTGATCAAATGCAAAAAGAAATGGCTGAGAATGTAGTTATTGTTAGACTTGATGCCGACGAAAACAAAACCTTGATTAAAGAAATGAAAATCGATGAATTACCAACTCTAATTTTATACCAAAACAAGGAAATAAAATGGAAACATTCTGGTTATATCAGCGAAGAAGATTTGAAAAAACAATTGCAATAATCAAAAAGATATGCTTTCAAAAGACAGTTTACAATTTCTCGAAGATTTAAAAGCCAATAACAATCGGGATTGGTTTTTAGAAAATAAAAAACGATATGATATTTTCAAAAAAGACTATCATCAATTAGTATCTGATTTTCTAGATGCGATGAAACCGCTCGATCCCTCGTTAGAAATGCTAGAAGTGAAAAATTGTACGTTTAGAATCAACCGTGACATCCGATTTTCTAAAGACAAATCTCCTTATAAAGATCATTTGGGAGTTTGGATTTCTAGTGGCGCCAAAGGAATAAATCGTTCCGGTTATTATGTTCACCTTGCAAAATCTGGCAGTTTTATTGCTGGTGGTTTGTATTGTCCTGAAGCCGAAGATTTAAAAAAAGTACGAAAAGAAATCGCTTTTTTCCATGAAGATTTAGAAGAAATTTTAAACAATAAAGATTTTAAAAAAGAATTTGGAGATTTTGATAAGAACGATAACAATGTACTCAAAAACCCACCTAGAGGCTACGAAAAAGAACATCCTGCCATAGAATTATTGAAATTAAAAAGTTTTGAAACTTCTAAAAAATTCGACCTCGAAGAAGTTACAAAAGCCGATTTTGTTGCCAAAATGAGTAAGAAATTAATTTTATTAAAACCATTGAACGAATTCATCAATCGAGCATTAACTTCGGAAGAATAATTTGCACAATGACAAAAAAGAAAATATTATTTCTTGGTGAAACTTACAGAGCTGATGCCATCACTTGGATGAATGGTTTGAAGGAATTCGGCAACTTTGAAATTATAACTTGGGAATTAAAAACGCCAAATACCAGCTTTTTTAGTCGATTTTTTCGCGTATTTGAAATCTGTTTTAGTTATTTTCAGATAAGAAAAATAATCAAACAAAATCAACCCGATATGGTTATTGCCGAGAGAACCACTAGTTATGGTTTTCTTGCAGCACTATCTGGAGTAAAACCTGTTGCAATTGCGCAACAAGGAAGAACCGATTTATGGCCTGAAAAATCAATTTCGTTGCCTTTCAAAAAAATAATTCAAAATTATGCTTTCAAAAAAGCTGATTTAATTCATGCTTGGGGACCAGTGATGACGATTTCGATGAAGGAAGCAAAAGTTAACATGGAAAAAGTTTTGGTTTTGCCTAAAGGAATTGATTTGGTAAAATTTAAAAATACAAACACTGCAAATCCTGCAAAAATCAATGCCATAGTTACCCGTTCATTAATGCCCGAATATAGCCACTCAACGATATTGAGAGCTTTTGGAATAGTAAACCAAAAAGCAATTGATTTCGAATTAACTATTGTTGGTGATGGTGAGCTTTTATCCAATCTCAAAGCATTATCTAAAAAGTTACACATAGAAAACAAAGTCAACTTTACGGGTCGAATTGAAAACACGAAACTACCCGAACTATTACAACAATCAAATATTTATATCAGCATGCCAATAACCGAGGGAGTTTCGGCTTCTTTATTTGAAGCAATGGCCTCGAATTGTTATCCCATTGTTACGGACATTCCAGGAAACCAAAGCTGGATAAGGCATCGAGAAAATGGACAATTAATTCCTATTGATGATTTTAAAATACTTGCTGAAGAACTACTTTGGGCCTTTGAAAACAGGGAACATTGTGAAAAAGCAAAATCAAGAAACAGACAATTTATTGAAGAACATGTAGATTACAGAATCAATATGAAAATAATTGCCAACAAGTATCACGAATTAATCAACACAACTAAAACCAACTAGTTATGTGCGGAATTAATGGAATCTTACACATACAGTCTCAAAGAAAAGTGGACGAAAGTATCCTTATCAAGATGCGTGATTCACTCGAACACCGAGGCCCCGACGACAAAGGGATTTATATTGAAAATAATATCGGATTGGGACATCGAAGATTATCAATTTTGGATATTTCTACCGCTGGTCATCAACCATTTCTTTCGGAAGATGGTCGATTTGTGATGGTTTACAATGGAGAAATTTATAATTTCAAGGATTTCTACCCAGAACTTAGAAGTAATGGATTTGACATAAAAACAAGTTCTGATACCGAAGTACTATTGAAATTATTTCAACTCTATGGACTAAAAATGCTCAACCGTCTCAACGGAATGTTTGCATTCGCGATTTGGGACAAAAAAGAAAAAAAATTAATAACTGTTCGAGACAGAATGGGCGTTAAACCTCTTTATTATTCATTTTACAATGAAACTTTTTACTTTGCATCAGAACAAAAAGCACTTTTTACAGCTGGAATTCCACTGAAAATTGCAAAAGACGGTCTCGAAGAATATGTCTTTAACCGATTTGTTGCAGGCGAAAATACCTTATACGAAAACATAAAAAAAGTATTGCCAGGACACGTGATAATCCTCCACGAAAGCGGAAAAATAACAAATGAAAAATGGTGGGATTTGAAATCAGAAATTCAAAACCAACCAAAGATTAAGAATCCAGTGGAATGGTTTCGAGAAACTTTTGACGAATCTATAAAACTGAGAATGGTAAGTGATGTTCCGGTTGGTGTTTTACTCAGCGGCGGACTAGATTCTTCGTCGATTCTGGCTTCTTTGCACCATCAAAATTACAAAGACATTGAGACTTTTAATATTGGTTTCAAAGAAAAAGAACACAACGAATCGCACTTGGCTAAAATGATTGCCGATAAATTTAATTACGGTTTTCACACCATGCAATTAGAGGACAACACTCTTTTTGAAAAATTAGTAAGCGCCACTTATTTTCAAGACGAACCTATTATGCATTTGAGTGAACCTCATATTTTGGCACTTTCGCAAATGGCAAAACCATCTGTAAAAGTGTTGCTTTCTGGTGAAGGCGCAGATGAATTGATGGGAGGATATGTGAGATATAAAGCACTAAAATATCCAAGTTTATTGAGTTCTATTGCAACCATTGGACACATGGATTATTTTACAACAAATCCAAGATTCGAGAAATTGGCTCGTTATTCTCAAATAAAAAATCCTGACGATTTAATTCTTTATAATGGTTCCAATATTTATCCAAAAGATATTTCGACTGTTTTTGGGATTAATACTCCTCCAAAAAACGAATATAGATTGCAAATTCTGAAAGACGCAAAAACCTTGTATCCGAACAATTTAAGGAGGCAAGCCCTTTATTTTGACCAACATACTTACCTATGTTCCCTTCTTGACCGAAACGACCGTTGCACCATGGGCGCTTCAATAGAATGTAGAAATCCTTTTTTAGATCAAAGACTTATAGCTGGTCTTGGTTCACTTGACGATAAATGGTTGTTTTCTGGAAAAAAATGGAAATTCATCTTAAAATCGGCAATGGAAAAAAGATTGCCCGATGAAATCTTAAAATTCAAAAAAGTAGGATTGAGCGTTCCTTGGGGAGATTATTTGATAAAAAGTCCTGGATTTATTGCCGAATTAGAATCATTTTCGAAAAGTGATTTATTCAGAATGCCCTATTTTGAACACATCAATGCTGTAAAATTGGTTGAAAATTTCAGGAAAGGCGATACTAAAATGATTCCTTATATTATGCCTTTATTTATGATGCATATTTGGTTAAAAAACTATGCAACTCAATTTTAATAATTACTTTTGATTAAGAATTTAGACCTCATTTTTACACCTAAATCGAATGAATATTTTCAACTTTAAAACTACAAAAAAACAAATTGAAATTTTTGAACGTAATGTTGCAGAAATTTTAAAAAATGATTTTCCAGGAATTAAAGAAGTATTAGAATTATCATCAAAACTTTATTCAATACAATTCCCTAAAAACCCTAGTGGAATCTCATTATCACATGGCTATAGTGCCAAAAATTACGAAAAAATTATTCGAGAACATAAAACTAATTTTGACATATATGGATTGAAATTATTCAATAAAAAACTTAATCAATATGAAGATATAACATTACATTTTCATAATGACTTTTTGACTTTTATTAAAGTAATAAATCCTGAAAAATTTCATAAAACTTATGACTATTGTAAAATACAACTTGGAGAACTAAATACAAAACAAATTTACATTGAAAATCTAGATAAAAAAATCACTCTAAAAATTTTGAAAAAAATACCAAAAGACAAATTAAATCAATTAGAAATAGAAGATACTTTTGAAATTGAATTTAATGACAATTTATACTATACGATTTTGGATATGGAAGATGGTAATTATATAGCATTAGATAAAAGCGGAAAAGTTTATCGTCTAAATCATGATCATAACGAAAGAGTAAAAGAAATTTCTAAAAATATTGATGCCTTTTTTGCTATATATAAAGGAAACAAATCAAATTTAATTGAAATAATGTATAACTAAAAAAAAGCCATTTATGGAAATCCAAGATCATTTTTCATTAAAAAGCTATAATACATTTGGCATTGAAGCCAAAGCAAAACAGTTTGTTGCTGTGCATTCGATAGCTGATTTAAGAACTATTCTAGAAAAATATAAATCCAAAAAAAAGTTTGTTCTTGGTGGCGGAAGCAATATGCTTTTGACAAAAGATATCGACGCCTTAGTCATTCATATTGATTTAAAAGGTCGAAAAATACTATCCGAAAATGATGATTTTGTTTGGGTCGAAAGTCAAGCAGGCGAAAATTGGCATGAATTTGTTCTTTGGACAATAGACCAAAACTTTGGTGGTTTAGAAAATATGTCGCTTATCCCTGGAAATGTCGGTACAACTCCTGTGCAAAACATTGGTGCTTACGGTACAGAAATTAAAGACACTTTTGTGTCCTGCGAAGCAATGAAGATTGAAAATCAGGAAATGAAAACATTTACAAATGAGGAATGTCATTTTGGTTACCGTGAAAGCATTTTCAAAAACGTGGCAAAAGATCAATACATCATCACTTCTGTAGTGTATAAACTGACCAAACGTAATCATAAAATCAATATTTCTTATGGTGATATTACAACCGAATTGGCCAAGAACAACATTACAAACCCTACATTAAAAGAAGTAAGCAATGCTGTAATTGCCATTCGTGAAACCAAATTACCAAATCCGAAAGAACTAGGTAACAGCGGAAGCTTCTTTAAAAACCCAATTATTCTGAAAACGGATTTCGAAAAAATGCACAGTCGTTTTCCAGAAATGAAATTTTATGAAGTATCGGAGACCGAAGTGAAAATTCCAGCAGGATGGCTCATTGAACAAGCTGGTTTCAAAGGAAAACGTTTTGGTGATGCAGGAATTCACAAAAACCAAGCTTTAGTTTTAGTGAATTATGGTAACGCGACTGGTAAAGAGATTTTGGATATTTCTAAGACCATTCAGAAAACAATTTTTGAAACTTTTGGCATCCAAATTGAGGCTGAAGTCAACGTAATTTAACCTAAAAAGTAATTGCAGTTTAACGATTGATAATTGACAATTGATAATTACCTTTGCACAGATTTTAAAAAGCAGCCAAGCCTATATGTTGACCTTTACTCTTTTCGCGTTTATAGTTATAGTTGTAATTCAACTTTTGTATTATGTTTTCATTTTTGGGAAATTTGCTTTCGCCAAAGCGCAAAAATCTACACCAAAAAGAATTCCAATTTCTGTAATTGTTTGTGCTAAAAATGAAGCCGAAAACGTCATTAAATTCATTCCACTTCTCGCCGAACAAGATTATCCTGATTACGAAATCATTCTTATTGACGATGCTTCAAGCGATGATACATTAGAGATTTTTGAAGAATTCGAAAAACAATATCCTAATATTAGATTAGTAAAAGTAGAAAACAACGAAGCCTTTTGGGGTAATAAAAAATACGCTTTGACATTGGGAATAAAAGCGTCGAAAAAAGAATATTTATTATTTACAGATGCCGATTGTTATCCCGTTTCCAAAGATTGGATTAAGGAAATGAGTGCGCATTTTACCCTGCACAAAACAGTTGTTTTAGGCTATGGTGGGTATGAAAAAATTGCCAATTCCTTTTTGAATAAAATCATTCGTTTTGAAACTTTACTAACAGCGGTTCAATACCTTTCTTGGGCAAAAGCTGGAAAACCTTATATGGGAATAGGTCGTAATTTGGCCTATAAAAAAGAAGAATTCTATAATGTAAAGGGTTTTATCGAACACATGAAGATTCGCTCTGGCGACGATGATTTATTCATCAATCAGGTTGCAAACAAAAGAAATACAGCAATTTGTTATACCCCAGAAAGCTTTACTTATTCGACTCCGAAAACGACTTTCAAGGGTTGGTTTACTCAAAAAAGAAGACATGTTTCTACAGCAAATTATTACAAGTCCTTTGACAAAATGCAATTGGGGATTTTTTATATTTCACAATTGTTCTTTTTCATTTTAGCTATAATTTTATTGTCTTTTCAATTCGAATGGATTATAGTTTTGAGTGTAATAGGTTTCCGTTACTTATTTACTTGGATTACTTTGGGTTTTTCGGCAGGAAAATTAAAAGAAAAAGATGTGATGTATTGGTTTCCAATTATTGAAATAGTTCTTATCTTCACACAATTAAACGTTTTCATCACGAATATTTTTTCAAAACCAGTCTATTGGAAATAAGTCAACAAATTGAAAAAGCTAAAAAAGGAGATCAAACTGCCTTCACTTTTCTATTGAATTTTTATTGGAATGAAGTTTACGGATTCATGCTTAAACGTACTGAAAACGAAGCGAATGCCGAAGATATTACGATTGAAACTTTCTCGAAAGCATTTGATAAAATAGCGCTTTACAATCCGGAATTTCAATTCAATACTTGGCTGATTGCCATTGCAAAAAATGTCCATATTGATTTGTTGCGCAAAAATAAATCCTCCCTTTTTATTGAAATCAGTGAAGAAGAAGATCGAAAAGCTCAAAATGTAGCCGATACTTCTCCATCAATAGAAGATGAATTGATTACAGAACAAAATCTTTCGCAGTTATTGCAATTCATCAAAGAATTAAAACCACATTATCAAGAAGTCATTCAATTGCGTTATTTTCAAGAAATGAGTTACCAAGAAATCGCTAATAAAATTGACGAACCCCTAAGCAACGTCAAAATAAAACTGCTTCGCGCCAAGAAACTTCTGGCAGAAATTATTAAAGACAACCGATAAGTATTGCATAATTTGTAAGATTATTTGATTATATTTGAAGAGCAATTTAAATGCAATTCAAACGATTAAATATGTTTTAGTTTTAGAATTGTGGATATTTACAAGTTGGCAGACAGTTTAGCAGAAAAAAAAAGGAACAAATGAAATCTAAATCTAAAGTCGAAATAATAATTACAATTGCGATTTTCATACTTATTGGAATTTCATTTTTAATTGATGTTGATAAATATATCCCTGGTTTAAATGATTTCCTTTCGTTTATTTGGATTTTTCTTTTAATTTTTGATATTTATAAATCAAAAAAATATCTAAAAAACAAACCTACAAACGAAATCAGAATAAGAAGTAATAATGATGCTTATTATTATATTTTCCTTTCATTGGTGGCGCAATTTTTTGCTTAATATCTATAATATTAATATTCAAAGACGAAACTAAAATCATCGCAATTCTTACTTTTATATCGGGAATAATTTTAATTTTTAAAGGATTAATATTTATACCAAGTGCTTTAATAAAAAAGGAAAATGAAAATCTATATTTTGAAAATGGAAAAGTTACTAATACACTCAAAATTGAAAAAGTTGAAAAAGTTATTTTAAACGAAAACAATATTGAATTTAAACTTAATGAAAATAAAAATTATATTTTTTCACAGCTTGAACTTAATCTAAATGAAATTGAACTTGCAAAAAAATTTTTAAGAGAAAGTATAAATAAGAATATTATCTAAAAAGAAAATCGTCTGCCAACATCACCCTGCTAGTCTTAACGATAGATAACTTTGGGCTAGTGCGAGCTACTAGCCTTTGATAAAATTGTGTGCGTGTGTTTGCCTATCCGCGAATAATTTACACCCAATAATACCAAATTCTTCCTTACATTTTCCCCACGAAGCCCTAAAACAAAGACTTTCTTTATTCTTGTTAAAATAATTATAAAATAATTGCTATTTTATATATTAAACGGATACCTTTTTACGTTATAAGTTAAAACAGCACTTATATGACAAAATAAATACTTAACCTTTAAAACCACCCATTATGTCTAGATTAAGTATTTACGAAAACCCATGGCTTGACATTGTTTTCGAAAACAAAAACAAAAATTATGGTGCCTATCAATTGCGCCATGACAGTGTAAAAAGCTCCTTAACTGCCCTATTTATGGGATTATTGTTTGTAGCATCAATAGGAACAATAGTAGCTGTTGTTAGCCACTATAACCCTGTAATTGCCCCTATAGAAATCATAGATGATGGCGGAGTAATTGTTCAGCTTTCGGATATAAAACCGCATACAATCGTAAAACCTGAAACACCTCAAATACCACTACAAGAAACCAAACAAGACCTTAAAGAACCTATAATTAATTCAAGTTGCTAGTCAATAGATTTGCTTAATTGCAATCCGAATAC
>JBDTNG010000079.1:0-5235 GCA_039933895.1 Flavobacterium sp. | reverse complement strand
TTCCAAATCAAAGCAAAAGAATAGCCCATCAAAATGTATAAAATAGTCCAAACAATAGCAAAAACCCAGTTAGGTGGATTGAAGAACGGCTTTTCAAGAGTTAAAAACCAAGTATTTACAGAAGAACGAGTATAGTAACTTGAAAAAATCCCCACTAATAGGCAGACAAGAATGGAAAGTGTAATTCGTAAATTGGTAGTTATCTTCAAGATGTTTAGGGTTTTAAATTTTCGGCAAATAAATAATAAACTAATTTAAAAAACAACGAATTCACAAAAAAAGTATCTTTGCTCAAATTTTCAGGATATGATTTCTGAAAAGGACTTTATTACTTCAAACTATACTATTTCTATTGAAAACGGGAGTTTTGAATTATGAAAACTTTAAAGAATATCAAGATGCTATTTTGTTGATTTCATAGCAAACGGTTAGGACAAAATATTTAACTCAATATTTTCGTCACTATTTTAAGTCTGTTTGTCACAATTGTCTAATAATGATGTATTTCTAAATAAAAAAAGAAGCAGTTTTGCAGGAATTTTATTCACAAAACACAATCTTTATTTATGAAAACAAAACTATTTGCTTTAGTACTATTCTGTACTTTTCAACTTGGATTTTCTCAGAATCTTATTTCAAATCCAGATTTTGAACTGGGTTCAATACCTGCCACATTAGGTCAAATCACTGCTGCAACAGGTTGGTCTCAGCCTTGCACCGATGCTTACATGTATACCAGTGGTGGGGCAGGCGCAGATTTAATGGACAGAAACTCAACCAATGCCAGCATTAAAGTTCCTTTGAATAATTTCGGAAATCTAAACGAAAGAACTGGTGATAATCGTTATGCCCACTTATGGCAAACCGAAAATGCGTTCACAGGACCAGGGGGAGCTGCAGAGTTAAAAGGAGAAAGAATAACGGGGACTTTAACTCAGACTTTAAACGCAGGCTGTTATAATGTTTGCTTATGGGCAGCTATAGCTCCAAATTCACTTACAATATTAGACAAAGGGAAACAAATTATCGAAGTTTTATTGGTAAGCGGAAATAGCTGTAATGGACTTTTGTTGTTTGAAACGCCAGCAATTTCAAATGTATGGAATCAGTATTGTAAAGATTTTACATTAAGCAGTGCCCAATCGGGAATATATGACAGAATATTATTTCGTATAAAAAATGACGGGGTAGCTAATGGAAATCAATTTTCGGTATATATAGACGAAACAAGCCTCATAAACACCACTCCTACGGTAACTATTTCAGGGAATACTCAATTTTGTGCGGGTCAGTCCACTACTTTAACTGCCAGCAGCGGATATACAAATTATCTCTGGTCTAACGGTGCTACCACTCCTTCTATTACAGTAAATACGGCAGGTACATATACAGTTACAGCTTGGAATGCAGGCTCTACTTGTCAGGCAAATAGCTCAACTACTGTGAATGTCATAGCATTACCTAAAATCATTTTACCGGACACATATGCTATTTGCAACAGCAATTTCCAATCTATATGTGGCCCTTCAAACACTTCGCTGTTTAACTTTACCTATTCTTGGTATTTTAACGATACGGTGGCTCAAACTTCGACTCTTGTTTCCCATAACCAATGTTTTACACCTACGCAATACGGCAGTTATACATTAATAGTAACAAATCAATATGGTTGTACCTCAACTAAAACAATCACTATTGTTCAAGGTACCGGACCAGCGATCTCCATAGCAAATGTAAAATATTGTGGAAAAACTCCATTATATATAGGATTTCCGGCAGCTTATGCCGATGCAGTTTCTTATCAATGGACCTATAACAGTGGTACCCCTTTTATAGGTGGATACAAAGTCAACAATATGGGAGATGGACAATATTGTGTTACGGTAACTTGGAATACTGGCTGCACTTCAACAACCTGTTTTACTGTCGAAGAATGCTGTACTCCAATCACTGAGTTTACCATTTCATACAATCCATTTGGATCAACAGCTAATATTACCGTTCAAAACAACACGGCAAATACTCCCTATTATGATGCTGAGCAATTTATCCTTTATCAAGATTGTGGAAACGGTTGGATCCAATATAGCTCCGTATCCAGATCTTCTAACTTCGATTTACCTGTTATGTTTACGGGACTAAACGAGGATTGTACCTATAAAGTAGTTCATAGTGTTACTTCATATTGTTTACATAAATCATTCACATCTGAGGAATTTGCTTATGGTAAATTAGCAGTGACGTTTTATCCAAATCCTGTTCGCATCGGAGAACCAGTTATTCTTGAGATAACTTCAATTTCAAAAGAATCTACAATCGAAATAGTCGATTTGGATAGCGGGGAATTAATTTACAAAAAAACAGTGCCGAATGACAAACCTATCCAGATAGAAAATGAAGTATTTACAAAAAACAGCAAATCAGCATCTGGAGTTTATAATGTGAAAGTCTCTGACGAAACTGGCGTTGTAAATAAAAAATTAATTGTGCAATAATTTTTTAAGTATGAAATCTGGATAACTAAAGACCTGATTTCTATTTATTCTTAAATAATCTCAAAAAAATGAGGTTGCTAATTAAAAAAGCAACCTCATTTTATATTTTAATGAAACAAGCCTATTTATTCAACTGCCAGAGTACCGCGTTTAAAAAGGTCGCAAAACCAATCCTCCCATTATTTTCCATCATAATATACAACATCGACCAAGCGAGTGCAAAAATTCAATTGAGTAGATTAAAGCTTGGTTATATCAAAGTATGATGCCAGATTTAGATACTCGATTGCGTTACCAATCCCGAAAAATAACCGATGGAAATATATGTAGCGACAAAAATTAGGATGCGTTTGAATTTATTCATTTCGATTTTTTTGTCAATTTAATCAAATCAGGCAAACGATTCTACAAATAAACAAATCAACGTATAAATCAAAAAAAGTATCTTTGCTAAAATTTTCAAAATTATGATTTCCGAAAAGGACTTTATTACTTCAAACTATACCATTTCTATTGAAAACGGGAGTTTTGAATGGAGTGCACCTAGTAATATTGCTTTAGTTAAATATTGGGGCAAAAAAGAACATCAAATTCCAGCGAATCCATCTATTAGTTTTACTTTGAATCATTGTAAAACCATTACAACGTTGGCTTTCTCTAAAAAAGTAAATGATGGTAATTTTTCTTTTGATTTGCTTTTTGAAGGGCAACCCAAAGAAGATTTTAAACCTAAAATCCAAAAGTTTTTCGAGCGTATTTTTGAATATTGTCCTTATTTGAAGGATTTTCATTTTACGATTGATACCCAAAATACATTTCCACACAGTTCAGGGATTGCTTCTTCCGCATCAGGAATGGCGGCTTTGGCTATGAATATTATGAGTTTGGAAAAAATACTAAATCCAGCAATTTCTGAAGATTATTTCTACCAAAAAGCATCATTTCTTGCTCGATTGGGTTCTGGAAGTGCTTGCCGAAGTGTAAAAGGAAGCGTAGTTGTTTGGGGCAATCATGATGAGATTTCAGGAAGTTCTAACTTGTTTGGAGTAGAATTTTCTTTCGTTCATGAAAATTTCAAAGCATATCAAGACACCATTTTATTGGTTGATAAAGGAGAAAAACAAGTTTCAAGTACTGTTGGTCACGATTTGATGTTTGGTCATCCTTATGCTGAAAAAAGATTTGAACAAGCACATGAAAATTTATCTAAAATAAAATCAATTTTAGAAAAAGGCGAGATCGAGAATTTTATCAAAATTGTTGAAAGTGAAGCATTGACTTTGCATGCCATGATGATGACTTCCATGCCGTATTTTATTTTGATGAAACCCAATACTTTGGAAATCATTAATAAAATCTGGAAATTTAGAAATGAAACTCAAACTCCGGTTTGTTTTACTCTTGATGCTGGTGCGAATGTTCATGTGTTGTATCCTAAAAAGAACTGGATGGAGGTTTTGCAATTTATTAAGGACGAATTAGTTGGCTATTGTCAAAATGGTCAATATATTTGTGACGAAATTGGGTATGGTTCGGTGAAGTTGAAATAAATGTTTTGTAACACAACTTTTTCATTACCTTTATACTACATTTCAATGTTAACCGTTACTAAATAACAGGAAACAAACTTATGAAAGGACCTCTATTTTATTCAAAAATCTTGCTCTTCGGAGAATATGGAATTATTCGTGATTCTAAAGGATTATCTATCCCATATAATTTTTACAATGGTGCTTTAAAAGTGGATGCTAATCCATCGGAAGAAGCGGTAAAGTCGAATGCGAGCCTGAAACGTTTTTTGGTTCATCTGGAAACTTTGCAGCAACCGGAATTGGTAACTTTCAATTTAGAAGCTTTAAAAGGAGACTTGGAAAGCGGAATGTATTTCGATTCTAGTATTCCTCAAGGTTATGGAGTAGGAAGTAGTGGTGCACTTGTTGCCGCGATTTATGATAAATATGCAAATAATAAAATCACCGTTTTAGAAAATCTAACACGCGAGAAATTATTACAGCTAAAAAATATTTTTTCTCAAATGGAATCTTTCTTCCATGGAAAAAGTTCAGGTTTAGATCCATTAAACAGTTATTTGAGTATTCCTATTTTAATCAATTCTAAAGACAATATTGAAGCAACAGGAATTCCAACACAAAGTTTGGGTGGAAAAGGAGCAGTTTTCTTATTGGATTCAGGAATTGTTGGAGAAACAGCTCCAATGGTGAATATTTTTATGGAAAACCTAAAAGAAGAAGGTTTCCGAAAAATGCTAAAATCTCAATTCATTAAATATACTGATGCTTGTGTCGAAAACTTCTTAGGAGGCGATGTAAAATCATTATTTGCCAATACCAAAAAATTGTCTAAAGTGGTTTTGAATAACTTCAAACCAATGATTCCAGAGCAATTTCACCAAGTATGGCAAAAAGGAATCGATACCAATGACTACTATTTAAAACTATGTGGTTCTGGAGGTGGTGGTTATATTTTAGGTTTTACACAAGACTTGGACAAGGCCAGAGTTTCACTTAAAGACTATAAATTAGAAGTAGTTTATCAGTTTTAACACAATTTTATAGCATCATGATTTCGAGATTATCGAAGAGTTACTTACTTTTAAACATTATAACTTTTAGATAACTTACTAAATAATGCTAACACGCAAAGCCAAATTACTTTTAATGAAAGTACTCAGTTTGTTTTCTGTGGTACGTGGTTATAATATTCCCATTATTGTTTTGGC
>JBDTNG010000078.1:0-3361 GCA_039933895.1 Flavobacterium sp. | reverse complement strand
CTAAGGCTTTTCCTGAAACTGTCATTGTACTTCCGCTTGTAGATTCTAAAGTTATTTTATCAGATTCTATATTTGCTTCAAGATCACTTCCGCTGCTTGATTTTAAACTGATGTCATTTCCTTTTATAATATTTCTTGTGGTTAAAGTTGAACCACTTGTTGTTTCTAAACTCGCAATGGTTGGCATTTGAACTTTAATTTTCTTAGACGACACATTGGTATAATTGTTGTAAATAGAGTGAATTTTTAATGTTCCATTTTCAACTTTAGTAATAATCCCTTTTTGTAAATTATCATCTGCCTCTACAGCTACAGTTATTTTTTCAGATTGTATTACTTCACATTCCAAACCGTTAGCAACTTCTATTTTTGTAAAGGTCCCTACATTTCTTTCTTCTGTAACTACTTTACCACTTCCTGTAATACTTTTAAAAGCAATATCACCTTTACAAGAACTAAATAATAAGGCAACATAAGCTCCCACTACTATTTTGACTAATTGTACCATAAATTTTATCATGATTAATTGATTTAAGTTGTTTTTTTGTTTGTTTATTTTGTTTGTTTATTTTGTTTGAACGATATCTCCTGTGTTGATAGTTCCTTTTTTTATTTCTTTTGTTTGTGATCCTGAAATCAATTTAAAGTCTGTAAAATAGGATGGAACACCTTCTGCATCGTGGTTTATATTATTTCTAACTTCGAAATGCAAATGCGGGAAGAATGAACTTCCTGACGTCCCAATTACACCAATTTTCTGCCCTTTTTTTATTTTATCCCCAATTTTAAAAGCGGCTGAACTTTGGTTTTTTAAATGACCATACATGCTATACACATTCTCATTGTGTTTGATAACTACATAATTTCCATACAATGCTAAAGGATTGTCTTTTAAAGCAGGAATATTAAACTGTTTGTCATCCTTTTGATTGGTTTCTACCGCTACAATTTCTCCATCGGCAACAGCTAGTACATCATTTCCAAATCCAAACCAATCGGTATTATTTTCTCCTTTGTTCGAAAATTGTTTATTTTCAGAATTCAATACTACAAGATCATACGCATAGCGCATAAAATTTCCTGTAAATCCTAATTGATGTATAGGCTCGAACTCATAATTAAATCGACGGTGATGTGAATTCAAATCATGTCCATCATACACCAATAATTTGCTTTTAAGCGGTAAACCAAAATCTTTCAACTGTTCGTAATTCTTTGGAATTACTATATTTTTAACTTCTATATTGTCGTTAAAAGTGAACGTGTATTCTAATTTACTAACCATCGAATTGACCTCGGGAAAAGGATTAAATAAGATGCTTTTTGCAATACCATTCCATTGAATTTCAGGAATGGTATTGATACTTGGCGCAGTGCCATTACCGTCTAAGAACTTTTGTTGAACCAGCACATTGTTTTTGTCGTAAAAACGAACTTCCAAACGGGTTAACCTTAAAGTGTCTTTCGAACTGTTTTCAATAACAAAATCGAAATTCAAATTGTATTGGTTGCTGGTTTTCTCTTTTAAAGGCTGATCTGGATGATGCACAATTTTAATATTGTTTTGCGCATTACTATTTAAATTTGATAATAAAATTACAGATGCTAAAAGACTATTTTTTATATTAAAAAGGGATTTCATCTTTAAGCTATTTGGTTTTAATGATAATGCCATCTTCATTTATTTTAAGCTCTCTTATCTCTTTTGAATTTGAAATCACAGTGTCGTTGTGAATTCTCAATCCATCTTCATCGATAGTAACAGTTGCTGAATGATCGTCGTCGTAATCTTCATCATCTTTTGGACAATTTAAGCATTCGATTTTTTCATTTCCAACTCTGTAAGCGTAGTTTGATTCGTTTCTTGAACGGAAGAAATCACTATCTGTAGTATCATAACGTTCCACTGAAGCATCTGGTTTTAATAACGTTCCTTTTGGAAGATATAAGTACAATGCTACTTCTTGTCCACGGTATTTGCTTTTTACATCGGCTAATAAATAATTGTCAAGAATCAAATGGTTTCCTTCAATTTTGAATCCGTAGTTTATTTTTTCAGCTCTTTGTTTAGCATCTGCAAAAGTTTTACCATTAGCTCTTTTTTCAATTTGAATGAATGGCATCTTTTCTTCTGTTGGCATCATTTCAATACTCACATTGTTAGAATAAATCAAATTGTTATTAGCAGAGTCTTGAACAAATTCGAAGTCTTCACGATTGTGGATTGATTTTGTGTAATAGTCATTGTATCTAAATTTTACAAAAAGAGTATCGTTTGGACTGATATTGATGACTTGTTTCTCAACAACTTTGTTTTCAAAAGCAATTTCAGTAGCTTGACGAACTCCTAAAGTTATTAATGCTCCAACAGCTAAAATCCAGATTGCTAATAATGTATATTTAGCTACATTTCCAATTGATTTCATCTTAGTTACCAATATTTTTAAACCTAAAATTAATAAGAAGAATGTAGGAATTCCAAAAGCAAAGAAGAATAGAACAGTAATAAACCACATAGATGTGTTAGTGTAGTTGAAAGTGTTACAATAATCCAACCAAGGCACATTCATTACAGAAGTAGAACCAAATGTAAACAAACTTACAAGTAAACAAATAAGTGTAATAGAAGTAAACAATACCATTAATGCACCAATGAATTTTGCAAATATGCTGAATATTGATACGAAAACATCACCTAATGAACTTCCAATTCTTCCTGCACCAGTTCTTACTTGGTTTCCCATTTTTCCGTAATCGGCATTTTTAAATTTTTCAGAAACATTTTCAAACTCTTCCTTTACCTTTTTTTCGATATTAGAAATGTTGATAGGTTCTCCACGCATTTCTAATTTCTCAGAAGTACTCACAGCTTCCGGAGTTACTGCCCACAAAACAATATAAGCAATAATCCCTGTTCCAAATCCAGCGATAACCAAAAGAACCAATATAATTCTGATCCATACTACATCAATTCCAAAATAATGTCCTAATCCTGAAGCAACACCACCTAAAATAGCACTATCTTTATCACGGTATAGTTTTCTATTACCACTTTTAGTATAAGTGTAATTAGCATTTTTTGGATCGTTATCTTCAATTTTATAATCCTCTGGCTGACCCATAACGGCAATTACGTCGTCAACATCTTTCATACCAAGAACCTGTTTCTCGCTTGTCATTTTTTCAGAAAAAAGTTCTGAAATTCTACTTTCGATGTCGTTCATGATTTCCTCACGACCTTCGCTTGAAAGTGATTGCTTTATAGCATCAAAATAGCGATTTAATTTCTGATAGGCGTCTTCATCAATGTGAAAGAAAAAACCTCCTAAATTCATATTTACTGTTTTGTTCATGGCAATTA